>DAIDIT010000224.1 GCA_027451705.1 Pseudomonadota bacterium
CGGTCACGAGCGGCGATACCACCACCGCCTACGACGCCGACGGCCGCGTCTACCGGACCACGGACGTGGTCACCGGCAACGTCACCACCACCCTCTACGGCGACCTCGAGGAGAATCGTGCCGCCCGGCCCCGCCGGCGCGTCCGGCTGGATCGGGTCGACGAGCTCGACGGAGCACCAGTCCGCGAGAGTCGGCACCGCGAGGCGGGCCACGTTGGCGAGCGTCGCCGGGTAGTCGAGCGAGCTTGCGAGCAGCCGGCCCGCCTCGGCGAGGAAGCGCTGCCCGGCCTCCGCCTCGCGCCGCTCGGTGACGTCCGCGAGGGTGCTCGCGACGAGATCGACGCGCCCTTCGCGAACGCGCGGCCGCGAGGTCATGTGGATCCAGCGGTCGCGCCCCTCGGTGCGGAGGCGGAGCGTCCGCTCGGCGGTCTCGCCCGCGAGCGCGCGCCGCCAGGGCCGCTGGTCTTCCGGAAGCGCCGCGCCGGACTCGTCCAGCGTCTCGAACTGCGCGCCGATCTGGTCGGGCGGGGTCGCCACCAGGGCTCCGGGATCGGGAAAGCCGAGGAGGCGGCACGCTTCGCCGTTCGCGTAGACGACGCGCCGCGAGGCGTCCTGCACCAGGAACCCGACGGCGGCGAGCGCCAGCGCTTCGTCGAGTGGTGGACTCGTTGCTCCGGCCGGCACCTCCGCATTCTACCATCGGTGACGCGCGGTCCACAGATTTCCGATCTAGGGGACGACCTCGTAGCCGGTCAGGTGCAAATACGAGCCGCCCTCGTGCGGGTCGTAGGCGCCGGGCTCGAAGTCCAGTGTGTGGCTGCCCGCGTCGGGCCAGCGCCAGGCGAAGAGGATCGAGCCGGGCAGGCTCGTCTGCGTGGGGGATGCGTTCTGCCAGATTCCGGTCTCGTCGAACGTCTCCGTCCCGTCGACGAGCACCCGGGCGTGGCCGGGCTTGCAGCAGACATCGCCGATCGTCCCGACCAGCGCGATGCCCCGGCCCCGGAACGAGAGAGAGAACGGAGGGTCGGAGAAGCCCGCGTCGACGAAGGCCGCCGAGGCCCAGAAGGGATCGGGCGCCACCGGCGCGCCGGGGGCGAGCGACGCCGCGGCGAACGCCAGCGCGAAGCCGCCGTTGGACTCCCACTCGGTGACCGCCTGCCGCGGCGGCGGGCCATCGAGGTGGCGGCCGAAGATCCCCTGCGGCGTGCGCGAGGCGCGCGCGGCCGTCGCGTTCGTCAGGATCCAGTCGCGCGCGAAGTCCTGCCCCTGCTTCGCCAGCTCTTCCATCCCCTCGACGAGCGGCTCGACCACGTCGAACTCCGACTGCATCTCGTCGTACAGCCCGCTCGAATCGTTCAGGTCGCGGGCGACCGCCCCGCCGGTCGCGACCGCGTCGGCGAGGTAGCCCCCGTCGCCGGTCGCGGCCGCGAGGTGGACGCCGGCCCAGATCAGGTTGCCGTTGACGGAGGCGAAGAAGCGGCGCGGGAGCTGCCAGCAGCTCCCGCCGTCGTCGAAGACGAAGGCCGTGTAGAGCGGCACCTCGGGGTCGAGGAAGTAGCGCCGGATGGCCGCGTACTTCGCGGCGGCCTTGTCGAGGTAGGCCCGCTCGGAGGTCTCCTCCCAGAGAAGCAGCGCGGCCTTCACGTAGTTCGAGTCGGTCTCCAGCGTCTTGAGCTCGTTGCCGCCGTCGGCGGCGCCGGCCTGCTGGTAGTCGATGGCGGGGCAGGCGCCGAGGGCGAAGGCGTTCGACTCGTCGACCATCGCGAAGTCGCTCTCGGCCCGCGCGAGGGCGCCTCCGTCCCGGGTCACCGTGTAGATGCGCGAGAGCGCGACCGAGTCCCACGACGGCACGTCGCTGAGCAGGCCGCACGACGGCAGGTTGCAGGCCGGCCAGACCTCGGCGTTGTCCCCGAGCGCCCGCAGCATCGGCGCCTCGCCCGCGTCGGGCGCCTCTTCCCAGCGCAAGAAGAGCGTGTCCGTCATCGAGTCCGCGCCCCAGTCGACGTCGTCGGTGTAGCACTGGTCGCTCGGCACGCAGCCGTTCCAGGCGCCGCCCGCGTAGTAATAGCGCCCGAGCGCGCCGGCAGCCTCGTCGGCGGCCGCGGCGAAGGTGACCTGCGTCCCGGCGTCCGGGGCGGCGCCCCTCGGGCCGCAGCCGCACGCGAGCAGGAGCAGGGCGAAGATCCGGCGCACGCTCGATCTCTACCCCGGCGGGCGGGTGCGCCTCCAGAGCGTCCCCCTCGACCGCGGGGGCGCGGGATTGGTACGGTCCGCGCGCGTGAAACGGATCCGGCGACATCGGTGGGGCCTCGCGGCGATGCTCGCCGTCTTCGCCGTTTACGCCCCGACGCTCCGCTACGGGCTCGTCTTCGACGACAACATGCTCGTCGGCGGCAACGCGAACCTGCACTGGTCGCGCCTCGGGACGCTCCTGACCTCGCCGTTCTGGGCGACCGCCGAGGGGGGCAAGCTCACCCCCGGCCTCGCCCACCTCGGGGGCATGTACCGGCCCGTCGTCTCCGTCGCCAACCTGATCGACCAGAGCCTGGGCTTCGGGGCGCCCTGGCCCTTCCACCTCACCAACCTCCTCGCGCAGGTCGCCTGCACGGGGCTCCTCTACCTCCTGCTGGTCGGTTTCACGGCAGCGCCGTGGCAGGCCGCAGCGCTCGCGCTCCTGTGGGGCGTCCACCCCGCCCAGACCAGCGTCGTGGCATGGACCTCCGGGCGGACCGACCTCTTCGCGAACCTCTTTCTCCTCGGGGCGCTCGTCCTCTACATGCGCGGCGCGCCGGCCGCGCTCTTCGCCGCGGCGGTCGGGCTCGCGGCGGCGAGCAAGGAGGGCGCGGTCTTCCTCCTGCCGCTGCTCGTCGCGCTCTGCCTCGCCGGGCTCTTGCCCTGGCGGAGGCGGCACCTCGGCGCCGCGGCCGGCGCGGCGGCCGCCTATTTCGCCCTGCGCGCCTACGCGCTGCGCGGCGTCGCGCCCGCCGGGGGAAGCCTCTTTCAGGCGGCGCTGCGCGTCCCGCTGCTGACGGTGCAGCACCTCGCCGCGACGATCGCCCCCTGGTCCGCCCTCGGGGTCGCGCCGGGCGTCGAGGGCGGCCCGCTCCTGCTCACCTTCGAGCTGGCCCTCTTCGCCGCGCTCCTGTGGGCCGCCGCCCGGAGGCGCGCCGCCGCCGTCGGCCTCTTCTGGTTCCTCCTCTTCTTCGCGCCGACCGCGGTGGGCGCCGGCCGCGTCTACGCCGGCCTCTTCGACTTGCTCTCCCTGCGCTTCGTCACCTTCGCGATGATCGGCCTGCTCGTCATGCTCGCCGACCGCCTCCCGGCCGCGATGCCGCGCCTGGCCGCGGCCGGTCTCGCCGCCTACACCGTCGCCTGCGCGGCCCTCACCGTCCGCGGCGACGAGGTCTACCTCGACTCCCACCACTTCTGGGCCGCCCGCGCCGAGGAATCCCCGGGCAGCGACATGGTCCACTACAACTACGGCCTCCAGCTCCTCGGCGAGCACGACTACGCCGGCTGCGCCGCCCAGATGCGGCGCTCCGTCACCCTCAACCCCCGCTACTTCCTCGGCAACGGCTTCCTCGAGCTGGCGACTTGCGAGCGCGCCCAGGGCCGCCGCGCCGAAGCGCTCGCCGCGGTCGCCCAGGGCCTGCGCTGGTGGCCAGAAAGCGCCGCTCTGCGCGCAAGCCAGCGCGACCTCGAAGCGCCCGCCCCCGCTCCCAGCCGCTGACCGTTCCCAAATTCCCTCCCCCGCCGGGTCGAGGTCGGTCCCGGCTCCCCGTCCCCGCCCCGCGCCATTCGCCCGGCGGATGCGCCGAAGGCGGTCAGTGAAGCTTTTCGCCGCGGGTGAGCATGGCCAGGAAGGCGTCGAAGCGCTTCTTCCGCGTCTGCGGCTTCTTCGCCGTGTGCAGCCGGTAGACGATGGCGTAGCGGTTCGCGGAGTCGAGCGTGGCGTAGAACGCAGACGCCTTCGCGTTCTTCGCCAAGGCCTCGGCAAAGTCGGCCGGGAGCTCGGCCTTGCCCTGGCCCTCGTAGGCTTTGGCCCAGCGGCCGTCCTTCTTGGCCCGCTCCACCTCGGCGAGGCCCGAGGGCTTCATCCGCCCGGCCTCGATGAGCGCCTCGACCTTCTTGCAGTTGAGCTTGGACCACGGGCTCCACGGACTGCGAGGCGTGAAGCGCTGGAGCCATTCGGCGTGATCGAGAGGGCGCTTGAGCGCGTCGATCCAACCCCAGGCGAGCGCCACCTCGACCGCCTCGTGGTAGCCGACCGACCTCTTGCCGGAGCCCTTCTTCGCAATCCGGAGCCAGAGGCCGGATGAAGACGCGTGATTTGCCGCGAGCCACCGATCGAAGGCGGCCGCATCGGCGAACGCGATCTTCTGTTCCGACTCGATCGCGTTTCGGGGCTTCTTCTCGGGTCGTGGCATGAGATCGACGATCATCCATGGTACCCGTTCACGGGTCGGACGGCTTGGTCTTCGAGGAAACCGCGGGGCCAGGAAGGCAACGCTGCGGGCTTTCACCCTCCCCGCTTCCCGGTTTCGTCGTGGACTGTGGTCTCGAGCCGCGAATGTCAGGAAGCGTTGACCGCGGGTCGGACCGGCCGTACGCTCGCCACATCCACCCGGGAGGTCCCGTGGTCCCATCGCGCATTCTCGCCTTCGCCGCGGTCGCCGCGGCCTTCGCGCTGGTCGGCTGGCCCTCGCGGGCGCGCGCCTGAGGCGGCCTGGTCACCAGTTTGGTGGCCACGGACGTCGCGATGGACGGGCAGCGCGAGTTCGTCTCCGCGCACGCGTCGTCCACCGACATCGTCACGCAGATTTTCGTTCCGACCGGCGGGAACTTCGGCGTGCTCATCCCGGTGCCCGCGCAGCCGACGATCGACCCGAACCCCGTGCCCGCCGCCGACCTCGACGCGCTCGATCAGGCCACTCGGCCGCAGATCACCGTGGTGACGCCGAGTGGCTCGGGGGGCGGCGAGGGCTGCGGCTGCGTGCCGATGAGGGGAGTCGGGGGCACCGCCAGCGGGACGCCGATCTCGACGGGCGTCCGAAGCGGCCCCGCGGTGACCGTCGGCCCGGTGACCGCGACCCCGCTCACCGCCTCCGACGCGACCGCGTTGAACGGCTGGCTGTCGCAGAACGGCTTCGCCGTTTCCGCCGCCGGCCAGGGCGTCGTCGATTCCTACGTCGGCCCGGGGCAGTGGTTCGTCGCGCTGACGCGCGCGGCCGGGAGCGACGGCGGCACCGGCGAGGGCGGCGCGCCCGACGGTGGCGTTTCCGTGGGCGTCCACTTCTCGGTGCAGGTGGTCCACGAGGAGATGGAGCTGAAGATGGCGAGCCTCGGCGCGGGCAGCAGCATGGCGTTCACCGTGTTCGTCGCGGCGCCGTCGCCCGTGGGGCCGACGAACGCGGCGGCGCTCACCTTGAACGACCTCGACGGAGGCCTGCTCGTCCAGAGTTACGCGCAGGCGGTGTCCGCGGCCGTGACGGGTAACGGCGGCAAGGCCTGGGTGGTCGAGGGCGACTACGGAGGCGGCGTGGCGGGAGGCGCGCTCGCGGCGCTGGTCGACCCGACGCAGACCACGCTCACCCGGCTGACGACGATCGTCACCCCCGATCAGATGACCTACGACGCCGTCTTCGGCCCACCCGGCCCCTCGGGCGTGGTGAACGCCCGAATCGTCACCTCGCCGGGCAACGCGGCGGCGTTTCCATTTGGCGGTCGCGGCGACGGTGAAGGCGACTCCCCGGGCGGCGAAGGCGGTGCGTCGACGGGCACTGGCCTCGGTTTCGGGCTCCTCCTCTTCGTCGGCGCCCTCTTCGTGCGCCGACGGTGGCTGCGGCCGGCGTGACGGTCGATCAGCCGTTCATGGCCGACGGCGCCTCAAAGTGAACATCCGGAACGGACGGGCCGTGCCGGCGCGAAAGTTCTTCGTGACTCTGAAGGCCGCCCTCAGGCGGTACTTCGGCACCGAGAGCCCGCTGCTCGCGAGCTTCGGCATCGCGGCCGACAAGCCTGTGACCGCTACGGCCAAGTAGAACCTCGTCGCCGCCGTCAAGCGCGTCGCCCCAAGGCGGCCTCTCCCGATTGGGGGAGAGGCCGCCGGGCCCGCGCGGGGTGGTCCCCCACCTTTGTCCTCCCCCGCAAGAGATTAGATGAAGTGGCTTGCCTCGGTCGAAACGAGGTCGTCCAATCGGGCGCCTCAAACCTAGACGTGCTCACCCCGAGGGGTGGCACAGAGACGGAGG
>DAIDIT010000225.1 GCA_027451705.1 Pseudomonadota bacterium
AGCCTCCGCGCTCACGCGCCTGCTGCGCGCCCGCGGCGTCGAGATCGCCCGCGGGCTGAAGACCGCCCCGAGCCGCGGGCCGCAGAAGGGCGAGGCCGACGCGGGGGAGCTCGCGGCCGAGGTGCTCGCCCCGCTCGGCAAGACGATCGCCCCCGACGCGGCGCGGCTGCTCGTCGCGCGGGCCGGCAGCGACGCGCGGGTCCTCGCCTCCGAGCTCGGCAAGCTCGCGGCCTACGCCGGCGATCGGCCGCAGATCGAGTCGCAGGACGTCCTCGACCTCGTCCCGCAGATCGCGGGCGAGGACTACTTCGCCCTCGGCCGCGCGCTCGAGGCGAAGGACGGCCGCGCCCTGCTCGCCGCCATCGAGGCCGAGCTCGCCCTCGGCGCCGCGCCGCTCCGGATCCTGGGCGGCCTCGCGTCCGCCGTCCGCGGGCTCCTGCTCGTCCGGGCCCAGCTCGGCGAGCTGGGCATGCGCCCCGGCATGTCGCCCCGCGAGTTCGAGCAGCGCGTCTTCCCGAAGCTCGCCGAGGCCGACAAGCGCGCCGGGCGCAAGCCGTCGCACCCCTTCCGCGCCTTCAAGCGGGCCGAGGCCGCGCTGCACTGGAAGCGCGCCGAGCTGGCCGACGCGCTCGTCCTCCTCGCGCGCGCGGACATCGGCATCAAGCGCGGCATGGACGCCGAGGGCTGGCTCACCCGCGCCGCGCTTTCCCTCGGAGGAGCGAGAGCATGAGCAAGCTGCTGGTCACGAGCGCGCTGCCGTACGCCAACGGGCCCATCCACCTCGGCCACCTGCTCGAGGCGATCCAGACCGACGTCCTCGTCCGGTTCCAGAAGCTCGCCGGGCGCGACGCCGCCTACGTCTGCGCCGACGACACCCACGGGACCCCCATCGAGCTGCGGGCGCGGCAGGAGGGCGTCAGCCCCGAGGCGCTCATCGCCAAGGTCGGCGAGGGCCACCGGCGCGACTTCAAAGGTTTCGAGATCGACTTCGCCAACTACGGCAGCACCAACACCGAGGCCAACCGGGCCGTCGCCGTCGAAATCTTCGAGGCGCTCACGAAGGGCGGCCACGTCGAGCGGCGCGCCATCGACCTCACCTACTGCGAGAAGGACCGGCGCTTTTTGCCCGACCGCTTCGTCCGCGGCACCTGTCCGCGCTGCGGCGCGGCCGACCAGTACGGCGACGTCTGCGAGGTCTGCAAGTCGACCTACGCGCCCACCGAGCTCAAAGAACCCCGCTGCGCGATCTGCGGCACGCCCCCCGTCCGCCGGGCCTCCGAGCACTACTTCTTCAAGCTCCGCGACTTCCAGCCGCTGCTCGCGGGCATCGCCTCCGGCACCGCCTTCCCCGAGGTCGACCCCCAGGTCCGCAACTTCCTGCGCGGCTGGATCGACAAGGGGCTCGAGGACTGGTGCGTCTCGCGCGACGGCCCGTACTTCGGCTTCCGCATCCCGGGCGAGCAGGACAAGTACTTCTACGTCTGGCTCGACGCGCCCGTCGGCTACATCTCCAACACGCCCGACCGCGATTCCTACTGGCGCCCCGACGCCGACGCCGAGATCTGGCACGTCATCGGCAAGGACATCATCTACTTCCACGCCCTCTTCTGGCCCGCGATGCTGCAAGGGGCGGGCTACAAGCTGCCGCGGCGGATCCTCGTCCACGGCATGCTCAACGTCCGCGGCGAGAAGATGTCGAAGAGCCGCGGCCGGCTGCGGACCGCGCGCGAGTACCTCGAGATCCCGGGGCTCCACCCCGAGCACCTGCGCTACTACTTCGCCGCCAACCTGACCCCCGAGCCCTCCGACATCGATCTCAACGTCGAGGACTTCCGCCACCGCGTCAACGCCGAGCTCGTCAACAACATCGCGAACTTCTGCCACCGCACGCTGAGCCTGTTGCGGAGCCGGTTCGAGGGCCGCATCGCCACGGCCGCGCCCGGGCCCGTCTGGACCGACGCCCTCGAGGCCTTCCGGGCCGCCGTGCCCGCCTACGCCGCCGCCGACCTCAAGAGCGCCGTGGCCGCGATCGTCTCCGCCTGCACCGCCGGCAACGGCTTCCTCCAGGAGCGCAAGCCGTGGGCCGCGGACCCCGCCGTGGCCCAGGGAGACCTCTCGCTCTGCGCCAACCTGGCCTACGCGGCCGCCGTCCTGCTCTCACCCGTGACCCCGACCATGTCCGCCGAGGTGCTGCGCCAGGTCGGCCGCCCCGGCGCCCGCCTCGCGGACCTCGGCCTCGAGGGACGCGAGCTCCCCGGCCCCTGGATCCGCGAGGGCAGGGTGGTCGAGGGCCCGCCGCTGATGCCGCGGATCGAGCCCAAGGCCGCAGCCGCCCTTCTCCCCGAAGAACCCGCGGCGTCTCCCGCAGCCGCAAGCCCCCTCCCCCGTTCACGGGGGAGGGAGGGGAGGGGGGCCACCCCGGCCGAGGTCGCCCCCCACCCTGGCCCTCCCCCGCAAGCGGGGGAGGGGAAGGCCGAGATCCCCTTCGACGCCTTCGCCGCCCTCGACCTCCGCTGCGGCGTCGTCCTCGCCGCCGAGCCCGTCGCGGGCGCGACCAAGCTCCTGCGCCTGTCCGTCGACCTCGGCGAGCCCGCCCCGCGCGAAATCGCCTCCGGTATCGCCGAGGCCTTCCAGCCCGCCGCCCTCGTCGGCCGCCACGTCGTCGTCGTCGCCAACCTCGCGCCCAAGACCATCCGCGGCATCCGCTCCCACGGCATGCTCCTCGCCGCCGGCGAGGGCGGAAAGCTCGCCCTCGTCGAGCTCCCGGCCGAGGTCCCCGCCGGCACCGCCGTGAGATGACGCAACCGCGCGGCGATCAAACCCTCTCCCCCGGCGGGGGAGAGGGACAGGGTGAGGGGGCCACGGTCGAAATGGATCGCCCCATGCGCCTCGTCGACTCCCACTGCCACATCGACGGCCCCGAGTACGACGCCGACCGCGGAGACGTCGTCGCCCGCGCCAAGGCCGGAGGCCTCGCCAAGGCCGTGATCGTCGGCCTCTGGCGCGGTCCCGGCGACTTCGGCTGGGCCCTCGAGGTCGCCGCCGCCGAACCCGGCTGGGCGTTCCCGACCGTCGGCGTCCACCCCCACGACTGCGCCCGCGTCGGCGCCGACGACTGGGCGCTTCTGGAGGCGCTCGCGGCGCGCCCCGACGTCGTCGCCGTCGGCGAGACCGGCCTCGACTACCACTACGACCACTCCCCTCGCCCCGCGCAGCGCGCGAGCTTCGAGCGGCAACTCGACCTCGCCCGGCGCCTCGGCAAACCCGTGACCGTCCACCTCCGCGAGGCGCAACAGGACTGCCTCGCCATCCTGACCGCCGCCCGCGCGGGCGAAGGCCCCGGCGGCGTCGTCCACTGCTTCTCCGGGATCCGCGCCGAGGCCGAAGCCTACCTCGCCCTCGGCCTGCACCTCTCCATCGCCGGCATCGTGACCTTCAAGACCGCCGGCGCCCTCCGCGAGGCCGCCGCCGCTGTCCCCCTCGACCGTCTCCTCGTCGAGACCGACAGTCCTTTCCTGACCCCCGTCCCGCACCGCGGAAAGCGCAACGAGCCTGCCCACGTCGCCCTCGTCGTCCGCGAGATCGCCCGGGTCAAGCGCCTGCCGCCCGAAGAGGTCGCCGCCGCGACCGCCGCCAACGCCGAGCGCCTCTTTCGCCTCGGCGCTTGAACCCAAGTCTCCGGCCGCGCTTGCGTGCGAGGGCGGGTGTGGCGGCGAAGCCCTCAACCGCGCCGACCGCCGCCCCGCCTGGACGGCGGCCGGACCCGGCTCTCCTGCCCCAGGGCACGGCCGCGACGCTTGCCTGCCCGCGGGCCGAGGGGCTATGGATCGAGTGCCATGAACACGCCTGTGAAGCCGCTCGCCGTCGCGCTCCTCGGAGGCTGGGCAGGACTCGCGCTCGCCTCCGGGGGTTCGTACTACCGCTGCAAAATCGCCAATGGCCAGATCTTCTCGTGCGACGGAAACTGGTACCAGGGACACGCCGTGGTCCGGCGAAGCGACGGCAACTTTTACCGCTGCCGCATCGTCAACGGGGACGTCTTCTCCTGCGACGGCGACTGGTTCCAGGGCAAGGCCGTGGTGAAGCGCAGCGACGGCAGCTACTACCGCTGCAAAATCGTCAACGGCGCGGTCTTCTCCTGCGACGGGAACTGGTACCAGGGGGAGGCCGTGGTGAAGAGGGCCGACTGAGGTTCTGGAAGCACCGCCCGCCGGCGGGTCCACTCCGCGACGATTGACGAACCTTCTCTCTTCCGAAAGCTGAGCAGGGGCCGGGCCTGCGGTGTCGGCGATCGCCACGCTGCGATTCCGTCTGGCCGCTTTCGAGGTAAGCTGTGAACTGGGCCCGATGCGTGCCCTTTTCCCAACGCCGGCAGGAGAGACCCCATGAAGCGCTGTTTCATCCGGGCCGTCGTGGCGAGCCTCGCCGCCTCCCTGGCTTGCACCTCGAACACGGGCGGGCCGGCGGGCACCTCTGGCGGCACCACGGTGAGTGCAGGCGGCACGACAGGGAGTTCGGGCGGGAGCAGCGGTGGTGGAATTCTCCCGCTGGCAGGCCTGCTCAGCGCCTGGGCTGCCGCCTACTGCCGGGCGTATGACTCTTGCTACCAGCCCGCGAGCTACCTCGTGTCCTCCTGCCAGGCGTCGGAAGAGGCGCAACTCGCCCAATTCGTCGACGAATCGGCGATGGCCGTCGACGCGGGGCTGTTGGCCTACAGTCCAACGGTCGCGCAGGATTTCGTGCAAGCCGTTGCCGACGCGGGTTGTGGCTTCTTCGCCCAGAGGGCCTTCCCGTACGCCTCGTACCAGTACCTCACGGGCCTCGTGGCCAACGGCGGAGACTGCTGGGATGGCCTCGGTTGTGCCGATGGCGACTGCGCGGCCGGAGATACGGGGATCTGTCCGGGGACCTGCACCGCCTACCCGCTCAGCGGCGCACCCTGCTCGGACGGGTGTGGGCCGAGTTCCTCCTGCACGCCCGTCGACGCCGGGGTTTTCGCGTGCGAGCCGCTCGTCGGACAGAACGGAGCCTGCTCGGCCGGACCAAACTGCCAGCTTGGACTCCAGTGCGTGAACGGGGCCTGCATGCCCCCGGGCGGCGCCGGCGCCGCCTGCGCGACCGAGTCCATCTCCTGCCAGTCGGGCCTCTTTTGCAAGGCGCTCGCGGACGGGGGCGCGGCGTGCACCCCCCAGATCGGCGACGGCGGCGCGTGCGGGCCCGGGGCGGCGGCGGTCCCTTCCGGGCTGGGGGGGCCCTGCCAGGCCGGTCTCGCCTGCGTGGGAGCGACCTTCTACGGTACGGGCGGAGGGAAGCCTCCGACCGGGGGAACCTGTCTGCCGCTGGTCGACGTCGGCGGGCCTTGCGTCTTCGACGGGGGCCCGGGCACCGTTTCCATCGTGACCGGCTGCCGCCGCGGGCTGTTGTGCGTCGGGGGGCAGTGTCAGACGCCGCCCACCAGTGGTCCTTGCGCCAGCGATTCCAACTACCCGTGCTATGGCTACGGGTACTTTTGCGACCGCTCGAAGACCTGTGTGGCGCAAGGACAGGACGGCGCGGCTTGCCAGCCCCAGAATGGGGGAGCCGACTGCCTGGGCGGCCTCTGCGTCGACGGGGGCTGTGTCACCCGCTCCAGCCGTGACGGTTGCCAGATCCCCTGAAGCGGTAGGCCGCACCGCCAGGTCGGTCGTGTGCCCGACGGAGAGCAGCTCCTGGTGGAGGCATTCCAGACCGGCCCATCCGTCGGCTCGGCGCATGAAACGCGCGTCGAAACCGCTTCCGGCGCCGCGTCACTCCGCGGCGACGAAGTTCCAGGAGAGCTGGAGGCGGGTTTCGGCGGCGGGGTGGAAGGGGAGCTGCCAGAGGCGCAGGCGGGCGCGGATGCAGTCGACGACGGCGGCGCTGTGGAGGGTGTCCTCGTCGACCTCGACGTCGCCGATGCGGCCCTCGGGGGTCAGGACCAGGCCGACGGCGAGCTTGCCGCGCAGGTCGGGGGTGAGCTTGAGGGCGTGCTCGTAGCAACCCTGGATGCCGCGCAGGTTCGCCTTCAGGAAGTGCTCGAGGCCGGGGCGGTCGAGGTCCGGGTTGTCGGTCTCTGGCGGGGTGGCGGAGACGGTGCCGGCGATGCGCAGGGCGTTGCGGCCGCCGAGGTCGACAGCTCCGGATCCCCCGGTGTCGAGGACGCCGATCTCGGTAGATGTTCCGCTCGCATCGCCCCGGCGCGTGCCGAGCCCGAGCCCGAGCCCGAGCCCGGCGACGCGACCGCCGCGGCTCGCGTGCGAGAGCGCGGTCCTGAGATCGGCGGGTCCGTCCTCCCGCAGCAGCTCACCGAACGTGTCGGCGCCGAGGACGGGAAGGAGCCCGACGTCGCCGGCTTTTCGGGTGGGGCCGACGCCGTGCCGGACGCGGCGCGGCGCGTGCCTGGGTCCCGCCGCCGGGCCGACCGCCGGCACACGCGTCAGTGGCGGCGGCGGTCGGAAGGTGACCGGAGGAAGCCAAGCGTCGCCGATCGACTCGGGGACGACGTCGACCTCCTCGAGCGTCCGGCCCGAGACTGCCGCGATGAGGCCGAAGTGGCCGGCCACGGAGAAGAGGAGGATCCCGAAGAAGAGGTGGTCGACGGTGCGCCACCATTCCCTGCTGCGCCGGCACCGCGTCTCGCTCGCCATGGCCGCGCCCTTTCGATCGGTTCGCTTCACACCCAGTAGGCGCCCGCGGCGCGAAAAAAGCAATCGCCCGCCCGGCGAGCCCTGACGCGGCGGGTCGGCCGAGGGTGCTCCGAGGGGACGAGTCGGACGCCGGTCTGCCGTCCCCCCCCGTGCCGGCCCCGCCGATCTGTTTTCGGGAGGGTCGAGGCTTGCGATCGGGGTCGGGTTTCTTCAGACTGGCGCGCGTGCCGACCCTGTCCCTCGCGGTGATCGCGTGCGACGAGGAGCGCGACCTGCCGCGCTGCCTCGCCTCCGCGGCCTTCGCGGACGAGCGGGTGGTGATCGACTCGGGCAGCCGCGACCGCACCCGCGAGGTCGCGGCGGTGGCGGGGGCGCGGGTGGTCGAGCAGCCCTGGCTCGGCTACGGGGCGCAGCGGGCGTTCGCGCTCTCGCAGGTGACGGGCGATTGGGTCCTCGTCCTCGACGCCGACGAGGTGCTGTCCCCGGAACTGGCAGCGGAGATTCCGGCGGCGATCGCCCGCCCGGACGTGGACGGCTACCGGTTGCGATTCCGCTCGGAGCTGTTCGGCCGAACGCTGCGCTACGGCGGCTTCGGCGGCGAGACGCACCTGCGCCTCTTCCGGCGCGGCCGCGCGCACTACCGGGACGCGGCGATCCACGAGGGCGTGGCGGTCGAGGGGAGGGTCGAGACGCTTCGCGGCCACGTGCTGCACCGGCCGTACGCGAGCCTCTCCGAGTATCTGGTCAAGCTCGAGCGCTACTCGACGCTCGCGGCGGCGCAGCGCCACGCCGCGGGGCGCCGTTTCTCGCCGTTCGCCGCGGCCCGGATGCCGTGGGGCTTCTTGCGCCGCTATCTGCTGCAGCTCGGTCTGCTCGACGGCTACGCCGGCTACGTGAGCGCCGCGCTCGGCGCGCTCTCGGACTTCCTCAAGGACGCGAAGCTCCAGGATCTCGAACGGCCGGATGGCGACGCACCGCGTTGAACAGCTTGTCAGTGGCGCGGGTACAACTGTACCATCGCGGGCCGTGACGGAGACGGCCCAGGGGCGGCGTCGGGCCGCGATCTGCGCGGCGTGGCTGCTCGCCGCCGCCGCGGCGCTGCCGGCCGCTGCGAAGGAGCCGGTTCGGCCCGAGGTGCGGCGACTTGTCCAGGAGATGATGCGGGACTACAACGCGGGCGACTTCGGCTCCGCGCTCCGCAAAGCGACCGAGGCCTACAAGCTCCAGCCGCTGCCGGCGCTGCTCTTCAACATGGGGCAGTTCCACAAGGAACTCGGCCACTGGGAGCGTGCGGACTTCTTCTTCAAGCGCTACCTGGCGGAGCGGCCGGACGCGCCCAACCGCGCGTTGGTGGAGCGGCTGATCGGGGAGGTGGAGGCCAAGCAGAGGCTTGCGGTGCCGCGGCCCCCGTCGCAGGCTTCGCCGAAGCCGGCCGCCACCGCGCCTTCGCCGGGCGAGGTCCTCGATCAGGACGCGGAGCGCGCGGCGCTCGCCGCCCGGGCGTTCGCGTCGATGCCGGAGGCCCCGGCCGCGCCGGTGGGTGACGCGGTGGCGGACCTGATCGCGACCTCGGTCGAACCGGAGGCCCGAGAGGTGGCGCACCCCGAAGGCTTCCTGCTCGGGGCGGACGTGGAGACGTGGGGGCTCGTCGCCCCGGGCCAGAACACCGTGTCGAATCCCGTCGACGTGGCGCCGCTGGTCGAGGTCTTCGGCGGATGGGGGAACGACGCCTTCCGGGTCGGCGTCCTCCTGGGCGACTGGATCGGCAAGGGACAGGGGCTCACGGCCGGCCTGCGGATCGCGGGCGGCACGCACGCGGATCCGGTGGGCTACAACCTCGGCCTCGACCTACAGGTCGACGACGTCATCGGCGCCCAGCTCTTTCCGCACGACGGAGGGACGTCGTACACGTACCAGAACGTCGTCGACCTGACCGCGGCGCTGAACCTCGTCGACGTGACGATCCGATTGCCGCCGGTGCTGGTGGAGGTCCGCCTCCTGACGGCGGGCATCTCGTACGACGTCACGGTTCCGAAGGGCGGCGGCTCGGTGGGCGCGGGCGCCG
>DAIDIT010000226.1 GCA_027451705.1 Pseudomonadota bacterium
ACCGCAGCCAGGCGATCCAGAACGCAACGATCGCGAACGTCTTCTACGTCGGCGGCGGAGTCGTCGCAGCCACCGGCACGGGCCTCTTCTTCGCCTTCTGACCGATGCTGCGAGCTCCAATCCCCACCGCGCTCCTCGCCGCGCTCTGCGCTGGCTGCGTCGTCGGCAACCTCGACCTGACCGGCAAGGCGTGCGACGGCCCGCACCCGTGCGCGGACGGCTTCGACTGCGTCGCCGGCCTTTGCGAGCCCGCGGAGGCTGCGACCGGAACGGACTCCGGCATCAGCCCGCCTCCCCCCGACGGCGGCGGCACCGACGTGGGAAGCTGCACCGCGCCCCCGACCTGCACCTCCGACCACCTGGGGCTACGGTTCTGCGACGGCGGCGTGCAGCCCTGCGGCGGGGGAAGCGCCTGCGACTTCGCGGCCTGCCAGACGGCGTGCGGCTCGGGCGGAAGCTGCCCCTCGGGCGCCTCGTGCGACGAAGCCGCGAATGCCTGCGTCGCGAGCTTCGACTGCTCCGGCGGCGGCGGCTGCGGCCAGGGCGCGATCTGCCTCGCGTCCGTTTGCCTCGCCCCCCCGGATGCGGGGCCCGGCCCCGGCGCGCCGTGCGCCGGGGAGGGCGACGGCGGCATCGTCACCGTGAGCGGGGTCGTCACGCTCTTCCCGCTCGCCGACGCCGCGTCGTCCCTCGGCGACGGCGGCACGGTGACCTTCTTCTACGGTGCCGACGGTGGAGCGACCGCCATGGCGCTGATCCAGCAGTTCGTGAACGGTCTGCCCGGCTACCAGATCGAGCTGCCGCCCGGCCCCGCGACCGCGCTCGTCCAGGGCCCGGGGTTGATCCCGACGTGGTTCCCGGGCTTGACGATCCAGCCCTCGGCGACGGGCGCGGGGACTCTCCTCCTCGAAACCGTCGTCTCCGCGGACTTTGCCGCCTCGCTTCCCTCGCAGGTCGGCTTCAGCCCGGACCGCGGCCATCTCATCTGGGTGGGCCGCGCCGCGCCGCTCGACCCAGGCTGCACGCCCGCGAGCCACTTCCTCGGCGGCTTCACCGTCGGACTCGCGCCCGCGCCGGGCTTTCTCGGCTACTACCGCGACGACGGGACGCTGTCGACGAGCCTCGGATCGAGCGACCCGGGGCTCGCGGAGTTCATCGCCCTCGACGCGCCCTACGCGCCGACCCGCTACGCGATCGGCGTCTCGACCTCGAGCGGTCCGGCGGCGCTCCTCGCGGGCACGTTCACGCCCCCGCCGTTCGCGACCGGCCAGCTCGCGGCGGTCTCTCTCGTCTACCCGAACTTCAGCTGGTAGCTACTTCGGGTTGAGCGAGACGTCGTTCGGGTCGGGGCGGGCGAGGCCGCAGGCGACCTTCGCGGCGTAGGACCCGCTCGCGAGCATCCGGCAGTCGCAGGTCTGGAGGAGTTGCGTGCAGCGCGAGAGCGTCGTGCCGTCGAGCACCGCCGTCCCGTTCGCGAGCGCAGCGGCGGCCTGGCACGCCTGCTGGCCCTGCTGCGTCGAGCTGCACTCGCAGATGTTGACCGCGAGGTTGTAGCAGTCGTTGTTGCAGGCGGCGAGCACGAGTGCGAGCGCGCCCGCCGCGAGGCCGACGAGCCGCCTCAAGGCCTACCCACTCCGTAGTAGGTGAAGCCCCGCTCGCGCATGCGCCTCGGGTCGTACAGGTTGCGGCCGTCGAAGATCACCGGCTGCCGCATCGAGGTCATCAGCCTGTCGAAGTCGGGCTGGCGGAAGTCGTTCCACTCGGTGACGAGGAAGAGGCCGTCCGCGCCGACCGCGGCGTCGTAGGGTCCGTCGCAGAACTCGACCCGGCTGCCGAAGATCTTCCGCGCCACCGGCTCCGCGACCGGGTCGTGGGCCCGCACCCGCGCGCCCTTGCCGGCGAGCCCCTCGATGACGTCGATCGCCGGCGCCTCGCGCATGTCGTCGGTCTTCGGCTTGAAGGCGAGGCCCCAGACCGCGAAGACCTTGCCCTCGAGCGAGCCATAGTGCCGGACCGCCTTGTGCACGAGCAGCTTCTTCTGCCGCTCGTTGATCCGCTCGACCGCGCGCATCAGCTCGAACTCGAGGCCGTGCTCGCGCGCGGTCGCGGCGAGCGCCTTCACGTCCTTGGGGAAGCAGCTCCCGCCGTAGCCGACGCCGGGGAAGAGAAAGGGGAAGCCGATGCGCTTGTCCGAGCCGAGCCCCTTGCGGACCATGTCGACGTCCGCGCCGACTTTCTCGCAGAGTGCCGCCATCTCGTTCATGAAGCTGATGCGGAGGGCGAGCATCGCGTTGGCGGCGTACTTCGACATCTCCGCCGAGCGGGGGTCCATGAAGTAGATCGGGTGCTCGGTGCGCACGAACGGCCCGTACAGCTCGGCCATCACGGCGCGGGCGCGTTCCGAATCGCAACCGACGACGATCCGGTCGGGCCTCAGGAAGTCGTCGACCGCCGCCCCTTCCTTGAGGAACTCGGGGTTGCTGACGACGTCGAAGGGCTGCTTGGTCTCGGCGGCGATCGCGGCGCGGACGCGGTCGGCGGTGCCGACCGGCACGGTGCTCTTGTCGACGATCACCGTGTAGGCGTCGATCGCCTGCCCGATCGAGCGAGCGGCGGCGAGCACGTGCTGGAGGTCCGCGTCGCCGTTCTCGCCCGGCGGCGTGCCCACCGCGATGAAGACGACCTGCGCGCCGCGCACGGCGGAGGGGAGGTCCGAGGTGAAGGTGAGGCGCTTCTCGCGCACGTTGCGCGTCACGAGCTCCTCGAGCCCCGGCTCGTAGATGGTCAACTCGCCGCGCGAAAGCCGCTCGACCTTGTCGCGGTCGATGTCGACGCACCGGACCTCGTTTCCGGTGTCGGCGAAGCAGGTTCCGGCGACGAGCCCCACGTACCCGGTCCCGATGACGGCGATGCGCATGGCGGACCCGGTGTATGCCAGCGGCCTGCGTAGGTCAATGTTCGGATCGGGGGGCCCGTGCGGTCCTCGGCCTCCTGCCTGCGGTGTCTCCGGCGCCGCCCACCCGCGCTGTGGCCGACCCCTTCGGGACGGAGCCACCGCGTTGACGGGGGCGGGGCGCTGGCATACACGGGGACCATGTCGCGCCTCGGGGCCATCGTGTTGGCGGCTGGGAAGGGTACTCGCATGAAGAGCGAGCGGCCCAAGGTCCTGCACGCCGTCGCGGGCCGGCCGCTCGTCTACTTCCCCGTGGCGCTCGCGCTCGAGCTGGGCGCGGATCCGGTGGTGGTCGTGCTCGGCCACTTTGCTGCCGAGGTGCGCGCGGCAATCGAGGCGCTCTTCCCCGGGGCGACTGCGCGGCTGCGCTTCGCGGTGCAGGCGGAACAGAAGGGGACCGCGCACGCGGTGCTGTGCGCGAAGCCGGCGCTCGAGGATTTCGCGGGCGACCTGCTCGTGCTCTACGGCGACGTGCCCTCGCTCGAGAAGGCGACGATCGAGCGGCTGCTCGGAGCGCCCGCGGGCCGCCCGGCGTTCCTCACCGCGCGGCCGCCCGACCCGACGGGCTACGGGCGGGTCGTGCGCGCCGCAGACGGCCTGCCCGCGCGCGTCGTCGAGGAGAAGGACTGCACCGACGCGGAGCGGGCGATCGGCGAGGTCAACGCGGGCATCTACCGCATCCCCGCGGGAATGCTCTGGGGCGCCCTCGCACGGGTCTCGGATCGCAACGCGCAGCGCGAGCGGTACCTCACGGACGTCGTGGAGCTCGCCGCGCGCGACGGCGGCATCACCGCGGTGCCCGCGCCGTTCGAGGAGGTCGCGGGCGTCAACGACCGGGCCGAGCTCGCCCTCGCGGCGGCGCGATTGCGGCGGCGCATCAACCGCGCCCACCAGCTCGCGGGGGTGACGATCGTCGATCCCGAGGCGACCTGGATCGACGTCGGCGTGGCGCTCGGCCGCGACGTGGTCGTCGAACCCGGCTGCGTGCTCGCCGGCGCGACGCGGGTCCACGACGGCGCGACGATCCGCGCCCACTCGGTCCTCGAGGACGCGGTGGTCGGGGAGGGCGCGATCGTCGGTCCGTTCGCGCGGCTGCGGCCCGGAACGGTGCTCGACCGGGGCGTCCACGTGGGCAACTTCGTCGAGACCAAGAAGGCGCACCTCGGCGAGGGCACCAAGGCGAACCACCTGAGCTACCTCGGCGACGCCGAGGTGGGCCCGGGAGTCAACGTCGGAGCCGGCACCATCACCTGCAACTACGACGGGGTCCACAAGCACCCGACGACCATCGGCGCGGGCGCCTTCATCGGCAGCGACAGCCAGCTCGTCGCGCCCGTGACGGTCGGCGCGCGCGCGTACGTCGGGGCCGGCAGCACGATCACCGAGGACGTGCCCGACGACGCCCTGGCGCTGACGCGCGCCCCGCAGGCGAACGTCGAGGGCTGGGCGATCCGCCGGCGCGCGCGGCAGGCGGCGGGAAGGGCTCCGCCCTCGCAATTGCCGCCGAAGACGAAGGCCAAGACGGGTACGAGGGCGAAGCCGAAGGCGAAGGCGGCAGAGGGCCGAAGGCGAACACGGCCTTCCTGATCGGCGGCGCCGCCGGCGCTCGGCTGGCCCCGGGCGGGGGGAAGACTTAGAGTAGGCGGTCGACGCGACCAGTCATTCGGAGTCACCATGTGCGGCATCGTCGGATACGTCGGGGAGAAGGAGAGCGCGGGCATCCTCCTCGGCGGCCTGCGCAAGCTCGAGTACCGCGGCTACGACAGCGCCGGGGTCGCGGTGCAAGGCGAGAAGGGCGTGCAGGTGCTGCGCTGCCGCGGCAAGCTCGACAACCTCGAGGCCCTGCTGCGGGTCGAGGCCCCGGCCGGCCGGGTGGGGATCGGCCACACGCGCTGGGCCACGCACGGCCGGCCGTCCGACGAAAACGCGCATCCGCACTTCCACGACGGCGTCGCGGTCGTCCACAACGGCATCATCGAGAACCACCTCGAGCTCAAGGACGCCCTGCGCGCCTCCGGCCACCGCTTCGCCTCCGAGACCGACACCGAAATCTTCGCCCACCTCATCTCCGACGCGCAGGGCGCGGGGCAGGACCTGCTCCACGCGGTCCGGACCGCGCTCGGAAAGGTTCGCGGCACGTACGCGCTCGCGGTCATCAGCGAGAAGTCGCCCGGACAGATCGTCGTTGCGAAGAACGCCTCGCCGCTCGTGCTCGGGCTGGGGCAGGGCGAGCAGTTCGTCGCGAGCGACGTGCCGGCGCTGCTCGCCCACACGCGCGACGTTGTCTTCCTCGACGAGGGCGAGATGGCGCTCGTCACCCGGGAGAAGGTCGCGATCTTCGACTCGGCGGGGGCGGAGGTCGAACGGGCGCCGCGGCGAGTCGACTGGACACCGGTCATGGCCGAGAAGGGCGGCCACAAGCACTTCATGCACAAGGAGATCCACGAGCAGCCCCAGGCGGTGGCGGACACCATCCGCGGCCGGGCGAGCGTGGAGCGCGGGGACGTGCACCTCGGCGGGGTCGGAATCGACGCGGCGGTGGCGGCGGGGCTGCACGAGGCGCTGATCGTCGCGTGCGGGACCAGCCACCACGCCGGGCTGGTCGGACGGATCTACCTCGAAGCGCTCGCGAAGCTCCCCGTCGAGGTCGACCTCGCGAGCGAGTTCCGCTACCGCAGCCCGCTCGTGGCGACCGGGACGCTGGCGATCGCGATCAGCCAGAGCGGCGAGACCGCCGACACGCTCGGGGCGATGCGCGAGGCGCGGCGGCAGGGGGCGCGGACGCTCGCGGTGTCGAACGTGCTCGACTCGGCGATCCCGCGCGAGAGCCAGGACGTGCTCTACACCCACGCCGGACCCGAGATCGGCGTCGCCTCGACCAAGTGCTTCACCACCCAGCTCGCCGCGCTCTTCCTGCTCGCGGTGAAGCTCGGGCGGCTGCGGGGCGCGCTGGACGCGGCCGCGGCGCAAGAGCAGCTCACCGCGCTGCGGCAGGTGCCGCACTGGATCGAGCAGGTCCTCGCGCGCGAGGGCGACATCGCCGCGGTGGCCTCCCGCATCAAGGCGGCGCGCGACCTCCTCTTCCTCGGGCGCGGCCCCCAGTTCCCCGTGGCACTCGAGGGTGCGCTCAAGCTCAAGGAGATCTCGTACGTCCACGCGGAGGGCTACGCCGCGGGCGAGATGAAGCACGGGCCGATCGCGCTCATCGACTCGAGCGTCCCGGTCGTGGTGCTCGCGACCGAGGGGCCCGGCTACGACAAGATCCTCGGCAACATCGAGGAGGTGCGGGCGCGGGGCGGGCGGGTCGTGGCGCTCTGCCAGGACG
>DAIDIT010000227.1 GCA_027451705.1 Pseudomonadota bacterium
TGGTCGCCGTAGCGGGAACGGGACCGGCGGCGGTGGCGGCATCGCCGCCGGCGGCGACGATTGGACGCCCTACCTCGCGCGCCTGCGCCGCTCCGCGCGCGCCTGCGCGCCGCGCCGCGACGACTCCGATCCGCGCGAGGCCGAGGTCCGCTTCTGCGTCCAGCCCGACGGCTCGCCCACCGCAATCTCCCTCGTCGAGTCGAGCGGCGAGGCCGCGCTCGACCGCGCCGCACTCGACTGCGTCGTGCCCCGCGCCGCCCCGTTCCCGCCGACATCGCGCTGCCTGACCGTCCCCCTCCGCTTCCGGTAGACTCGGGCGCGTATGGCCCGCGGGAGCTGCACGGCACTCCTCGTGGTTGCGCTCGGCTGCGGGCGATCGGCGGCGTGGTTCGACGCCGCGACCGCGACCGCGCCGCCCATTCCCGACGCGGGGCCCGTGGCGCCCCCGTGCGGAGCCGGCCTCGCGCCGGGGACGATCGCCTGGCAGACCGCGCTGCCCGACGCGGGCTTCGTGGGCCCCGTCGCGGCCGACCCCTCGGGCGCGACCTACTTCGTCGCCGACGGCCTTCCGACCGTCCTTTCGCTCGACGCGTGTGGCGCCGTGCGCTGGCAGTCGAGCGCGCCGTCCGGCCGCTTCCCGGCGCACGTGACGGACGCCTACGTCGCGGGCGACACGGTGGACGTCTTCTCCGACCAGGGCCGGCTCGACGCCTTCGACCTGTCGACCGGCGCCCACCGCTGGACCGCCGACCTCGTCGCGTACGCCGCCGACGCGGGCTACGGCGATCCCGTCAACGCGGGCGCGGGCCTCGGCGCGCTCGGGCCCGTCGTCGCGGCGAAGGACGGCACCGCCTACGTGCCGGTCGGCACGCTCGGCGTCTGGATCGCGACCGTCGATACCGGCGGCGGCCTCGGCACGCTCGCGCAGATGCCGCCCGGAGACGACACCGGCGAGGTCGTCGGCGCGCTCCTCGACGCGGCGGGCCAGATCGACCTGCTCGTCAACTCCTGGAACGCGGGCGCGGAGGTCGTCTCCTTCACCCGCCAGGGCGGCGTCGCGTGGGCCGGATCGTTCCCGTGCGGCGTCCCGTACCTCGGACCGCTCGCCTCCGGGACGGCTTTCCTCGCGATCTCCGACGCGCCCTGCACGCTCACGCTGTCGGGGGGCGTCGGGCCCGCGCTCCCGGGCGATCCCGTCCTCAACGGCGCATTCGTCATCGACGCCGCGGACGATCTCTACGTGGGCAGCGCGGACCCGCGCGGCGAGACGATGGCGAGCTTCGACGCGGCGGGGGCGCTGCGCTGGTCGACCTCGACCGGAGGCGCGGCCCCGGGCGGAGGTCCCGTCCTCGGAGCGACGCAGCTCTTCGCGGCGCTGTCCGACGAAAGCCCCGTGTCGCGCGTGGAAGCCTTCGACCAGGCGACCGGCCGCAGCCTCTGGACCTTGCCGCTTCCCGCCGCGAACCGGGAGTACCCGCCGCCGCCGCTGCTCTCGACCTCGGCCGGCCTCCTCGTCGCGGGCTCGGGCGGAGTCGCGTACGGCGTCGCGACCGGCGGCGAGACCCCGCCCGCGGACGCCCCGTGGCCCACCCCGCGCGGCGGCCCCGACGGCCGCGCCGCCGCCGCCGGCCAGTGACGCGCGCCCTCCCGAGTCGCCGCACCGTCACGGGACCCCCTGCCGGGGTGGGCGCGCCCGACTTCCTCGACGTGGCGCTGCGGGTGGCGCGCGCGCTCGAACGGATCGGCGTGGACTACGCGCTCGGCGGCAGCCTCGCCGCGGGGATCGTGGGCGAACCGCGCGCGACCAACGACATCGCCTTCGCGGTCCGCCTCGACGAGGGGAAGGTCGCCGCGCTCGCGGCGGAGTTGGGGGACGACTTTGCCGTCGACGTGGAGGCGCTCCGCGACGCCGTGCGGCGGGGCCGTTCGTACAACGTCTACTTCCTCCCGACCGTCATCGAGGTCGACCTCTTCGTCCGCGGGGGCGCGCCGTTCGACGAGAGCGAGCTTTCCCGGAGCGCGCCGATCGAACTGCGTCCGGGCGAGCGCCCCATCCGCGTCGCCACCGCCGAGGACAGCCTGCTGCGCAAGCTCGTCTGGTTCCGGCAGGGGGGCGAGCAGTCCGAGACCCAGTGGCGCGACGTCCTCGGCATCGCCCGCGTCTCCGGCCCCGACCTCGACCTCGACTACCTTCGCGCGTGGGCCGGGCGGCTCGGCGTCGGAGGCCTCCTCGAGCGCGCGCTCGCCGCGTGACCCGCGCTGCACGGCGTGGGACGGCGCCCGTGCAGCGGCGTGCACGCCGCCGACGCGATTTTGGGCCCTTGGCGGGTGGCATGGAGGTCGCACTGGTGTCGCGGGCAAGGAGGTTCCCATGCGCGCACCCTGTCTTCCGTTCTGGTCCACCGCGGCGCTGTTGCTCTCCCCCCTCGTACTCGCCACGTCCTGGCTCTCGCGCCGGCGGCACGCGTGAGGCGACCGCGCACGATCGTGATTCGGGCGCGATCGGCGGTCGCTCGGCGGGGACCGGGGCTTGGCTGAGACCGCGGCGGGGTCATCGGGCCGCGGCCGACGGTCGGTCGCATGCGCTCGGCGATGCGTCGGGCGCAGGACAAGATCGACGACGTGCCGCCGAAGGTCGGTCCGAGGCGAAGTCGGGTGCGTGACGGACCGCGAAGGGTTGGCCGCGGCCCGCTAACGGTCCGTCGCGTGCGGCAAAGCCTCGGAGCCTCGCGATCGAGCCGCCGCAGCGGGGCACCACGGGTCGGTCTCCCGCGACCGACGATCGGTCGCCGTCCGACCACGGTGCGTCGTCGACGACGGAACGTCGGTGGCGGGCGTCTGCGGGTCGTCGGGGCGTCACCGACCGTGAGCGGCGGGTCAGCGAGGCTGGGCGCCGACCTGCCGACCGTCGGCAAGGGCCTGGTGAGGGGCAATCGCGGTCCGCTGACGTTCGCCGGCGGGCGTCCGAGGGTGAATCGCGTCCGAGAGACGGAGAAGGGCGCGCGAAAGAGGCTCGCTCGCGCGCGACCGACGGTGATCGGTCGACGAGCGAGGGTGCATTGCCCCCGGCGCACCGTGCATCGGGCGTGCAACAGCCTTCTTCGCCACCTCACGACGCTGCGTCGGTCGCGACCGAGCGTCGAACGCGAGCGCGCGACCTCTGTCTGCGTCCGAGCAACCCTCACGCGTGGCCGACGGACCCTCGCGCGAGACCGACGACACCGCAAGACCCAGGAGAGCGGTCGCCGCAGCCGCGCTCCCCCTGTCGCGCATGAAAGGCCGAGGCAATTCGGCTGGTTGCGGACCCCTCGCACTTTTCATGTCCGGGATCTCCGGGGCGAACCCCCTGTAGAGGGATAGGGACGAGAAAAAGTCCCGGCGGAGTGCTCGCGGGAGCGGGTTTGGCGCATGGGGCGCCGGCCCGGGACCGCAGAGGACGGCGTCCGGAGGCCACGGCCGTGAGGCCGCGGCGGAAGGCCCAACCTCGAAAAGCCCTCGTCGCCCCGTCCGGCATCGGGCCGGCGGGTGGGCGCTCCTCACCGGACACGCGGGTCGGTCGTCAACCGGCCAGAAAGAAGTCTAGGACCATGGTGTTCTACAACGTGGTGAAGAAGCTGGTGGCCGGGCTCGGGAAGATCGTTCCCGCGGCCACCAAGCTGACCCTCAACGGGATCGCCTACACCGGGACCTCGCTGGTTGCGGCACTGACCAGCTACGTCACCCTGTACGAGAACGTTGCGGCGTCGAAGCACCAGTACCAGGTGGCCGTCCAGCAGCTCAAGGCGGCGACTCCAGGCATTCGCCAGATCGTGGCGGCCCTGGGTTCGTACCTCCGCGGGCAGTTGGGCGCCGGGAATCCCGAGCTTGCACAGCTCGGCTTGAAGACCGGCGGTCGCAAGCCTCCGTCTCCGACCAAGAAGGTCGGTGCGGCGGCCCAGACCCGCGCCACCAAGAAGGCACGTGGGATCATCGGCAAGCGCGAGCGAGCCAACATCCCGGCGGCCGGCAAGGTCACCGTGCAGCTTCTCGGTCCCGACGGGAAGCCGATCCAGAGCAGCGGATCGGCCACTCCCCCGGCGGCCGCGGGCGGCGGTGCGGGTGCGAACGGCAGCAACACCCCCTCCGGGGCGTAGCTGACGTGTAGGAAGTGGGTGCCCCCGGCGGCAACGCACCGCCGCCGGGGGCCTCCATGACGCGAACTTGAAGGACGAAAGGATTCGGCGATGATGGAGCGGTGGGGAGGTTCGATTGAGCGGCGACCCGAAGTCGACCGAGAGCCCGGAAGCGCGCAAGGCACGGCTCGACGCGGAGGACCGCGCGCTGCTGCGGCGCGTCCTCGCGGGGGAGGCGGCGGCGCTCTCGAAGCTGATGGAGCGGCTGCACTTCCTCCTCGAGCGGCGCTGCCACAAGTTCACGCCGAAGCTGGCCGAGCACCTCGACGAGATCCGCGGCGAGTGCTGGACGACGCTCGGGCGCTGGCTGGACGAGGGGAAGCTGCGCGAGGCGGAGTCGCTGCCGTACCTGGCGGGCCGGCTCTGGAGCCAGTGCTCGGACGCTTTCCTCGCGGCTCGGAAACAGGATCGCAAGCTCGTGCCGATCGTGCAGGAGCTGCCGACGGACGAGGAGGGGACGCCGTACTGGGTGGAGCGCGCGATGGCCGAGAGCTCGTGCTACGAGAGCGCCGAGGAGCGGCTCGCGACCCACGAGGAGGTGGAATGGCTGCTCTCGGTGAGGGCGAAGCTCTCCGAGACGGACCGGGCGACGTACGACGCGGAGCAGCGCGTGCTGAACGGTGACGCGGCGAGCCTGCCGGCGGCCCTCGGGGTGAACGCGGAGACCGCGTGGAAGCGGCGCCAGCGGATGCGCAAGGCGCTGATCGCGCTCGCGGGGCAGGACGGGGTCGTCGGGATCCTCGAGCGGGCCGACGGGGCGCGCTCGCGCCGACGCGACGCCGGCAAGCCGCGCGAGGGAGGGCCCGAGGAATGAGCCACCGGCTCGACGACGTGGCCGCCTACCACGACCGGGAGATGTCGCCCGAGCAGAACGCCGAGTTCGAGGCGCACCTGTCGACCTGCGCCGAGTGCCAAACGGATCTGCGGGCGGCGCGGGCGGCGCTCGGGAGCTACGACGCGGTCGTCTCGGCGCGGCCCGCGCCCTTCGACGCGGACGCGGCGATGGCGCGCCTGCGGCAGGGCCAGGCGCAGGCGCGGCGGGCCCGGCTGCGGCGGCGCGTCGTCTGGGCGGGATCGATCGGTCTCGCGGCCGCGGCGGCGGTCCTGGTCGCGGTCGCGATGCTCGCCGGCCGGCCCGCGCCGCGGCCCGCGCGCACCCAGCAGTTCGCGCCGGTCCGGCCGCGCGCGGCCCGCGACGGCGGGCCGTGATCAGGCCGCGAGCGAATCGCGCGCGTCGACGGCCGGCGCGGCGGTGCGCTCGCGCCGGGAGGCGAGCAGGCGCAGGAGCGGGAGGTAGAGGAGGAGCGTCAGGAGCGAGATCGCGGCGGCGGCGCGGCGCAGCGGCGTCGTGCCGAAGGCGACCTCGACCGTGTAGCGGCCCGCCGCGGGCAGCGCGAGGCGGAGAAAGCCCGCGGGCGAGGTCTCGAGCGCGGCCTCGGCGGGGCCTTCGACCGTGCGCGCCCGCCAGCCCGGGAAGGCGTAGACGAGGACGTCGACCGCGCCGGGCGCGCGGGCGGTCGCCTCGATCCGGTAGCGCGTCGGGCCGGGCTGCGTGGACGGGCCGACCGTCACCGCTGGCGAGGCCGCGACCGCGAGCTTGCCGCGCACCTTCGTGGGCGGGCCGGCCACCTTCGCGGGGAGGTCCTCCGACGCGGAGCCGGTGTCGTCGAGGGTCCGCGCGATTCCCTCGGGCGAGAGGCTCGCGGCGTCGGGGGCGACGTAGCCGGTGACGGCCTCCATCGGCTGCGAGACGAGGAGCGCGAAGGCGCAGAAGGCCAGGGCGAGCGGCCAGCGCCAGCGGGCGAGGGCGACGGACTCGGTCGCGGCGGCGAAGGTGACGGCGGTCGCGACGGCGCCGAGCGCGGCGGCGAAGCCGAGCAGCCGCCAGGGGAACTGGAGCAGCCGGAAGAGCCCGACGTGGCTCCAGAGCGGCGCGGCGAGGGGGCCCATCAGCGCGCAGAGGGCGAAGAGCGCGGCCCACCAGCGCCCCGAGGTCGCGGCCAGGCGCCGCCGCAGCCGCGGCCACGGCAGCGCGGCGAGCAGGATCAGGAGGCCGAGCCCGACGGGCCAGCCGAGCGAGAACGGCATGCGGGCGTTCTGCGAGGGCAGGTCGGCGCCGAAGGCGTAGGCGCCCAGCCGGAAGAAGTCCTGGAAGGGCACGGTGTGGCCGGAGGCGTCGAAGTAGCCCGTGATCCCGCGCTGGACCTGGACGCGCGCGAGGTCGCGCGCCCAGGGCAGCAGCGCGACCGCGGCGAGGCCGAGCGCGCCGAGCAGCGCGAGGGCCGGGAGCGCCGAGGGGCGGCGGCGGGCGCGCCAGTCGGCGAAGGCGGGGCCCGCGGCGTGGAGCGCTCCGAGCGCGAGGGCCAGGAGGCCGAGGACCGGGGAGAGCAGCGGCAGCGCGCCGCCGCAGAGCGCGGCGAGCAGGGCGAGCCGCCCGCGCCGGGCGCGGGGGCAGCGGCCGAGCTCGCGGACGAGGAAGAGGAGCCACGGCACGAGCGCGAAGGCGGCGTGCTCGGCGAGGGCGCCGCGCATGAAGAGGTCGACGAAGCGGTAGGGGGCGAAGGTGAAGGCCAGCGCGCCGACGAGGCCGGCGTCGTCGCGGCCGGTCTCGCCCCGCGCGTAGCAGAAGGCCCCGAGGCCGCCGAGGATCGCGAAGGCGAGCGCCGTCGCCTCGAGCGCGGGGGCGAGGCCGAGGCCGAGCAGGTGCGGCAGCGCGGCCGCGGCGAGGAAGCCGGGCGGGTGGAGGTCGAAGTAGGGCGAGCCGTGGCCGCCGAAGAAGTCGGGCGCCCAGCGCGGCCAGACCTGGCCGGAACGGAAGGCGCGGAACAGCTCGACGAGCCGCCAGAGGTCGCGATTGCCCTCGTGGCTGTCGAACCAGGCGCCGCGCCAGAGGGGCCAGCCGAAGAGCGCGCCCGCGGCGGCGGCGGCCGTCGCCGCGAGCGCGACGGCGTGCCGGGAGGCGAAGCGCGCGGGGGCGGCGAGCGGCCGGGCCGCGAGGCGGAGGCGGCCCTGGAGTCGCGCGAGCCAGGCGGCTTCGGCGGCGCCGGCGAGGACGGTGGCCGCCGAGCCGAAGAGGAAGACGTCGTACGGCTGGCGGAAGCGCGGATCGCCCAGGAAGATGACGGCGACGCCGAGCACCGAGGCCATCGGCAGTCCGAAGCCGAGCCAGGCGCCGAGGCGGCGCCGCTCGCGCCAGAGGCCGAGGAAGGCGAGCGGCGCGAAGAGATAGGCGACGGCGAGGTTCGTGCCGCGGGCCCAGGGCTTCTGCTCCGTCGCCCAGTCGGGCCAGACGTCGATGGTGGAGCCGGGCCAGCCCGCGAAGGTGTCGCCGATCTGCTGCACGAGCCAGAGGCCGAAGCGCCAGCCGGACTGGCGGATGCAGACGAGCCCCTGCTTCAGGTAGAAGGGCGAGTCGTAGAAGGGCGCCGAGAACGCGACGTCGGGCCAGCCCTCGTCGCGCTGGTAGACCTTGGGCAGGCCGCCCGCGTAGACGCCCCAGCTCCCGGTGCAGGTGGCGAGGTGGATCGGGCAGTGGCCGCTGTAGAAGTTCTGGCCGCCGTTGCTCGACATGAAGAGGGGGCGGTGGGCGATGCGCGAGACGAGGACGCTCTCGGGGACGACCCAGAGCAGGCAGCCCGCGGCGAGCGCCAGCGCGGCCGTGCGGCGCGGCTTCGGGTCGGGCGCCGAGGGCCGGCCGGCCCACCAGAGGGCGAGGGCCCACAGCGGCAGGAGGGTGAACGCCTGCGCCTTGAACCAGGCCCCGAGGCCGAGAGAGAGGCCGGAGAGGAAGCAGGAGCCCGGCTTCTCGGGGCGCAGGAGCGCGAGCGCGAGGGTGAGGAAGAAGGTCAGGTAGTTCTCGGCGAGGAAGTAGCCGGCGTAGCCGATGGCGAGGTAGTCGAGCGCGAGCAGCCAGGCGGCGATCGCCGCGGGCCGCCGGCCGAAGAAACGGCGCAGGCCGACGTAGGCGAGCGGGACGCAGGCGGTGGAGAGCAGCGCCTGGACGGGGGTCAGCGCCTCGACCGAGCGGTTGGGGAAGAGGCGCAGCGCAGCCGCGCAGATCTCGACGATGCCGCGCGGGACGAAGGTGTCCCACGCGTTGGGGACGTGCCTCGGGTCCAGGACCGCGTAGGCCCGGAGCACGTTCGTGAGCATGTCCGAGTAGAGGTACTTGGCCGGCGGGTGCGCGAGCAGGACGTACCAGGCGCGGAGCGACCCGGCGACGAGGGTGGCGGCCCAGACCGCGCGCGGGAGGCCGAGGCCGCCGGTCTCGGGGGCGGTCGGTGCGTCGGATTGCGGGTTGGCGGACACGCAGCGCTTCCGGACTGTCCGGAGCGCCGCGTTATAGCACCCCGGGCAGTCGGCTCGAAAGCCGTGCCGGCGAAGGGGCGCAAGTCTGTTCCAATCCGTCGTAGAATTTGGATTCCCTCCCCCGCGAAGCGGGGGTGGAGGGCTCCCACGGGTGTCGGAAAGACCAGATGAGAATTGCCCCCCCCGGCGAAGGGGAACGGTCTCGACCGGCGCGTCAGGCGGGCGGCGCGGCGACGGCCGCGATCGACCCGGCTGGCGCCGCGCGGGCGGGCCGGGGGTCGAGGATCCGGCGGAAGGCGGGCCAGAGGAGCAGCAGGGCCAGCAGGCTCGTCAGGTCGGCGGCGCGGCGCAGCGGCGTGCCGGCGAACGCGACCTCGAACGCGTAGCGGCCGGGGCCGGGCAGGTGGACCCGCAAGAGGCCCGTGGGCGAGCGGCCGAGCGTCGGCAGCGCGGGACCTTCGAGGGGCGCGAGCTTCCAGCCGGGGAACCAGTAGACCTGGAGGTCGACGTCGGAGGCGGCGCGCGCGGCGGCCTGCAGGCGGTAGCGGTCGCCGCCGAGCTGCCGGGTCGAGAGGAGCGTGACCGCGCCGACGGGGGCCGCGAGGCGGTCGCGGACCGCGCTCGGGACGAACGTCGCGCCCTGCGGGAGGTGCTCTCCCGAGAGCGCGCCGGGGCTCATCGTGCGCCGGACGTACGCCGCGTCGACCGCGCCGCTCGGGCGCGGCAGCGGCCGGTCGATCCGGACGAAGCGCATGCCGTCCGCGGCGATCGCGAGGACGGCGGCGAGCGCGAGGGGCCAGCGACCGCGCCAGCCCGGCGCGACGGCCGCGGCCCAGGTGGCGCCGATCGCGGCCGCACCCACCGCGGCGAGCAGGGCGAGCAGCCGCCACGGGAAGCCCATGTAGCTCGCGAACGGCAGCGCGGGCCAGACGATCTCGGAGGCGGGGGTCATCGCGAAGAGGAGCGCGGCGACGAGGAGCCACCAGAAGAGGGCGGGCGCGAGGCGCCCGCGCGCGGGGCGGAGCGGCAGGCAGAGCACGGCGAGCGCCATCGCGGCGGCGAGCGGCACGCCGATCGTGAAGGGCATGCGGACGGCGTTCGGGTCGGAGGCGACGCCGTCCACGGTGAAGGGGAAGCGGTGGAGCTGGAAGAAGAGCTTCGCGGGCACGAGGTGGTCGACCGCGGTGTAGTAGCCCGAGGTCAGGATCTCGAGGTGGACGAGCCCTTTCTCGAGCAGCGCGGGCACGAGGTAGAAGGCGCCCAGGGCCGCGGCGCCGGCCATCGCGAGCAGGGAGGCGAGCGCGGGCCCGCGGTCGCCGCGCGCCCAGGCGGGCAGCGCCGAGACGAGCGCGACCGCGGCGAGCAGCTCGGTCGACCACTGGCCGACGATGGTGTGCGAGACGAGGAGCGCCGCGTGGCCGGCGGCGGCGGCGGCCGCGAACCGGGCGCGCCGCCCGGGGGGACAGCGGCAGAGCTCGCGGTAGAGCCAGAGCACGAGCGGGAGGGCGCAGAGCGCCGCGTACTCGTCGAGGTCGCCGCGCATGTAGAGGTCGACGAACCGGTACGGCGTGAACGCGAAGGCGGCGGCGGCGACGAGCGCGGCGTCGTCGCGGCGCGTCTCGCCGCGGACGAGCAGGAAGGCCCCGGCCGCGCCGCCGATCCCGGCGAGCGCGACGAAGGCCTTCATCGCGACGTCGACCTTCAGCCCCGCGAGCGCGAGCGCGCCCGCCGCGAAGAAGACGCCGGGCGCGAAGAAGTCGAAGTGGGGCGCGCCGTAGCCGCCGTAGAAGTCCGGGGACCAGCGGGGCACGAGGTGGCCGTCGCGCCAGCTCTGGACCCACTCGACGAGGCGCAGGAGGTAGGCGTCGCCCTCGTGCGAGGCGAACCACCAGACGTGCAGGAGCGGCCGGCAGGTCGCGAGCACGAGCGCGGCGATCGCGGCCGCGGCGGCGAGGGACCGCAGCGAGGCGATCGGAGGCGCCGGGAGATCGGAGACGCCCGCGAGGAGCGCGGGCGCGCGCGGCCCGGCGAGGAAGGCCCGCAGCCGCGCGCCCGGCGCGCCCTCCCACGCCGAGAGCGCGGCCCAGGCGGCGGCCCCGAAGAGGAACGGGTCGAAGACGAGGCGCCGATCCGGCGCGCCGCCGAAGGCGAAGGCGAGCGCGGCCGCGGCGGCGAGCGGGAGCCCGGTGGCGAGCCAGGTCCCGGGGTCGCGCCGGCGGCGCCAGAGCCCGGCGAGCGCGAGCGGGAAGAGCACGAAGGACACGGCGAGGTTGCCGGCGCGCTCCCATGGCAGGCCGCCGCCGAGGCCGAGGGGCCACGCGTCGGCGGTCGCGAACGGCCAACCGGCGAAGAGGTCCGCGACCTGGTGGACCGCGCGGTGGATCACGTGGCCCGGGGACGCGGCGAGGCAGCGGAGGCCTTCGCGGAAGTAGATCGCCGACTCGAACGGAAGGGCGGCCACCCGCACGACCGGCCAGGCGTCGGAGCCGGGCAGGACGGGCTCCATCGGCCCGGGAGGGTCGAAGGGATCGAAGCGCGCGACGGGGCGGACGCGGCACTGGCTCGCGTAGAACGCGAGGCCCGCGCCGGTGCCGAGCAGGATGGGCCGGTGGTAGGTCCGCGACAGGCCCAGGCCGTCGGGGACGACGGCGAGGAGGCAGCCGAGCAGGAGCGCGGCGGCCGCCCGCCGCCCCGAGGCGGCGCGCGTCGCGAGCAGGCCCGCGGCCCAGAGCGGGGCGAGCAGCAGCGCGCCCGCGTCGAAGAGGCAGGCGGCGCCGAGCGCGACGCCGGAGAGCAGCGTCACGGCGGGGCGGTCGGGGCGGAGCAGGGCGAGCGCCGCGGCGAGGCAGAAGAGGGCGTAGCCGGCGGGAACGAAGAAGCTCGCCGCGCCGATCGCGAGCGGATCGAGGGCGAGCAGCCAGGCCGCGAGGAGCGCGGGCCGCGGCCCGAAGAAGCGGCGGAGGCCGGCGTGGGCGAGCGGGATCGCGGCGGTGGAGAGGAGCGCCTGGACGGGCGCGAGGGCCTCGACCGAGTGGTCCGGGAAGCGGCGGAGCGCCCAGCCGCCGATCAGGGTCAGCCCGCGCGGCCAGAGGACGTCGCCCGGGCCGCGCGGCCGGTGGGCGTCGAGCCCGGCGTAGAGGCGGTGGACCTCGGTCAGCATGCTCCAGAAGAGGGCGTGCGCGGGCGGGTGGAGCCAGAG
>DAIDIT010000228.1 GCA_027451705.1 Pseudomonadota bacterium
GAAGCCACGCTCGCAGATCGGGGGGCAGCAACAACCGCTGATCCAAGCTGTACGGTCGGAAAGTGCGCGCCATGACGCCAGCCTAACCACCGGCCCCTTGGTGTCCAGCCCTGCCGTCCGCTTTTCCCGACGGCCTCCTAGAGCCGGAAAGAGGCACCGAGCAGCGGGGTGAGGCCGAGCGTCTGGGCGGGGTAGAAGTTGTAGGGGACCTCGATCGCCGCGGTGAGCTTGACGCGCTTCGCGATCTCCCAGGCCGCGCCGCCGACGGCTTGTACGCCCAAAACCCAGCTCCAGCCGCCGCCCGTGAACGGCGCGAGCGTCAGGGTGCCCGCGACGAAGAACGGGCCGCCGACGTTCCATCCCACCTGGGGGAGGAGGGCGAAGATCCGGAACGGGCTGCCCGCCTGGAGCTGCGGCGCCAATTGCTCGCTGAACTGGAGGTTCATCCCCAGGCGCACGTCCTTGCCGACGTAGTAGTGGGCGCCGACGAACTCGCTCAGGACCTGGGCGTCCGCGATCGTGGTGGCCGACCCCTTCGTGAAGTTCCACGTCGCGAGGTTCATCCCCAGGGTGTCCGTCTGGACGACCCGGTCGGTCCACGGGGCGGGTTCGGTCTGCGTGACTCCGGGAGGCTCGGCGGCGGCCGCTGCGCCGGCGACTCCGGCCGCGAGCGCGATCGACGTGGGGATGGCGAAGATCATCGAGCACTTTCGCGGCACCATGGGTCGTGTTATGCCCCAATCTTCTACATTAGGCAACACGAATGGCGAGCGCCGGGCGGGGCCGGCCCCCGAAGGGGCGCCTCACGGCGCCGGAGGGCCGAAGTCGTAGCGGATCGCCCCGGCGTCGCGCGGGTCGTAGCCTGCGACCTGCGCCAGAGCCGCCCGGAACGCGCGCGATTGGACGACCTCGCAGAGGCCCACCACGGGCCGATCGCCGAGGCGGTCGGCGAAGAGCAAGAGGTCGTAGGACTCCTCCGCCACGGCGAGGAGGCGGAGGCCGAGGCGGTCCGCCCAGGCCCGCGTGGTCAGCGCGGCGTCCACCTGTCCCCTCGCGACGGCGCAGGCCGCCTCGCGGTGCGAGTCGAAGACGGTTTGCCGAAGGCCGAGGGACGTCGGCGTCAGGCGCGCCTCGGCGAGCGCGCGGTCGAAGTGGGCGCGGACGCCGGCCGTCGGCGGTCGCGTGGCGAGGTGCCGCCGCGCCAGGTCCTTCAGCCCCTTCATCGGCACGGCCGCCGGGTGGGCGATCCCGACCTCGCGGCGCACGAGGTGGATGCGCGCGAGCCGCTCCGCCGCGAGGGAGGCGGGCGGCGCCTCCCCGTGGAAGCCGGCCAGGAGAATCTCGTGCCTGCCGAGCAGGGCGAGGGCGGTGCTCCGGTCCGACTGGACGAAGCCGAGGAGCGGCCGCTCCTGCGCGACGATCTGGTCCAGGAGCAGCTCGACGACCACGTCTCCGTTGGCGCCCAAGAGGGGCGGTGAAAGCGCTCGGGCCGGTGGCGTCGCCGGCACGGCCGGGGGCGGGCGCCGGCGCCCGGCGGACCAGGCCAGCACCTCCTCCCGGGCGAAGCGCCATTCGCCCCCCACCCGGCGGGTGGGCAGCCCCTGGCCGATCAGCCGGTAGACGTGCTTGGGGTGGACGCGAAGGAGCTTCGCGACCTCGGCCGTCTTCAGCAGGTCGTCGGGCGCCATGGTGTGGCCGTCGAGCTTCCCACGTCGGCCATCTTGCGGGGCCCGCGGGCCGATGGTCAACGACTTCGGGCACCGCCGGGCCGTCCGGCCGCGGGCTTCACGCGCCGGGGCGCGCGTCGGGTCGAGGCGCTGGCGTTGCGGGGAGCGTGAACCAGAAGGTGCTGCCGGCGCCGGGCACGCTCTCGACCCAGATCCGGCCGCCGTGCGCCTCGACGATAGCCTTGACGATCGGCAGGCCCAGACCGACGCCGCGCCGGTCGGCCTTCTTCTGCCAGAACCGCTCGAAAAGGTGCGGCACGTCGCGGGCCGCGATGCCCTCGCCCGTGTCTCGCACCCAGAAGCACACGCGCTCGCCCTCGGCCTCGGCGCCGACGACGATCCGGCCCGGCGCGCGGGTGAACTTGACGGCGTTGGTCAGGAGGTTGTCGAAGACCTGGAGGCACCGCTCGCGGTCGCAGACGAGCTCGGGCAGCGCCCCGCGAATCTCGAGCGCGAGCTCGAGGCCAGCCCGGACGGCGGTCTGCTGCGCCTCTTCCACGGCCTCCTCGAGGATGCCGACCGGCGCGACCCGCCTCTTGTCCAGGAACAATCTGCCGGCCTCGAGCTTCACCGAGTCGAGGAGGTCGTCGATGAGCCGCTCCATGCGGCGCGCGGCGTGGTCGATCGCGTTGGCCGCCCCGAGGTCCTGCCGTTCCGCGGTCGAGCCGCTCCGGCGCAGCCGCTCCACCCCGAGCCGGATGCCCATGAGCGGGCTGCGCAGGTCGTGGGCGACCATCCCCAGGATCTCGTCCCGCACGTCGATGGCCCGCCGCAGGTCGTCGAGGATGCGCCTGCGCTCGGAGACGTCGTGCAGCGCGACCGTGAGGACGGCGTGGCCGCGGATCTCGATCTTCGAGATCGAGACCTCGGCAGGGAATTCGCTCCCGTCCCGCCGCAGTCCCCGGACGTCGGGCCGCCCGTCGGTCACCAGGCGGGCCGTCGAAGGGCCGCGGGCGAAGTCCGCGACGCGGCGGCGGTGGACTTCGCGGAACCGTTCGGGGATGAGAACCTCGAGCGGCCGGCCCAAGACTTCGGCGCGCGCCCAACCGAAGGTCAGTTCGGCGCTGCGGTTGAACCGGGTGATGCGCTGTTCCTCGTCGAGCCCCACGACGGCATCGGTCGAGACGTCGAGGATTCCGTCCAGCGTCGCGCGGGCCTCCCGCACGGCCTCCTCCGCGCGCTTCTTCCCGATGAGGTTGGCCGCCCGGGCCCGCAGCTCCACGATGTCGAAGGGCTTGGTGACGAAGCCCTGGACGTCGCTCTCCAGCATTTCGATCAGCAGCCGCTCGTCGACCTTGGCGGTGACGATCAGGATGGGAGTCGGCGCGAAGTCCTCGCGGGCGCGCAGGGAGCGCACCAGCGCGTCGCCGCTCGTCCCGGGCATCAGGATGTCGACGATGACGAGATCGGGGCGGAGGCGCAGCGCCAGCTCGAGGCCGCTCTCGCCGTCGTAGGCTCGCGCCACTCGGTAGCGGTCGGCGAGGCCCTCGGCCAGGAAGCGGGCCATGGCCGGGTCGTCCTCGATCACGAGGACCAGCGGCGCGCCGTCCGGCCCCAGCTCGCGCGTGTCGGCGGGCTCGAGCCGCTGCAGCTCCTCGACGGCGCGACCCTTCGCGAACGCCGCGAGCGCGTGCAGGTGGCCCTCGGGGGCCGCGTGCAGCGAGGCTCCCGGGGGGGCCGCGACGGGCAGGGTCACGCGGAAGAGCGCCCCGCCGCCCGGCGCGTCGCCCACCTCGATGGTGCCCCCGTGCAACGCCACGAGGTCGCGCGCGATGGAGAGGCCGATCCCGGTGCCACCGAAGCGCCGCGCCGGTCCCTGGTCGAGCTGGCGGAAGCGCTCGAAGATCTCCTCCCGCTTGTCCGGCGGGATCCCCGGGCCGCTGTCGGAGACCTCGAGCACCGCGCGACCGTCCTCGGAGCGCAGGTCGACGCCGATCCGCCCCCGGCCCGGGTTGAACTTGAAGGCGTTCGTGAGGAGGTTCAGGATGACGCGCTCGATCTTTTCGGAATCGGCCTGGCAGGGCAGGCTCTCGGGCGCTTCGACCGCGAGCGTGACTCCCTTCTCGTGCGCGAGCACGGAGAACTGCCCCGTGACGAGCCTCACGAGGAAGGCGAGGTCCAGCTCCGCGTAGTCGGGCTTGAGCCCGCCCACCTCCAGCTTCGCCGCGTCGAGGAGATCGTCCACGGTCCGGCGGAGCGCGCGGGCGTTGCGCGCGATGATGGAGATCTGCCGACGCGGCGCCTCGCCGACGTCCGGCGAGGAGATGAGCTGCTGGGCGTGGCCCAAGACGAGGGTCAGGGGCGTCCGAAGCTCGTGGCTCACGCTCGCGAAGTACTCGGACTTGCGCCGCTCCTCCTGCCGCGCCTGCTCGTACCGGTGGCGCACCTGCTCCGCCTCCCGCACGAATTCGGTGACGTCCTCGAGCTCGTGGAGGACGTAGAGGATGGCGCCGTCGTCGCCGAGCACGGGGGAGCTGGAGTGGCGGTACCAGCGGGCCTCCGCGTCGGCGCGGCCGAAGGCGAACCTCCTCGCCGCAATCACGTCGATCTCGCGCTCGCGGACCACCCGCTCCAGCGAGAGGCGGATCTCCGCTCGGCCGAGTGCCTGCGGCTCGCCCGGCTCGTCCGGGAACAGCTCGCAGAAGGGATGGCCGACGAGCTCGTCGCGGTGACGGCGGAACGCCCGCGCGCAGCCGCCGCTGACCGCGACGATCTCGAAGCGCTCCGAATCGACTTCCAGCAGGACGAGGAGGCCCTGCACGGAGTCGAAGACCCTTCGGAACCGCGTCGGCATCGTCTCACCCCTGGCGGTGCGGCGCGCACGTGAGCGCCCCCGTTGGGCGCAACTGATACTCACCGTCGAGGGTGCTGGCAAGAAACATTTTGTTGCGATCGTGTAAAGCGGGTTTTCGGGCTTACACACGTCAATGATCTCGGTGGCTTCTGACGGCGCGACCGTGCCGGTGGCGAAGTCCAATCCTCCGGACTTGTTTTTGGGTCAACGCATTCTTTGGTTCAGTTCGGATGCCGGAGCGCCGGTGCTCTCGGCGGGGAGGTGGGCATGCGACGGTACGTGGGGTGGGCGGCTGCATTCGTGGCCGTGGGGCTGTGGGCGGTGCAGGCGAGGGGGGCGGAGGTCGAGCCCGCGGCGGCGGTGGCGCCGGGGCCGGACCCGATTGTTCTCCCCCATCCCTTCACGTTGAGCATCAACGGCGGCGCGGAGTGGTACCGCGCGGGGCTCACCTCGGCGCGCTCGCCGGCGCCGGCCTACGGCGTCAGCTTCCAGATCGAGCCGCTGCGCTTCCTGGGCCTCGAGGTCGGCTACAGCGGCGCGAGCATCCCGATGACCGGCAGCAGCACCCGAGTCGACCGCAACGGGGGCTACGCCATCCTGACCCCGGGCTACAGCTTCCCGATCGATCCCCAGGACATCACCGACATCAAACCCTACGTCTTCGGCGGCATCGGGCGCGACTTCTACTCGGATCCGCCTGCGACGCTCGGGTCGTTCCCGACGAGCTGGACGATGCCCTACGGCGTCGGGCTCCGCCTGCGCTTCGGCCAGTTCAGCATCGACGGCCGCTTCTCGTGGGTTTCGACCTTCGGCTCCGTCGGGACGTTCAACAACCTGTTCACCTCGGGGCTGCGCCCGTTCCGCACTCAGGCGCTGCTCCAGGCCGGCGTGAACTTCTAGAGGCGGGTGGCGACGAGGAGGGCCTCGAGGTTGCCCGCGGGGCCGCGGATGGGGGAATCCACGACGCCGTCGACGCGGAAGCCGCAGGCCGCGGCCGACGCCTCGATGGCGGCGATGGCACGGGCGCGCGCTTCCGGGTCGCGCACGACGCCGCCCTTCTCGACGTGGGCGCGGCCGACCTCGAACTGAGGCTTGACCAGGGCGACGAGCCGCCCGCCCGGCTTCACGATTGCGGCGGCCGCCGGGAGCACGCGGTCGAGCGAGATGAACGAGAGGTCGGCGGTGCACAGGTCGACGGGCTCGCCGAGGATCGCGACGTCGAGGTGGCGCACGTTGGTGCGGTCGTGGACGGCGACGCGCGGGTCGCGCGCGATCTTCGGGTCGAGCTGGCCGCGGCCGACGTCGCAGGCGTGGACGCGGGCCGCGCCCCGCTGGAGCAGGCAGTCCGTGAAGCCGCCGGTCGAGGCGCCGAGGTCGGCGCAGACGAGCCCGGACGGATCGAGCCGGAACCCGTCGAGCGCCGCCTCGAGCTTGAGCCCGCCGCGCGAGACGTAGCGATCGGCCGCGCCGGCCTTGAGCCGCAACGGCAAATCGGCGTCGACGAGACGACCGGGCTTGTCGATGCGCTCCTCGCCCCCGACGACCTGTCCGGCCATGACGAGCGCCTGCGCCTGGGCACGGCTGCGGGCGAGCCCCCGCGACACGAGGAGCTGATCGATGCGAACGCGGCCCACCGCGTCGGGCTAGGCGGACTTCGCCCGGGCGTTTAGGCCGAGCAGCGCCGTCGCCGCCGCGGCGATGGCGGCCGGTTCGAGGCCGAAGCGGGCCCGCTGCTTGCCCGGATCGCCGTGATCGACGTGGACGTCCGGAAGCCCGAGCCGCCGCGTCTCGACGCCGTGCAGCCCGCCCTGCTCGAGGCACTCGAGGACGGCGGAGCCGAAGCCGCCGGCGAGCATGGCCTCCTCGACGGTCAGGACGTGGCGGGTGGACGAGGCCAGGTCGCGGATCAGCTCCTCGTCGAGCGGCTTGACGAAGCGCGCGTCGGCCACGACGGCGCGCACGCCGGCTTCGGCCAGGGCGGCCGCGGCCTCGCGGGCCGGGTGGACCATCGAGCCGACCGCGACGATCGCGACGTCGGCGCGCGCCGCGTCCCCGTGGACGATGCGGCCCTTGCCGATCGGCAGCGCGGTGAAGTGGCTGTCGAGCGGCACGCCCTGGCCGCTGCCGCGCGGGAAGCGGACCGCCGCCGGCCCGTCCACCCCGAGCGCGGTGTGGAGCATGTGGCGCAGCTCGTTCTCGTCGGCCGGCGCCATGACGACCATGTTCGGGACGACGCGCAGGTAGGCGAGGTCGTAGACGCCCTGGTGCGTCGCGCCGTCGGCGCCCACGAGCCCGCCGCGGTCGAGGGCGAACGTCACCGGCAGCTTCTGCAGGCAGACATCGTGGATGATCTGGTCGTAGGCGCGCTGGAGGAACGTCGAGTAGATCGCGGCGATGGGCCGCAGCCCCTCGCAGGCGAGGCCGGCCGCGAAGGTCACCGCATGCTGTTCGGCGATGCCGACGTCGTAGACCCGGTCCGGGAAGACCTGCTGCACGCGGTTGAGGCTCGTGCCCTCGAGCATCGCCGCGGTGATCGCCACGACCCGCCCGTCGTGGCGCATCAGTTCGATCACGTCGTCGGCGAAGAACTCCTGGTACGACTTCACCGTGGGCTTCTTGGCGGTGCTCTTGCCCGTCGCGATGTCGAACGGTCCCATCGCGTGGCCGCGGGTGATCGGGTCGGCCTCGGAGGGGCCGTAGCCCTTGCCCTTCTCGGTGACGACGTGGACGAGCACCGGGCCGTCGAGGTTCTTCACCCGGTCGAGCGTCTCGACCAGCTCGAAGACGTTGTGGCCGTCGATGGGCCCGACGTACTGGAACCCCAGCCCCTCGAAGAGCATGCCGGGGGTGAGGAGCGCCTTGGTGCTCGACATCGCGTGGCGGATGGCCGCGATGGCCTGGGGACCGCGCGGGAGCGCGCCGAGCGCGTCCTTGATGCCGCGCCGCCAGGCGTTGAAGGTCCGGCCCGACAGCTTCTTGCTGAACCAGCGCGACAGCGCGCCGACGTTCGGGCTGATCGACTGCTCGTTGTGGTTGAGGACGACGACGAGGTTGCGGCCGAGGTGGCCGGCGTGGTTGAGCGCCTCGAAGGCCATGCCGCCGGTCAGGCCGCCGTCGCCGATGACCGCGACGACGCGGCCGGTCTCGCCCTTCTGCCTCCGCGCCTCGACCATGCCGAGCGCGGCGCTGATCGAGGTGGAGGCGTGGCCGGCGCCGAACGCGTCGTGCGGGCTCTCGGCGCGGTTCGGGAAGCCGGAGAGGCCGCCCTCGCGCCGGATGGTCCGGAAGCGGTCGCGGCGGCCCGTGAGGAGCTTGTGCGCGTAGGCCTGGTGGCCCACGTCCCAGACGAGCTTGTCGAGCGGGGAGTTGAAGACGTAGTGGAGCGCGAGGACCAGCTCGGTCGCGCCCAGCGAGGCGCCGAGGTGGCCGCCGTTCTGGGCACAGGTGGCGATGATCTCCTCGCGCAGCTCCCGGGCGAGCGTGGGCAGGCTCGCCGGCGCGAGCCGCTTCAGGCCGAGGGGATCGTCGATGGAGTCGAGCAGGCGGGACATGGAACCTCCCTGGAAAGGCGCCCTCTCTTACCGCGTTCGGCGGGCGGCGTACAGGGCCAGGTCCCTCAGGCGCTCGGGGTGCGGGAGGGCGGCCACGGCGTCGCAGGCGGCCTGCGCGTGCTCCTCGGCGCGCGCCTTGGCGCCCGCCAGGCCGAGCGCGCGCACCAGCGTCGCCTTGTCCTCGGCCTCGTCTCCGCCCTGGCGCTTGCCGCGCTTCTCGGGGTCGGCCACCACGTCGAGGTAGTCGTCGGCGGCCTGGAAGGCGAGGCCGAGCGCCTCGCCGTAGCGGCGCAGCCTCGCGACCGCGTCGGGCGCGGCGCCGGCGCAAAGCGCGCCGCCCGCCGCCGCCGCCGCCGTCAGGCCCGAGGTCTTGCCGCGGTGGATGCGTTCGACCTCGGCGGCGGGAAGGGTCCGCCCCGTCGCCTCGATGTCGAGCTGCTGGCCGCCGACCATGCCCGTCGCCGCCGCGCCCGCGCCCGCCGCCAGCTCGGCGCAGAGGGCGGCGGCGAGCGCGCCGCCGATCTGGGCCGTCCCCGCAATCCAACCGAAGGCCAGGGTCAAGAGCGCGTCGCCCGCGAGGATGGCGGTCGCCTCGTCGAACGCCTTGTGGACGGTGGGGCGGCCGCGCCGCAGGTCGTCGTCGTCCATCGCCGGCAGATCGTCGTGGACGAGCGAGTAGCCGTGCACGAGCTCGAGGGCGCAGCCGTAGCGCAAGGCCGGAGCCGTGTCGCGGAGCCCGACCGCCTCGGCGGCGGCGAGCGCGATCGCCGGCCGCAGCCGCTTGCCTCCGCCGAGCACCGCGTAGCGCATCGCCTCCCCGAGCCGGGCGGGCACGTCCGAGAGCGACTCGTCGAGCCAGCGGGAGAGCGCGGCGTCGACCTCTCGCCGGTTCTGCTCGAGGAACGCCTCGACCGTCATGTCTTCTCCGGCCCGCCGATCAATTCGCGCACGCGGCCGAGCAGCCGCTCGACCTGAACCGGCTTGGTGAAGTAGTCGGCCGCGCCGGCCTCGAGGCCGCGCCGCTGGTCCTCGGCGGACTTGCGCGCGCTCACGAAGACCACGGGGATGGAATTGAACTGGTCGTTCTTCTTGATCGAGCGGCACAGCTCGAAGCCGTCGATCCAGCTCATCATGACGTCGAGGACGATGAGGTCCGGCTGGTCCACGTGGAGCGTCGAGATCAGCCGCAGGCCGTTCGCGGCCTGCGCGACCTCGTAGCCCTCGAGCTCGAGGGCGAGGGTCAGCATCTCCCGCGTGTCGCGGTCGTCGTCGACGATGATGACCTTGCGCTTCGCCATGGGTACCAATGTGGGGGTTGATTGAACTCCCGACAATGCGGCGTCAGAAGGGGACGTCGTCGTCGCCGGGCGGCGCACCCTTCGAGGGCTTGGCGGGCCGTGCGGCCGGCGCGGAGGTGGCGAGCCGCGGGCCGCGCGGGGCGTCCTCGGGCGTGCCGGGGAAGGGCTCGGTGGTCTCGGTGCCGTCGTCGGCGCGCA
>DAIDIT010000229.1 GCA_027451705.1 Pseudomonadota bacterium
CGGCTTCAACCTCAAGAAGGCCTCGGGCGACGTGGCCGCGGAGATCCCCTTCTCGGAGCTGTTCGACGCGGTGGCCGAGGTGCCGGGCGTACGCAAGGTCCACGAGCAGAGCTTCCTGCCCGCGGACGACGTGAAGCTCGACGTGCGGGAGTTCCCGGTGCTGGGGAAGGTCTCGCTCTTCGACCTCGACAGCGGGAAGGCGCTCTGATGCCGGCGCTCGCGGGCGAGGTCTACAACGGCGGCTTCGAGTTGGCCGGCGCCGCGCCCGGCCTCGCCGACGGCTGGACGCTGCGCGTTCGCTCGACGGCGGAGGAGATCGCCACCTATCCGGAGGCCCCGTACGAGGGCTTCGAGAACGGATGGGCGAACGATCACTTCCACGCGGCCTTCGCACCGGGCGACGCGCAGCCGGCGACGTACGGTGCCCTCGCGCTCCTCGCCGAAGGCTTCGAGACCGGCTGGGACCACAACGAGACGTACCTCGTCGCGCTCGGCGACATCGAGGCCGCGGACTTCGGTGTCAGTCAGCCGGTCGAGGACTTCGAGGAGGGCTGGGCGGGCGTGCCTCATCCGACGCCGGCCTTCGCCGCAGCCGTCCCGGATTCGTTCGAGACGGGCTGGAAGAACGGTTCCTACCTGACCGCCTTCGCCGCCGCGGACCTGGCCGCCGGCATCACCGAGGACTTCTCCGGGACCTGGGCCGCCGCCGCGACCCTGTGAGACAACTCATGGCGCAGACCGATTGGACCTACCTGAACGACGGCCTCGACGCGGCCACGGTGGACCGCGGCGTCACGAGCGGCATCGCCACGCCGAATGGCGGCGGCTCGTTCCTCTTCGGCTTCAATTCGCTCGCGGCCGACGCGGGCGCGGTGGGCCTCTTCACCAACCAGGTCTCCTTTGCGCCGCTGGCGAAGGGCGGCTCCGTGCGCGCCGCAATCCAGCGCGGCCCGAGCGGCGGGCCCATCGGCTTCTCGCCGCTCCTGTTCCTCGGACTGCAGGGCAAGTCGGTCAACGACTCGGGCTACCTGCTCGGCCTCGAGGACGACGACCCGCACCACATCGTCCTGCGCAAGGGCGCGCTGGTCCAGGGGCTGCCGTCCACGCCGGGCGCGGCGCTGCGCCGCTCGACCGACACCTTCGCGGTCGGGACCTGGCTGCACCTGCGCCTCGACATGGTCGTCAACGACAACGGCGACGTGATCCTCCAGTCCTTCGCGAGCGACCTCACGAAGAACCCCGTCACCGCGCCCGACTGGCAGCCCGTCGCCGGGATGGACGACTTCACCGACGACGCGCTCGCGATCAACTCCGGCACGCAGCCCTTCACCTCCGGCTACGCCGGCTTCGGTTACGCGGTGAACGACGTGACCCGGCGCGCCTTCTTCGATCAGCTCGAGGTCTACCAGCAGCTCTGATGGCGACGACCCTCTTCCAGAGCGACCTGGGGCGGACTCAGGGGCGGATAGAGCCGGCGGGCTTCGCGCCCGTCGAGGGGACGTTTGCCTTCGTGCTGGGGAGCGACGTGTCGGGCGTCTTCGGTCGCTTCCTGCCAGGCGACTTCGCCGAGGTCGCACAGACCATCGACCTGACCGGCATGAGCTTCGTCCGCTTCGCCGCGGCGCTACGTGGGCCGAGCGCGGCGCCGGGGCGCGGGGCCTGGCGCTTCGCGGTGCTCCTCGATGGCGTCGAGCAGTACGGCGAGGCGCTGCCGATTGGCGCGCTCCGGACACGCTTCGACCGCGTCATCGACGTCTCGGGTCGCTCGGGGAGTGCAGACCTATCGTTCCGGCTGGAGCTGACAGACAGCGGTACGGAGCCGATCGAGAGCGAGCTGCCAGCCGTGTACCTGGACCGCGTCCTCGGCGACGTGAGCCCCGCTCGGCCCGTGCTTGCGGACCGGGTCCCGGAGCCAAACGATGCCGCGGCACCGCGCGGCGGACCGATCACCCTCGACCTCATCGACGTCGGCCACGACGGCATCGACCCGGCATCGGTGAAGGTCACCGTCCAGGGCGTTCCGGCGATGGCCGGCGGCCTGCCGCAGCCGGGCTTCGACGGCCCGGGGACGGGCTTCGCGCAGGCCGGCGACACGCTCTCGGTCACGCTCGTGCCGACGGTCGACTTCCCGAGCCGGGCGGCGGTCGCCGTACACGTCGAGGCGGCCACGCGCTCGGGCCAGCAGGGGAGCTTCGACTACTCCTTCACCATCGAGGACTACGCCCGGCCGCACCTCGCCGGCGCGCAGGCGCTCGCGGCGAAGAAGGTCCAGGTCTCGTTCGACGACGACGTCCGCCAGCAGGGCGACGGCGACCCGACCGACGCGCTGACGCCGGGCAACTACGCCATCGCCGCGGTGAGCGCGCCGGCGATGCCGGTGGAAGTCGTCAGCGTCGAGGCCGCCTCGTCTTCGTCCGTGCTTCTCCACCTCGACGCCGAGCTGAGCGCGGGCGCGGTGTACCAGGTCTCGGCCACCGGGCTGACGAGCCTCTCCGGGCACGAGGTCGCTACAGACAGCGCGACCTTCAGCGGCTTTTCGCCCGTCGTGCCCGCGGGCCGACGGTTCGATCTCTATCGCCTCCTGCCCCAGATGAACCGCGACGAGGACACGGGCGACCTGCGCAAGCTCACCGCGGCGCTTCAGGACGTGACGGACCTCCTGCTCGCTGATGTCGACCGCTTCCCGGACATCCTCGACCCGGACCTCGCGCCGCAGCCGTTCCTGGGGCGGATGCTCGACGACCTGGGCAACCCGTTCCCGTTCGACCTCTCCGACCTCGACCAGCGCCGGCTGCTCTCGGTGCTCGTCTCGCTCTACCGAGAGAAGGGAACCTCCCAGGGCGTCCGCGATGCCATCCGGTTCTTCCTCGGCATCGAGGTCGACTCTATCGCCTCCTTCCATGGCACGACGCTCGTCCTGGGCGAGTCGGTGCTGGGTGTCGATTGGGAACTCGGGCCCGACGAGCGCTTCGACCTCTACGCGTTCGACGTGACCGTCGGCCGGGTGCTCACCGACACCGAACGGCGCCGCATCCGCTTCCTGGTCGAGTACCTCAAGCCCGCCCACACCCACTTCATCGACCTCATCGAGCCCGTGCCGCCCGAGGTGATCGATCACCTCGAGCTCGGCCTCTCGGAGCTGGGCGTCAACTGGAGGCTCCACTGATGGCCGACCGGGTCGACTACTACTTCCGCGAGAAGGTCACGGCCGACGAGCTGAACCTCGGCTTCGAGCTGCTCGAGGAGGCGGACGAGAAGCGGGCCACGGACCTGGGGGTGGTCGGCGTCGTCACGGGCCTGGCGGTCACGCCTCACGCGCCGGTCGCGAACCTCACGGTCGACCTCACTGCGCCCGGCATCGCCTACGACCCCTCCGGACAGCGCATCTTCGTCGCCACGCCGCAGACCGCGGACCTGTCCATCGACGAGAACGCCGTCTCGACCGCCGTCTCCGCGAGCGGCAAGGAGAAGGTCGTCTCGCTCTACGCCAAGTTCGACCGGGCGCTCTCGGACCCTCGCATCGACGGCAACTCGATGGAGGTCTTCTTCCGGCGCGACGAGTCCTTCAAGCTGGTGGTCGATCAGGGAGCGGAGGCGCCCGCTGGAACGGCGACGCCGCCCGGGCTGCGGCCGGACGCGATCCTCCTCTGCGACACGACCCGTCGCTTCGGACAGACGCAGATCCTCGCGGCGGACATCTCCTTCGCGCGGCGGCAGAACTTCGTCCTCGGCCTCGCCTCGACGCTCGCGGTGGACGACGACTTCGTCCACTTCCACCCGGCCGCACGGACGGCGCAGGCGACATTCGAGGCCATCGACGGCGAGCTCGGCGCCCACTACGGCGGGGTCGACGGCCGGCACGCGGCCCAGGACGTGGACGCGGCGCCGCTGACGGGCACGCCGAACAGCCATCCCGCGGGCACGGTCCAGGCCGGGCTGCAAGCAGTCGAGGACGATCTCAATGCGCAGGTCGCCAACCTCGCGGCGCCGGCCGGCGCTGGGCTCGTCGGCAGCGCGGCGTTGACCGGCGCGGCGAAGAGCCATCCTGCCGGCACGGTCGCTCAGGCGCTCCAGGGGCTCGAGGACGACGTCAACGCGGTCGTCGCGGACCTTGCGTCTCAGGCTGCCGGGAAGGGGACCGCCCTCGTCGGCCACCAGGGTTCGGCGGGCGCACCCGATTCGATTCCGGCGTCCACGCTCCAGGCCGCGATCGATGCGCTCCTGAGTCTCATCAACGAGCGGGCGAAGCTCTCCGGCGCGACCTTCTCAGGGCCCGTCATCCTCAGGGCTGGCGCCAAAGCACCCGCCGGGAAGGCCATCGAGGCGGGTGTGGTGCGCGCTGACGCCGGCGTCGGCGGCGCGATGGGCTTCCGCTTCGGTATGGCGGCCGACGGCTTGGTTTGGGACGGCGTGCCCGGTGGGGTGGCGGTGGTCAAGGCTGGTGCGCCCGCTCCGTTGAGCGCGGGGTTGCTTGAGATCCCGGTCAATCCCGGCACCGTCCTCGCCCAGCACTTGGATTCCGGAGGCGCCAATCCGAACACGCGCATCTACCAGGACACGGCGGACCTGCTCATCGCCATCAACGCCTACTGGAACGGCGCCGCGTGGCAGGCGGCGGTCACCGGCGACTACTCGGCGCTCCTGCGCTTCTCCCGCTTCGCGCTCTCGGTCTCGCAGAAGAGCCCGACCACCGGCACCTGGACCACCTGGGACAAGACCGCGACCCTCGACCTGCCCAGCGGGGAGTGGACCGCGAACGGCCCCGAGACCGGGATGTTCGGCATCGGCTCGGGCAACAACGGCGCGGTCCCCTACGCGGACGTCGCCATCAACTTCAAGCGCTCCTTCGCCGCGACGCCGTCGTCGATCACGCACACGAAGATCGACGACTCGAACATCGACGACTCCTACTACCCCGGCATCTACAACCTGCGCCCGCAGGGCTGCTCGGTCTTCGCCTCGGGGAAGGCAGCGGGCGTCTTCTACTGGAACGGCACCTACCAGGCGAACCCATGATCCTCGACGCGACCCAGAGCGAGTTGCTGCAACGCTGCGACGGCTGCGAGGAAGAACGCGTCCTGAAGCTCGCGGACCTCGTGCTCGGTCTCGACCATCCCCAGAGCGGCCAAGGTCTCGACCCGAACATCGTCCGGTTGCCGCTGTGCCCGTGCGGCTCGGTCGAGTTCCTGAACCGGACGTGGGACCGATACCCGGTACCGACAGACGAGGCGGGAGCCCCGCTTCCGCTCCACGCCGCGGCGCAGGCCGCGCTCGACCACCGCCGGCGCGTCAACGCCGTCGCCGACCGGCTGCGCGAGCTCGGGCGCATCTCGCCCGGCAACGCGAAGCGAATCCTCGCCGAGACCGTGCGACCGCCCGACCTCGCGACGCTCGCCGAAGAGTTCGACCAACCCTCCACGGGCACGTCGCCCGTGGTCAACCGCAACGCAAAGGAGAAGACGCAATGACCGCTCTCGACTTGGGACTTCGCATCCTCGTGCTGCTCTCGCCGGTTCTGCTCGCCGCCCTCGCGTGGGCCTCGGCGCGGCTCGCCCAGTTCATCACCGCCCACGTGAAGAACGCCTACCTCAAGAACGCGCTCGTGCGCCTCGACGACGCGGTCTTCAGTGCCGTGAAGGAGCTGGAGCAGACGCTCGTCGCCGAGGTGAAGGCGTCGTCCGGCGACGGCAAGCTCAGCCCCGCCGACCGCGACCGGATCAAGCGGGCCGCCATGGACAAGGTGAAGAGCTACCTCGGCATGAAGGGCATCGCGGATATCGCGACCATCCTCGGCCTTTCGCCCGAGGCGCTCGACGGCGTGATCGGCACCCGGATCGAGGCGGCGGTCCACGACGTGCGCGCGGCAACGGCGGCGATCGGGGCGAAGGCCCCGGCTCCGGCGGCCGGCGCGCCGGCGGGAGGCAGCCAGCTCCCTTTGGCGCCATCGCCCGCGGCCTAGACGCCGCGGGCCAGCTTGCGCCCGGGCATGGCCAGCTCGACCTGTCGCTCTACGCGAAACCGGATGCGATGGGCGGTCAGCTCGACTACGAGCATCGGGTGACGAGCAACCTGTCGCTCTTCGGCGAGGGCTGGGCCGGCCTCGCCGACGGGCCGGGCGGATGGCAGCCGGACTTCGGCGCGATGGCTGGGGCGCGATGGACATTCTGAAAATCGTGCCGCCACCGAAGGAGAGCCGCTTCGACAGCTTGCTCGCTCAGGCGCGGGCCGAGTACTGCCTGCTGCGGGTGCTGCCGAAGCGGCGCTCCTTTCTCATGCACGTCCTCTACCGGGCGGCGCTGATGCCGCTCTGGAACCCGACCTTCCTCGACGACTACACGACGACGATCTTCTTCTGGGTCTTCATGCCCGAGGAGCTGATCGGCACCGACGAGGGCTACCGCGTGCTGCGCCACGAGCTGGCCCACGTTCGCGACGCGTGGCGCACGGGCCTGCTGCCCTTCGCGCTCTCGTATCTCTTCCTATTGCCGGCCGGCCTCACGCTGCGCGCCTTCTGGGAGCTGCGGGCCTACACCGAGACGCTGCGGGTCGAGTTCGAGGAGACAGGCGCCATCACGGACGGCACGCTGGAGATGATCGCAGAGCAGTTCACCGGGCCGGCCTACCTCTGGATGCTACCGTTCCCGCGCTGGGTGCGGCGGCTGCTCCAGAAGCGGCGAGCCGAGATCATCGGCGAAGGCCCTTCAGGGGACCGGCGATAAGCACTACGTCGGATTGATCGGACGGGCGACCACGAGCACGTTCCCGTCCGGGTCGGCAAAGTAGGCCGCCTCGTCGCCCCAGTCGCGCGGGGCGAGCGGGCTCAAGCAACGCGCGCCAGCGCGGGCCAAGCGGTCGATCGCGGACTGGATGTCGTCCACGTGGAAGTAGAGCTCCGTCGGCGCGAGTTGGCGCTCGGCGATGCGCGCCGGGACCTGGCCGGTGTTGCGGCCGAAGCCCTGTCGCTCGTAGAGGCCGAGGCGCATCCCGCCGGGCAGTGCGAACTCCGCGTAGACGGGAACCTCGACGAGCTGCTCCCAGCCGAAGGCCTCGCGGTAGAAGGCGACCGCCCGCGACAGATCGCTCACCGCGAGGATGGTGAGAACGTGGCGCGCGGTCGACCTCACCGCGACTTCTTCCCTGTCCCCCGCCGCAGGAACTCCTTCCCCTCGACGATCAGGTACTCAGCCACCTGGTCGCGGAGCCGTGCCTGGTACTTGGGCGAGAGCCGGCGGACGTTGACGACGAGTTCCTGCTCGGCCGCCGAGAGCGTCTCGCCCGCGGCGTCCAGCATCGGCCGCTCCTCGACGCCCGCGATGGCGAGCTTGCCGAGGGTGCCGACAACGAACTGGAAGAAGTCGTCGCGCGGCAGCTTGAGCACATCGGCCCAGGCGTAGATGCGCTTGAGCGCGAGCCCCTCGCGGGCGTTCTCGACCGCCGAGATCGAGTAGTTGTGCCGGTAACCGAGCGCCTCGCGCAGATGGGCTTGCGTCAGCCCGAGCTGCTCGCGCCGCCGGCGGATGAACGCGCCGACCCGCTCGCGCCGCGCCTGCTCGTCGGCGGTGATGTGGAAGCGCGGTGCCTTCTTCTTGGGCCTCGGTCCATACCTGCGTCTATTCGTTCCAGCCATGGCGCCTCTGTACCTCGAACGCTGGAGGGGCCGCAATGGCGGCTCTTCCGGTGCTCGCTCTAGAGTGCTTCAGTCACTCTCAAGTGCTTGCGACAACAGCGGTTCCAGCCTTGACGGTCCCGCGAGCCAGAGCCAACTGTCCGTGGACGCGCTCGCATGGAGCGGGCCAAGAGAGGAGCACGAGATGCACGAGCGGACCAAGAGGGACGCGGCGATTCTGGAGTGGACAGACCAGGGAAGGGGGCGGTAGCCGATGGCGCGCAGCTACTTCAAACAGCTCGCCCGTGGCGACGAGCCCGAGCATCCGGTCGATATCGCGCTGGAGCGCCGGCTGCCGCAGGTCCGGCTGGTCCGGAGGCTCCGGCGTCTCGGCAGCCGACTCCTGACATCGCTCGGGGAGCACCGGTCGCTCTGGCTCACGCTGGAGTCGCTGCTCGTCGAGTACCACGCCAACCGCGGCGAGACCTACTTCGACCTCGGCTACGAGCACGGCGCTGCCTCGGCGCGGGCGGAGGCGAAGGGGCGCGGCGTTCTCAGCAAGGCCGGGCACGCGCTCGCCACGCAGTTGCGCAACCTGGTCGTGCAGTCGGAGTTGCCCGCACGCGAGCGGTTGCTTGTCCTGCTCGACACCGCCTGGGCGCTGGCCCGGGACGAGGATCAGTCGTGAACCGGGCCTGCCTCGTCGCGGCTTGGGTGGCCACGCTCGGCATGGTCGGAATCGCGCGTGCCGAACCCGCGGACGGGAACGCCGCGCTGACCCGCGTGGCCATCAGCGTCGCGACCGGGCATCTGTCGCGCTGCCAGGCCATCTCCGCGGCGGACGAGGTCGCGAGGCGGGAGCCGGCGCTGGTCCGCGCGACCCTCGATCGAGACAGCTACCGCGCTCAGCTCTACGCGGCGGCGAAGCGCGACCTTCGGAACGCGCAGACCGCAGTCCAGGTCGACCGGGCCGTCACAGGGCTGCGGTGCCTCGGCGCCTACCGAGACGCGTCGCACATCCTCGCGCAGGCAATCGCGGCGCGCATCTCCATCGCTCGGACCGAAGAGACGCAGGCCGCCTGCGCGCGGGACCGGGCCTGCGCCGCCAGGGCCGTCGCTGCAGAGATCTGCACCGACCTCGCTGACCGGCGCGACGTCGAAGAGGGCCTCGCCGAGCAGCATCGGCTCGCGCGCGAGACGGGCGCCATCGACCTCGACGAGTTGGCCGAAAGGGCTGACGCTCTGGAGGCGATAGATGCTCGGCTCGGAGCAGAGGAGGCGCGCTACCGGAACATTGCGGGGCGACGCTTCGATCGCCGCACCTGCCGCGCACAGATGGCCTCCCGCGCGCGCTGACGCCAGACAGCAAGCACGTAACTTGGCGGAACCTGGCGGCAATACCTAACCGGTCGATTTGTCTCTGAATACGCCTTGCCTTCGTTCGAAGAGGACGCACTCATGGCGTCAGCAAACGCGCCGAGGGCGCAGCGAAAGGAGAGCGAGAGATGGCGACGGAAGCGAAGCGGTTCCTGGATGAGATCGAGGGTAACGTCGACGCCTGGTATCTGGGGCGGATGGACTACGACGCGTTCCACGCGCACCAGATCGCCACGTGGGACGCGATCCGCGCGGCCGGGCCCGCGGTCGAGGAGGCGGTCCTGCGCGTGCTGCGCAGCCGGTTGCCGGGCGCACCAGGAAGGAGGGCGTAGATGGACACCATCTCGATTTGCACGCGGACGCAGACCCGGACCGAGGCATGCGCCTGCGGCGTGTGCGGAGGCTCGCCGGTGGTCAAGCACGCGGCCAACAAGCGGGACGTCTTGGCGCTCCTCGACCTGATCGCGGGCTGCGTCGAGAACCACCCCAGCCAGACCTTCGAGCGGGCGACGTGGGCCAACGTCGGCGACATTGCGCACCTGCGCAGCCGCCTCATGGAGATCGCCACGGGCTTCGCGCTCGGGCCCGACCGCGACGAGCAGGCCGCTCGGCGCCGGGTCGAGGAGGCGCTGTGCGCCGAGGACGACGACGTGGCGGGCGCGCTCATCGACGCGATGTGAGCTGAAGAACCGTCCGCCGAGAGGCGCCGGCATGGGGCCGGCGCCCCGGAGCGGACCAACGAAGCACGAAGGAGAACGACGATGGCGAAGAGCAAGAAGAAGGAGACGAAGAAGGCGAACAAGCCGGCGGCGAAGTCGGCGCAGCGGTCGGAGGAGCGTGCGGTGCCGGCTGCCGAGGCAAAGCCCAAGGGCGTCTTCGAGAAGGCGCTGGCGGACGCGAACGCGAAGAGCGAGGCGGCCGCGGCGCCCACCGCGGAACGGGCGCGCGACCCGCGCCTGCCGCCGCCGGGCACCGTGATCAAGAAGGTCGATCGCCACGGCGCGGTCCGGTGCGAGTGCCGGATCGAAGACGACGGGATCCACTACTGCGGCAAGATCTACCGGTCGCTCTCGGCGGCCGCGATGGCGGCGGCCAAGGACCTCGGGCTGGCGAACAAGACCCAGAACGGCTGGAACTTCTGGGGGCTCACCAAGCCCGCACGGCACGCGGGGGACCCGCTGGCGGCGCTCGACCGCGCCTGGGAGCGCTACCGCGGGCGGGCGACCTCGCTCGTCAAGAGCGGGGTGACGGGCGAGAATCGCGACCAGGTGCGCGCAGCGATCGAGAAGCAGGCGAAGGAGATCGGCAGCATCGCGGAGAGCATCGCTTAGACCAGAGCGACAGCCGCACTCAAGTGGGACACGCCGGCGCGGAAACCATCCCTCGCCGGCGGTCCTTTGTTCGGCAAGCAGGGCACCTGCATCTGCGGAACGCAATCGCGGTCCGGCGAGGCTCCACCTTGTTCTTGGCCCCAATTCCGTGTCACCAATGCACATGCTCTCCGCTCCGGAAGCCTCTGGCAGTCGTCCCATCGCCACCTTCGATCTCACCGGAAGCTGCCCGCTCCGCTGCGCGCATTGCTACTTCTACGCCGCGCCCGTTCCTGGGCCGGATCTCGATGAGGCCAGCTTCCTCGCGCGACTACGCTCCGTGCGCGATGCCTATGGCATCCGCTCGGCGTTCTGGGTGGGCGGAGAGCCACTGCTGCGCCTCGACCTGTTGCGCCGCGCGATGGCCTTCTTCCCGCGCAACGCGGTGGCGACCTCCGGTACGCTGCCCATTCCCGCGGACCTCGGCGCCGGGCTGCTCGTCTCGCTCGACGGCCCGCAGTCGCTTCACGATGCCCTCCGGGGTCCGGGCACATTCGACCGGGTGCTCCAGCACCTGGCCGCGCTCCCTCGGTGCTCGTTCGCGCTCTCGACGGTCCTCACCTCGCGCACGGTCGACGCGTTGGAGGCGCTGCCAGAACTGGTCGCCGAGACCGGCGCCCTTGGCGTCCTCGTTGGCTTCCACGTCGCGCCGCCGGGTGATCCGCTGCGCCTCGATGGCGCGGCCCGCGAGGACGCGCTGGCGCGGCTGCGCCAAGTGGCGTTGGACCATACGGGAACCGTGCTGAACCCCATCGGTTCGCTGGGGTTCTTCAGCGCGAGACCCGCGACCACAGAGATTCCCTGCGTCTACCGAGACCGCGCGATCGCCTTCGACCTGCGGCTCACGCCGAAGCAACCCTGCACCTTCGGACCGCGTGCAGACTGCACCACCTGCGGCTGCCCGGTGATGGCTCTGCACGCAGCGGGTGACGCCGATCAGGGCGCAAGTGCCGGACTGCTGCGGGCCCAGTTCCCAAGGCGGAAGGTCCTGGACAGTTGAGAGAGCAGGACGAGAAGAGCGATGAACGACCTGGAGTCCGAGTGGCAGCGCAAGGGCGCGACGCTAAGCGACAAGACGGTCCGGAAGGAGTTCGGGCTGACGCAGGACGAGATCGTCCAGGCGATCCGGGTCGGCGCGCTCCAGTACCGTGAAGGCTCGGTCTACGGGAACCCGTGGCTGCGGCTTCTCCGGCGCGAGGTCGAGGCACTGGTCAAGATGAAGCACGGAGACGACTACCTGAAGGACCGGCAGACGAAGACGGAACTCGCGCAGGTCAACCGCGAGCTGAAGCGCCTGAAGACCCAGGTCGCCGCGCTCGAGGAGCGCAAGGCGAAGCTGATCGACGAGTTCGAGAAGTGAAGTGGGGGGGGGGGCGCGGTGCGGCCCTTGCGGTCGCCGGAGGTGAGGCGGCAGTCGCGCTACGCGGTCACCAGCGCCGTCTCCACTTGTCTCGGTAGCTCGGAGGATCGGAGATCGGCTCGGCGGGCTCGGTCGCCCTCTCGGCGAGGAAGGTGCTCTCGTCGCCGTTCTTGATCTTGAGCCGACCGTGGAGCCTGCCGTCCTTGCCGAGCTTCACGCTGCCAGTGCCGCTCATCTGGTCATACTCCCAGGCTCCCTCCCAGGCGAACGAGGCCCCGGTCTTCGTGGACCTCACGGTGACGTAGGCGAGCAGGCAATGCATCCGGAGCCGGTCCGCGTGCCCGGTGATCGAGATCATCGCCGGGCCGAGGTCATCGAGCCCGTCCTTCACCCACTGCGAGGTCTCCGTGATCCGCCACCAGCCGAAGAGATCGGCGTGCAGCTCGCTGCTCGCCATGACGGCCCTCGAAGGTAGGCGGTTTTGACCCGGCTGTCATCTCGCTTCCGCGGGCCGTGCCGTCGCGACGCCGTCGTCCCAGAGGACAGAGGACAGATACGGAGCCGACAGATATGGTCCAGAGTTCTCGGCCTCGTCGTTGGACCCGACTTGCGCTCTCTGGATCGCCTCCTTCGGTCAATTCCCAAGGACGCACAGGCGGTTGCGTGTCAAACGGCGTCCGGCCGGCCGGGGCGACTGTTAAGCAACGGGGCCGGAGCGTTAAACGGCCGGCCTTTCTCTCCGCCCGCTCTCCGCGGAATCGGGGGCTCCAGAGAGCGGGTCGGGCGGGCCTGGCAGTGCCGCCCGCGCTCTCCGTGATCCGCCCGATCGCCAGATCCTTCGCGGCCGACCGGGCGTGAGCGACGCAAAGCCTTGCAGGACACGCGGAAAAGCGGAGCCCCGATCGGTTCTCTCCGATCGGGGCTCCTGTCAAACAACCAGGCCCGCGGGTTCGCGTGGCCCATGAGTGGCTCCCCATTCGGGGCTCGAACGGTTGGAGCGGTGGTTAACGGCGCGCGGGGGGCGGGGGGTGGAGGGCCCGGAGGGCTTCGGCGAGGCGCTCGCAGTTTTCGCGCACGGCTTCGACCGTGCGGTAGACGCCGCCGCGGCGCTCGTCTTCGTGCGGCATTTCCATCTGGAGGCGGGTGAGGAGGGCGGCGACTTCAGCGGCAACCTGGTTGCGCGGGGCGCGCAGGGCGGGGACGAGGTCGCCGCGGTGGGCGCAGTCGAAGCCGATCCACCAGAGTGCGGGCTCGGCGCCGAGGGCGTCGGCGTGGCAGATGGGCCAGTCGCAGGCCCGCGCGTAGGTCGGCAGGCCGCCGTGCACGGGCAAGCTCGGCAGGCGCCAGAGCGCCAGCCGGTCGAGGCCGTGGAAGGGATGCCCGCTCGGCACGCCCACGTAGCCGCAGAGGTGGCCCTGGGGCGCGCGGACGACGAGGCAGGCGAAGCCGGCGTGGGTGAAGGCGACGCGGTCGGGTTCGCCGTCCCACGGGCCGGCGGGCCAGCCGGTGCGGTCGACGGTCCAGCGCGGGGGGGACGCGGCTTTCATTCCGGCGGCTCGAGGCCGTCGAAGTCCGGCGGGCGTCGGCGAGTCGGCGGGCGCGGAACGCGTGGGGCCCCCCACCCTGCCCTCCCCCGCATGCGGGGGAGGGTTTTCTCGATCCCGCCG
>DAIDIT010000230.1 GCA_027451705.1 Pseudomonadota bacterium
CGAAGGCGGCGGCGACGGCCGGCCGCACCGCGCGAGGGCTCAGGTCGAGCGCGTCCGCGGCGGCGGCGACGACCGAGTCGATCTGCTCGGGGCGGAGCGCCGGCTTCGGCGGCGGTGGCTCCTCCTTCGGCACCGGCGGCGGTGGAGGCTCGGGCATCGGCGGCGGGGGCGGCACGATTCCGAGCGCGACGAGGTTCGTCCTGAAGGCAGCGGCCGACTGCTCTGCGAGCTCGGGGAACTTCGGGTGGACGGCCCGGATGACGATGGGGACGTGGTCCCCATCGCTCACGCCCGCGTTGGTGTTGTGCCGCTGGACCGTGCGCAGCGACGAGCCGACGAGGTCCGCGAACTCTCGGTCCCAGAGGTGAAGACGGCGGCGCGCCTCCCTTACCAGCAGCACCTGTTCGTCGTTCAAGAGCATGAGCGTCGGCATCCTTCGGCCCGCGGCCGGGCGCCGGCCAGGCTTGAAACGTCCCGAAAGATGCCAAAAGGCCCGCCCGGGCCGCAAGGACTCGGTCGATGGCGGAGGGGACCGCGCGCCCAGACCGATTGACGCGCTCGGTGGCGGTATGGGCGTGCACATTCGATCGATCGGCGCCGCTGATGGCGGCACGAGGAGGCTCGATGCGCCATTTGCCGCGCCAACTGGCGGATTTAGCGGCAACGAGCCGCCCATCTGGAGGCTACAGTAGAAGCCCGCCTCGACGATGCCCGGCCGCCGCGTCCCAGCGCGGTGGTGAGCGGAGCGCGAAGAGCAGGTGGTAGGCGAAGCGGCGCTGCGCTGGCGTGATGCCCGGCGCGGGGTACTCCGGCTCGTCATCGATGAGCGAGCTTGCTTGGTTCTCCGAATGCGCAGTGGCGGGCGGTCCTTGGGCGAGCGCACCATGCCCGCGCGCACCACTCCGGCGAGGCGCGTAAAGCCGCGGACCAAGTTTGCGGTGCACTCCCCCGGGGTGGTGGAGAATCCACTAGGGGTACACAGCCCCTGCCCGGCGACGTGCGCAGTGTGCCCCGCGATGCAAGGCCAATGGCCTGGAATCACGAGGAGATGTCCCGCGACGTCACGGCGCTGCCCCGCATGCTCGCCGCGTCGACCTGCCGGGGACCATGGTTGCCCCGCGGCGCGCCATGGACCGCGGGCGACTGTACCCCGGTGCCCCGCCGCGCGCGCCCGACGCCCCGCGACGTGACCGGGCTGCCCCGGCGGGATCGCCCGGCGACGCCGCTCGCGTCCCGGGTGCCCCGCGACGTGACCGGGCTGCCCCTCCAACGTACCGACCTGCCCCGGCAATGTACCCAGGTGCCCCGCGACGTGTCCGGGCTGCCCCGGCGTGTGATGGGAATGCCCCGCGGTGCGAACTGGGTGGCCGCCCGACGGACCTTTCTGGCCCGGCCGGCTACCCAGGTGCCCCGCGCGATCACGATCCTGCCCCATCCTGCTGCGCTGCTGCCCCAGCGCGTCACCGAACTGCCCCGCTGCACCGCCCGACTGCCCCGCGATGCAGTCGGGTTGCCCCGCCTCGCAAGCAAGCTGCCCTCCCAGGGCACCTGGCTGCCCCGGCCTTGGACCCAGGCGCCCCGCGCCGCGACCCTGCCGCCCCGGCGCGCGATACGAACGCCCCGCGACGCGAGAGAGCTGCCCCGCCGGCGTACCTTCCCGCCCCGGCGATGCACCCAGGTGCGCAGCCCGATCACCGTCCTGCCCCGCGACGCCACGTCACCGCCCCAGCGTGTCACCGGGCCGCCCCGCGGCGCCGTCTCACCGCTCCGCGATGCGGTCGAGCCGCCCCGCCTCGCGAGCGAACTGCCCCTTCAATGTACCCGTGAGCCCCGGCTTCGTACCACAATGCCCGGCGGAGTTGCCGAGCAGCCCCGCCGCGCATCTGCGGTGACCCGACGTGGAGCCCAGGTGCTCCGCCGCGCCATCGGGTCACTCGAGCCCGCGTTCGACCGGCCCCGTAACTCTGTCGGGATGCCCCGCGACGGCCTCCCGCGGCCCCAGGTCGCAGCGAAGCTGACCCCCGAGGACACTGCGCTGGCCCGGCCTGCAAGGACGCCGGCCCGCGGCGTGAGAGCGCTGCCCCGGAGTCCTCCCTGACCGCCCGAGGAACCACGGACGCTGCTCTTGGTTGCGACCGTGGCAACGTCGAACCTGGCGGGAAGGGACTCGCGGATGACCGCCGTCTCGACGGGAGCGAGCGAGATGGCCAGGCCGGCGGGGCGGCCGTTGAGTCGGGCGGCTCTTCGCGGCAACGCCAGCGTTGACGCGAATCCAGCGTGAGTCCAGACGGAGTTTAGTTTCCCGTGCGGCGTCGCGGTCGACGCCACGGGCAACGTCACCACGCTCGCCGGCAACGGCACGGCCGGCTACGTGGACCCTTCGCCGTCGCGGCCGACGGCAGCGGCAACGGCTACGTCGCGGACACGAGCAATCACCGCATCCGCGTCTTCCGCCGGTGAAAACGGCGGGTCCCGGCGTCAGCGCAGCGGCGTCGCCGTCGCCTGCTCGAGCTGGTACACGGCAGTCCAGTACGCGGCGAGGTCCTGGTGGTACTCGAGGTTGACCGCGGTGTAGGTCCGCTCGGCGTCGAGGTAGTCGAGCAGCGAGGCCGCGCCCTTCTGGTACATCAGCTCCTCGAGGTCGCGGGAGAGCTTGGCCTGGTTGAGCTCCTCGCCCTCCATCCGCCGGACGAGCTCTCCGGTGGCGCGGTAGCCGGCCCACGCGGAGCCCACGTCGGAGGCGATCTGGGCGCGCACCTTGGCCTCCTGGTCGCGCGCGGTGTCGAGGTTCGCCTCGGCGCGCTGGATCTCTCCCTGCTGCTGGTAGAACACGGGCAGGTTGCCCGAGACGCCGAGCTCGAGCGACGGAGGGGTCACGACGTAGCTGGGGAGGGCCTGGGCGAGGTAGGTGAGCGAGAGGGCGAGGTCGGGGAGGACCAGCCGCCGGGCCTGGGTGAGCAGCGCCTCGTCGGCCTTTCGGGAGGCGACCGCGGCTTCGAGGTCGGGCCGGCGCGCCTCTCCCAGCGCGAGGAGGTCGTCGGGGCTCTTGCCGGCGAGGCCCTGCGGCTCGGCGTAGGCCAGGCTTCCTGCGATCGCGAAGACGGGGATCTTCCCGCGCGCACCGAGGAGGAACGCGAGCGCGGTCTTCGCGACGTCGAAGCCCTGGCCGGCCTGGGTGACGACCTGGTCGGCCTCGAGCTTCGCGACGGCGATCTTCGCGAGGTCGGCCTCGCTGATGTCGCCCTTCTGGTAGCGGATCTGGTCGAGTTTTAGCGTCTTCTCGTAGGAACGGTCGACGTCGCGGGCGAACTCGAGGTTGTCCTGGGCGAGCAGCGCGGCGGCGAAGGCCTGGCGGAGCTGCGACAGCTCGTTGCGTTTCAAGTCGGCGACCGACTGTTTCGCGGCGGCGAGCGCCTGGGCCGCCGCTTCGATGCGCAGCGAGCGCTTGCCGGAGAGCTGATCCTCGATCGCGGCGTTGTCGGTGACGCCCGCGGTCCAGCCCCAGACCGCAGGCGAATTGTTCGGGTTCGCGGCGCCGAAGTTCTCCGCGAAGCTGTAGAGGCCCCCCACGTTCGCGCCCGGGTTCGGGTGCGCGCCGGCCGCGGCCAGATCGCCCGCGGCGCCGCGGGCGTTCGCCTCCGCGACGAGCAGGTCGAGGCCGTGGGAAAGGAAGATGTCCTCCGCCTGGGCCAGCGTCATGGGGCTCGGGAGGGCCGGCGCCTCGAGCGGTGGTGGAGGTGCGGCGAGCGCCGCGGCGAGGAGCAGGGCGGTCATCGATCAGGCCGAGGGTAGCGCATCCACGGCCGGCGCCGGGGGAGAAGTTCGCCAGCGCGCCTCGCTCCGGTGCGCGAGCAGCAGCAGGGGCGGCACGAGCACGCGGGGAAGGATCGCGAGCATCAGGGCGCCGCCGATCACGACCACCGCGAGCGGCTTCTGGGTCTGCGAGCCGATGGCGGTCGACAGGGCCGCGGGCAAGAGGCCGAGCATCGCGACGAACGTCGTCATCAGGACCGAGCGCAGCCGGCGCCGGTTCGCGTCGAGGATCCCGTCCACGAGCGACGCGCCGGACTGCCAGAGGCGCTGGGCGTAGGTCACGACCAACAGTCCGTCCTGCACCGCGATGCCGAAGATCGAGACGAATCCCATGGCCGCCGAAATGCTGAAGTGGATGCGGGTCGCGAGCAGGGCGAGGATGCCGCCGGCGCTGGCGAGGGGCAGCTCGACCAGGACGATGGACATGTCCTTCCAGTTCTTGACCGAGGCGTAGACGAGCAGGGCGATCAGCAGCACGGTCAGCGGGATGATCAGGGCCAGGCGGTGCTCGGCCTCCTGCAGCTCGTTGATCTCGCCCGCCCATTCGAGGTGGACGTTGTAGGGCAGGGCGACGTCCTTGCGGATCTTTGCCTGGGCCTCACCGATCGCGGAGGCGAGGTCGCGCCCACGGACGCTGAACTTCACCGGCACGTAGCGCTGGTTGGCCTCGCGGTAGACCATCGCGGGGCCGATCTCCTCCGAGACGTGGGCGACCTGGCCGAGCGGGATCTGGGCTCCATCCGGGGTGGCGATGAGGATCTCACGGATTCGGCTGGGGTTGGCGCGGTACTTCGGCAGCCACCGCACGACCATGTCGAACCGCTTCTCGCCCTCGAAGACCTGGGTGACGGCCTGGCCCCCGATCGCGGCCTGGACGACGGCGTTCACGTCGCCCACGTTGAGCCCGTAGCGGGCGCAGAGCGCGCGGTCGGGCACGATGCGGAGGTCGGGCTGGCCGAGGGCGGGGAGCATGCCCAGGTCCTCGATGCCGCGGACCTTGCCCATGATGTCGACGAGCTGCCGGCCGATCTTCTCGTCGGCGGACAGATCGGGGCCCACGACCTTGACCGAGTTCTCGCCCTTGACGCCGCTGAGCGCCTCCTCGACGTTGTCTTCGATGTTTTGAGAGAAGTTGAAGACGACGCCGGGGAACTCCGACGAGAGCTGCCGGTTCAGCGCGTCGCCGAGGCTCTCCTTGGTGACGCCGCGCGGCCATTCGTCGAACGGCTTGAGCGGCACGAAGAACTCGAGGTTGTAGAAGCCGGCGACGTCCGTGCCGTCGTCCGGGCGGCCGAGCTGGCTGACGACGGTCTTCACCTCGGGCGGGGCGCGCAGGAGTTCGCGCATCCGGCCGACGTATCGGGACGACTGCTCGAGCGACACCGAGAGCGGGAGCGTCGCGCGGATCCAGAAGTTGCCCTCCTCGAGCTTGGGCATGAACTCGCTGCCGAGGAGCGGGAAGAGCGCGACGCAGACCGCGATCGGGATCGCGCCGATGGCGAGGGCGGTCCAGGGGCGGCGCAGCGCGGTCGCGAAGAGCGGATTGTAGAAGCGCTGCAGGGCCCGCATGACCAGGTTGTCCTCGTCCTTCAGGCTCGCGGCGGGAAGGCGGCGCGCGAGCGTCGGGGTCAGGGTCAGGGCGAGGACGATCGCGCCGCCGATCGCGAAGGCGTACGTGTGCGCCATCGGGGAGAAGATGACGCCCTCGACGCCGGTCAGGGTGAAGAGCGGCAGGAAGGCGACGCCGATGATCAGCGTCGAGAAGGCCATGGGCGCTCCGACCTCGTCGGCGGCGTCGAGGATCCGGTTCTCGGGCGATCGCCCACGGGCGGTGGCGAGCTTGTGGAAGCAGCTCTCCATCATGATGACGGTCGAGTCGATGACGATGCCGAAGTCGACCGCGCCGAGGGAGATGAGGTTCGCCGGGGTCGCCGTGAGCACCATCAGGGCGAACGCCATGAGCAGGGCGAGCGGCACGTTGAGTGCGGTGATGAGCGCCGCCCGGAACTCGCCGAGGAACGCGAAGAGGACGACGATGACGAGGAACATCCCCTCGATCAGGTTGTGGAGGACGGTGTGGGTCGTGACGTGGACCAGGTCGGTCCGGTCGTAATACGGCTGGATGTCCATGCCCGGCGGCAGCACGTGGTTCTCGCGGATCTGTTCGACCTTGGCCTCGACTCCCTTCAGGGTCTTGAGGGTATCGCCGCCGCGCCGCATCAGAACGATTCCCTCGACCACGTCCGGGTCGTCGTCCTTGCCCACGATGCCGAGCCGGGTCGCGTGTCCGATCGAGACGTCGGCGACGTCGCCGATCCTCACCGGCACGCCCTTCTGCTCCGCGACCGTCACGTCGCGGATGTCCTGGAGGCTGTGGACCAGGCCCAGGCCGCGCACGTCGTAGGCTTGCTCGCCGAGCGGGAGGATGTTGCCGCCGACGTTCTGGTTGGCGTTCTGGAGGGCCGAGATGAGCGGCTGGAGCGAGAGGCCGTGCCCCTTGAGCCGGTAGGGGTCGACGTCGACGTGGTACTGCCGGGTGAAGCCGCCGAAACTCGTGACGTCGATGACCCCGGGCACCTGCTTGAAGTTCTTCTCGAGAAGCCAGTCCTCGGCCGACTTCACGTCGTCGAGACCGTAGCCGGGGGCGGAGATCGTGTAGCGGTAGATCTCGCCGATGGGATTGTCGGGCGAGAGGCCCGGCTGGATGCCGTTCGGCAGGGTGACGAGCTGGAGCCGGTCGAGGACGTGTTGCTGGTCCCAGTAATAGTCGGTGTCCCAGTCGAAGTAGCACTTGATGTCCGAGAGCTGGAAGATCGAGATGCTGCGGCACAGATCGAGGCCGACCATTCCGTTGAGGCCGGTCTCGAGCGGGACCGTGACGTAGCGTTCGACCTCCTCGGCGCTCCAGCCCGGGGGCTGCGTGATCACCTCGATGCGCGGCTGGACGGGATCCGGGTAGGCCTCGATGTCGAGGTTCTGCCAGGCCCAGATGCCGCCGCCGACCACCAGCGCGACGAGTGCCCCGACCCAGACCGGCATGGCGAGTGCCGTGGCGACGATCTTGCGGATCACGCGGCCACCTCTTCTCCCCCGCTCGCGGGGGAGGTAATCCACGGAGTCGAAAGCGAAGCGCGGGTAGAGCCGCGGCGGCGAGGCACGAGGCCCCGCCCTGCATCGAAAGGCACGCGGGTCACACCTGGCTGGAGAGGAGGATGCCGCCCTCGGTGACGATGGGTTCGCCGGCCTTCAGTCCGCCCAGGATCTCGATCCAGCCATCCTCTTCGGCGCCGGTCGTGACCGGGCGGGGGGCGAACTCGAGCAGGCCGGTTTCGGTCTTGCCGATCTGGACGAAGACTATCGATTCGTCACCCAAGCGCAGAACGGCGGTCCGCGGGACCGCCAGGGCGGGCCGCTCGCCGAGCGAGACCGTCGCGGTGACGTACATCTCGGGCTTGAGCTTCTTGTCTGGGTTCTCGACCGTCACGCGCAGGTGGGCGGTGCGCGTGGTCGGGTCGAGCACGTCGCTCACGAAATCGACCCGGCCGGAGAACGTCGTGCCCGGCGAGGCGATCGACGCGATGTGGACCTCGTCGCCGGGGTGGACGCGGCCGATGTCCGCCTCGTAGACATCCGCGAGCATCCAGACACGGCCCAGGTCGCCGACCGTGAACAGCTCGTTCGCGATGTTCGCCGACGAGAGCATGCCCTGGATCTCGGCGCCCGGGTTGATGTTGCGGGCGACGACCTCGCCTGCAATCGGAGAGCGGAGCAGGTAGCTCTGGCTCACCACGTCCCCCTGCGAGGCGTGCAGGAGCTTGATCTTGAGCTGGGCCCGCTCGAGCTCGGCCTGGGCCTTGCGCTGGTTGTCCTCGCTCTGCTCGACCGCCGCCTCGGAGGCGGCGTGGGCGCCGAGGAGATCGCGCTGCCGCTTGATGTCGTGGTTGGCCGCGATGACGTCGGCCTGTGCCTTGACGAGGTCGCTGTACGCGGAACCGAGATCCGGGCTGTCGATGAGCGCGAGGGCCTGTCCCTTCTCGACCTTCTGCCCGAGCTCGGCGTCGATGCGGGTCACCCGGCCACTGACGGGGGAAAAGACATGGGAGACGAGCAGGTCGTCGAACGCGATCTTGCCCCCGGTGATGAGCGTCTCGGACAGCGGCCGTCTGGCCGTCGTCTCGACGCGGATTTTGGCCTTGGCCACCTGGTTCGGGGATAGCCAAACCTGGCCCCGTGGGGCGGGCGAGGCCGCCGCCGGGGGATCGGGTGGGCGCCCACAGGCGAGGGCGGCAAGCGCAACGAGGGCGGCGTGTCGGGGTCGCAACATCGGTGCGCGTTTTAGCACGAAACATGCCGTTCGTAACCAGTTGATTCCACTGGCGCGAAATTTTCGCCGCGTGGACAGACGCACGTGTGTTTCGAAAGGATTGACGTAGCAGAGCGCCGACGCCTGCGCGCTCGATCGTCAACCGTGGGCCGCGCGCGCGCGCTGTCCGGACGCGGGGACGACCGTTCGGCCCGTCGCCCGCCGCTTGTCGAGTGCCCGCATCAACGCCTCGACGACCTCGGGATCGCACTGCGAGCCGGCGAGCTTGCGCAGGACCGCGCAGGCAGCTTCGAAGGCGAGCGCCTCCTGGTAGGGCCGGGTCGACGTGCACGCATCCCAGGTGTCGGCGACGTTGACGATGCGAGCGACGAGCGGGATGGACTCGCCCGACAGGCCGTCGGGGTAGCCCTTTCCGTCCCAGCGCTCGTGATGGCTCCGGACGGCCGGCGCCGCGGGGGCGAGGAACGCGACGGCGCCGACGATCGACGCGCCGATGGCCGGGTGCTCGCGCATCTGGCGCATCTCGTCCGTGGTCAGCACCGACTGCTTGAGGAGGATCCTTTCGGGGATGCCGATCTTGCCGATGTCGTGGAGGATCCCGCCGTAGTAGAGGTGCTTGAGCGTCCGATCGGGCAGCCCCAGCTCCTCTCCGATCGCGCGGGAGATGTCGGCAACGCGCTGGCTGTGGCCGCGGGTGTAGGAGTCCTTGCTGTCGATGCTGTTGGCGAGCGCCACGATCGTCTCGACGTAGCCCTCCTCGAGCGACCGGTACAAGCCGCGCGTCTCCTGGTCGTAGGCCTGGAGCTGCTTGGACATGTAATTGAAGGTGTGCGCCAGATCGCCCAGCTCGTTGCGCGCGGTCAGCGGGATCTCCGTTCCGAACTGGCCGCGGGAGATGTCGAGCGCGCCCCTCACGACCGCGCGGACCGGCCGGACGACCGCGCGGGCGAAGAGCAGGCCGAGGCCGATCGACAGCAGGAGGCCGAGGAGCAGGCCGAGGGCGCCCTCGCCCTGGACCCAGCGAACGAGCGAGAGGGCGCGCGCCCGCGGCTCGAACACCACGACGCCCCAGCCGGTGCGCGGCACCACCGCGTAGGCCGCGATGGCGGGGACGCCCGCCGGAAGCTCCTCGGCTCGGACTTCGCCCGACGCTTCCAATGCCGCGCGTTCGCGCGCGAGCGCCGCCGAAGCGGCGGGCAGGGCCGCGCTCGCGAGTGGTCCGCGGGCGGCGAGCGGTTCACCCCCGCGGCCTAGGAGGAGCGCGCCCACGCCCTCGGTGCCGATCATCTGGCGCGCGACGAGATCCTCGATGCCCCGCAGCGAGACCGAGGCCCCCAGGTACTCCGGCGCGCCGCCCGACCGGCCCCCTGGGAGCGGCAGCGCCAGCGGAAGCGACAGGCGGCCCGACGCAGGATCCCTCCGGACGGGGCCGAAGGTCGGCCGATCGACGGGCAACAGGCCCGTGATCGCGTCGAGGGCCGCATCCTCGGCCGTGACGCCCGGTGCGGCCGCTCGGGCGTCGTGCAGCGGATGGCCCGAGGCGTCGTAGAGCGCCGCGCCATCGAGCTCCTCGCGCTGCGCGAGCAGGGTCTGCAACTCCCGCTGCCGATCCTGGGGCGAGTCGAATCCGGCGTGTCGGGCCGCGAGCGCGAGGGCGTGCACCGTGCCGTCGAGGCGGTCGGCGATTCGCAGCCGCAGGCGGTCGGCTCGCTCGCGTGTCAGTTCGCGCGCGTCCGCGAGGAGCGCACGCCGGCTGGCGATGCTCGTCACCGCGAGGAGCAGGGAGGTCGGCACCGCCGCCACTGCGAAGACCAGCAGGACGATGGCGCGGGAGAGCTTCATCCGGTCGGCTGCTCGGAGCCGATGTCCGAGAAGATCTGGCGGAGGATCTTGACGACGGCCTTCAGCCGGAACGGCTTCTCGAGGTAAGCGTCCGGCTTGACGCCCTGCACCTCGAACTGCTTGACGGTGTCTCGGGTGAGGGCCGTGACCAGCACGGTCGGGACCGGCGGGCCGTCGAGCTGCCGGAGCCGCTTGAGCGCGTCGAGGCCGTTGAGCCGGGGCATCAGCAGATCGAGGAAGACGATGTCGGGCCGGTCGTCGGAGTAGAGGCGGATCGCCTCCTCGCCGTCCTGCGCCTCGGCGACGGTGAATCCGAGGGAGCGCAGCTCGGTCGCGAGCATGGCTCGAATGAGCGCGTCGTCGTCGGCGATCAGGGCTTTTCGCAGCACTCCGGCAGCCATCGGCGTCACCTCGCGCGGCAAGTCCGGTCCAACGGTCGCTCCGGGCCGCCACGGCCATGGTACCACGCCGTGAGCCTCGTCGGCGCCGCGGCCGGCGACGACCTTGCACGGCCCTCGAGAGAATGGCATGAGACACGCGTGAACTTCGCAGAGATGGCGGACGAGTTGGGTAAGTTCCTGGGGGCGGGATACGGCTTCGCGGCAATCGATTCGTTCGAGGAGGGCCGTGGCCTCCAACTCGTCGAGGCGGCCGCGACGAAGCTCGGACTCCCGCTGTCCACCTGGTCGGTCAGCCGCGGCATGAAGCCGCAAGCAAGCGGCCACTCGCTCGTCGATGCGCTGACCGCGCTGCGGGGTTCCGGAAAGCCGGGCGTGCTCGCGCTGCTCGGCCTGCAGATGTCCGACCTGACCGCAGTCGAGCGCCGGATGCTGCGCGAGGTGGCCGCCGAGGGACCCGCCACCGGGCAGCACGTCGTGGCGGTCGCACCGTTCGGGGACCTTCCCGACGAGCTCGTGCGGGAGGCCGCGGTCGTGAACCTGTCGCCCCCGGACGAGGGCGAACTGAAGGCGCTTCTGGAGGAGACCGCCCGGGCCGTCCAGGTCGAAGTCGGCGACGCCGCCGGGTCCGTGGCTGCGGCCAGGGGGCTCGGGCTGGAAGAGGCCCGCCGCGTCTTCCGGATGGCGCTGCGCGAAAAGGGCGATCTCACCGCGATCGTCCTCGCCGAGAAACGGCGCCTGCTGCGACGCAACTCCGCGCTCGACTGCGTCGATCTCGGTGCTGACGAGGCGGCCGGACTCGGGATCGTCGGCGGCCTCGAGGTCCTCAAGCAGTGGCTCGCCGATCGGCGCAAGTCGCTCTCGCAGGAGGCCCGGGCCTTCGGCCTGCCGCCGCCGAAGGGGCTGCTGCTCCTCGGCGTGCAGGGCTGCGGCAAATCGCTCTCCGCCAAGGCCGTCGCAGCCGAATGGCGCATGCCGCTCTGCCGCCTCGACCTCGCCGCGCTCTTCTCGGAGGACGAATCGCTCGACGCCCTCCGGCAGGCGCTCGCCTCGGTCGAGGCGATGGCCCCGGTCGTCCTCTGGATCGACGAGCTCGAGAAGGGGTTCACGGGCGTCGAGAGTGGGCAGGACGCCGGACTCGCGCGCCTGTTCGGTTGGTTCATCACCTGGATGAGCGAGCGGACGAGCCCGGTCTTCGTCGTCGCGACGGCAAACGACGTGACCCATCTTCCCCCCGAGCTGTTGCGCAAGGGCCGCTTCGACGAGACGTTCTTCGTCGATCTGCCGGGCGAGAAGGCGAGGATGGAGATCCTGGACATCCACCTGCGGCGGCGGGGCCGAGATCCCGGGACGTTGCCCCTCGCGTCCGTCGCGAAGCGGGCGGAGAAGCTGTCGGGATCGGAGCTCGAGCAGATGGTGGTCGGGGCGCTCCACTCGGCCTTCTCCAAGGGGCGGGAGCTCACGGGCGACGACCTCTGGAACGCGTTGCACGGGACCGTCCCCCTCTACCGGATGTACGAGGAGAAGATCCGGGCGCTTCGCGTCTGGGCCCAGGATCGCGCGCGTCCGGCGTCGCAGGACGCCAAACTGCTCGACGTCGTTCCGAAGGTCTGACGATCAGCGCGGCGCCGCGGTCTTGGCGTGGCGCTTGCGGGCTCGCGGACGGCCGCGCCGGGGCGCCGAATCCTCGAGCTCGAGCTCCGCGAGCTTCTGTCGGAGCGTGTTGCGGTGCAGTCCGAGCAGGAGCGCGGCCTTGCCGCGGTGGCCTCGGCAACGGTCGAGGACGAGCGCGAGGAGACCCCGCTCGACCTCCCGCATCACGAGCCCGTGCAACCCTTCGACCGGCGACTCGCCCAAGCGATCGAGCAGCGTCTCGAGCCGATCGCGCACGAGCTGTTCGAGCGGGCGCCGGCACGGGTCGAGTTGTGCGAGCAGCGACGCGTCGCAGATCTGGGCGCCCTCGGCGAGCATGCAGGCTTGCGCCGCGCTCCGTACGACGCGGACCTCGAAACCCGCCTTCTCGAGCCGATCGGCGTGAGCGGGGCGCCGGCCTTCCACGGGAAGAACGAGCGCGAGCGGAGAGGCGTCGGATGCGGATCGGGGGACGGAGGCGGCGGCCATGGGGCGGGCTGTCTACTTAGAGACCGGGCCCGGGGGTGTCAAGGCGGTGTCGGTCGCGCGACAACGCAGCCACACTTGACTTCCGGCCGACTCTCGACTCTGGTCCGGAAGGATGGAGCCCGAGAGCAACGCGGCGGCTGCCGCACCGGCGGTCCTGGTCGTCGACGACGACCGGAGCAACCTCGAATCGGTCGAGCGAATTTTCGCGAAGGAGGGTTACCGCGTTCGAACGGCCGCCGACGGCAGCACGGCCCTCGAGCTGGTGCGCGCCGAGCCGCCCCAGGTCGTCGTGACCGATCTCGCGATGCCCGGCCTCGACGGAGCGGCGCTTCTCAAGGCGATCAAGGCCATCGCGCCCCAGGTCGAGGTCGTGCTGATGACGGCCTATGGAACGGTCGAGGGTGCGGTCGCGGCCATGCGGGACGGCGCATACTACTTCGTCACCAAGCCGCTCAAGCGCCACGCGGTGGTGCGAAGCGTCCGCAAGGCGCTCGAGAAGCAGGCGCTGGTCGCCGAGAACGTCCGGCTCCGCGCTCGGCTCGCCGGCCTCGAAGCTCCGGCGGGCATGATCGGCCAGAGCCCGGTCTTCCACGCGACCCTCGACCTCGTCCGGCAGGCCGCCGCGTCCCACGCGACCGTCCTCGTCACGGGCGAGAGCGGGACCGGCAAGGAGCTCGTCGCGCGGGCACTCCACGAGCTGTCTCCGCGCGCGGAGGGGCCGTTCGTCGCGGTCAACTGCGCTGCGATTCCCGAGAGCATCCTGGAGGCGGAGCTGTTCGGCTTCGAGCGCGGCGCGTTCACCGGGGCAGTGGCGCGCAAGGAGGGTCGGTTCGAGCGTGCCAACCGCGGGACCCTGTTTCTCGACGAGGTCGGGGAGATGTCGCCCGCGGTCCAGGTCAAGCTCCTGCGCGTCGTGCAGGAGGGCGAGATCGAGCGGCTCGGCGGTAGCGGTCCGATCGACGTCGACGTCCGAATCGTCGCCGCGACCAACCGCCGGCTCGACCAGGAGGTCAAGGCGGGCCGGTTCCGGGAAGACCTCTACTATCGCCTCAACGTGGTGGCCGTCGCGCTGCCGTCGCTGCGCGAGCGGCCGGAGGACGTGCCGCTCCTCGCCGACCACTTCCTGCGGCGCTTCTGCGAGAAGAACGGCAAGCAGCTCCTCGGCTTCACGCGGGAGGCGATGGCGGTGCTCGAAGGGTACCGCTGGCCGGGCAACGTGCGCGAGCTCGAGAATGCCGTCGAGCGCGCGGTCGTCCTGTGCCGGGGGACTGCGATCGACGTGCCGGACCTGTCGGGGCTGCCGCGCGATGCGGAGGAGAGCGGACAGGCGCCGATGGGGCGGACCCTGACCGTGCCGCTCGGGACGACGCTCGAGGAGCTCGAGGCGCAGGTGATCCGCGAGACGCTCCGGCAGGCGCGGGGCGACAAGGCGCTGGCGGCCCAACTCCTCGGGATCTCGATTCGGACGATCTACCGCAAGATCGACCGGGACGAGGTGACCTGACAAATTGTCACCCGCGGCGGCGCCGCTCGGAACGTGGATGACAAATTGTCGGGGCGCCGCCCGCACGGCCGCCTGCCCCGGTGGCACAGCGGAATGGGGATTCCGGGGGAAGGGTTCGAGTTCCGTCGTTCGTCCAGGGCGAGTTGCCGCCTGGCACATCGCTTGCTTTCTCGTGGGGTCGACCGTGTCCACCGCCCTTCAACTCGGCCTCGAACGCTACTTCTGGGCCGTCACGCTCGCGTTCCTGCTCGCGGGAAGCTACCTGTCGGCCAGGACGGTCAACCTGATCGTCGCCGAGAAGATCAGGCCGCTGCCGAAGGCCAACGCGTCGCTCGCTCCGACGTCGTCGCGACAGTCGGAATCGCCTCTGCTCTCGCCCGAGGCGTTCGCGAAGACGATGGGCATGAAGCTGCCCGAGGCGCCCGCGCCCGCCGAGGCGACCGAGGCCGAGAAGGACAAGGCACCCGATATGTCGTCGGCGCCGGTGCGGACGAGCCTCCACTCGCAGCTCCTCGGCACCGCCCTCGCGAACCGCCCCCAGTGGTCGCTCGCAACGATCCGCGACCTCAACCAGAACCAGACCTCGGTCTACATGGTCGGCGACCAGTTCATGGGGGCGACCGTCCTCTCCATCGAGGGGCCGAACGATCAGCACCAGGACACGCCGTGGGTCATCGTGATCAACGGCGGCCACCGCGAATTCATCGACAACCAGCCATCAGGCAGCGGCAGCGGCACGATGCCCGGCTACCCGGCGGCTCCGCCGGCGACGTTCCGTCCGTCGGACCTCGGCGCGGGCATCCGGCGGCTCGACGACCGCCATTTCCAGATCGAGCGGTCGACGGTCAACAACGCGCTCGCGAACCTGAACGACCTCGCGATGCAGGCCCGCATCGTGCCGTCGTTCAAGAACGGTCAGGCCAACGGATTCAAGCTCTTCAGCATCCGTCCGGACAGCCTCTACTCCAAGATCGGGATTCAGAACGGCGACGTCATCCAGCGAATCAACGGCTACGACATGAACAGCCCCGACAAGGCCCTCGAGGCCTACACGAAGCTGCGCAACGCCGGTGCGCTCGACCTCCAGATCGAGCGCGGAGGCCAGTCCTTGAGCTATCACTATGCGATCCAGTGAGCGGGCGGCGCTGCTCGCGCTCGCGGGCGCGGCGGCCTCTGCGGTCTGGCCGGCGCCCGCGCGGGCGCAGCAACTCGGGCAGATGCTGGCGCGACCGCCGCGGACCCGGTTCTACCCACCGCCGCGGCTGCCGACGAACATCTCGCTCGATGCGAACCGGCATCCGCCTCCCGTGCCGGGCGGAGTCGTCGAGCCGTCGAAGGACTCGCCGGGGAGCGACCGCGTCGTCAAGAAGGATCACAAGTACCAGCTCAACTTCGACAAGGTTGAGATCGCCGATCTGGTCCAGCAGGTCGCGGACATGACGGGCAAGCTGTTCATCCTTCCGGAGAACATCCACGGCCGGATCACGCTCATCGGCCCGAAGCACGGCACGGAGTTCATCACCGCCGACGAGGTGTACGCGGCGTTCCTGGCGGTCCTGGACGCGAACAACCTCGCCATCTACCCGACCGGCAAGTACAACAAGATCGTCGAGAAGCGTGACGCGCGGCGCAAGCCGGTGCCGACCTACCTCGCGAAGGACGAGGCCTACCCCGACACCGAGCAGTACATCACCCGCCTCTTCCGGCTGAAGCACGTCGATCCGGACAGCGTGAACCCGGTCCTCCAGGAGTTGATGGGGCCGGACGGGATGGTCCGGACCTTTCAGCCCGACCTGCTCATCGTCACCGACATGTCGCTCAACATGCACCGGCTCGAGAGCATCATCGACCAGCTCGACGTTCCGGGCAGCGGCGACGAGGTACGCCTCGTCCAGGTCGTCTACGGTGCGGCATCCGATCTCGCCGACAAACTCCAGAACGTCTTCCAGGACAAGAACAAGCGGCCCGGCTCGAGCGGGCGGCCGATGCCAATCTCGGTGTTCGGGCAGGCCGCGCCGTCCCAGGGGCAGTCGGGCCCCGAGGCGGGTGTCAGCCTCACGAAGGTCATCGCCGACGAGCGGACGAACAAGCTGATCGTCGTGGCGAGCCCGACGTCGTTCGACAAGATCGAGGAGTTCGTCCGCCAACTCGACGTGCCCGTGCCGGGAGAGGGGCAGATCCACGTCGTCTACCTCGAGAACGCCGAGGCCGAGAAGCTCTCGACGACGCTCACGAACCTCATCTCTGGAATCTCCCAGGGCCGACGGATGGGGCCGCAGGCGGGCGGCCAGCAATCGGTCTTCGAAGGGCAGGTCAAGATCAGCCCGGACAAGGCGACCAATTCGCTCGTCATCGTCGCCTCTCCGAATGACTATGGGAGCTTGCTCAAGGTCATCGAGCGGCTCGACCGGCCGCAGCGGCAGGTGTTCGTCGAGGCGGTCATCATGGAGGTCAACCTCGAGAACGACCTGAGCTTCGGCGGAGCCTCCCACTACATCGCGAACCCGACGATTCCCGGCGTCAACGGCGGCCAGCCGGTTCCGATTCCGATTGGCGGCGAGCCGTTCCCGGTGGGGCAGGGCATCAACTCGCTCTTCGGCGTCGCCGGCCTCGCCTCGCTGGGTGGCTTCCTGACCGGACTTCAGGGGCCTGCCAACGCGGCCATCGGCCAGGCGCTGGGATTCTCGCTCCCCTCGTTCTCGATTCTGGTTCAGGCGCTCGAAACCAATTCCGATGCCAACGTCATCTCGACGCCGCACATCTTGACGACCAACAACGAGGAGGCGCAGATCACCGTCGGCCAGAACGTTCCGTTCCAATCGGGATTCAGCTTCGGACTCGGTGGGCTGGGCGGACTCGGGATGATGGGTGGCCTGGGCGGGCTCGGTGGTCTGGGAGGGGTGGGTGGCCTCGGCGCGCTCGGTGGCGTCGGAGGCGTCGGAGGCCTCGGGTCTCTCGGCACGGCAGGACTTGGCGGCCTCGGAGCACTCGGCGGCCTCGGCGGCATGGGCGGCCTTGGCGCCATGGGCGGCCTTGGCGGGCTCGGAGGCGGCTTCCCCATGGGCCAGATCCAGCGGCAAAACGTCGAGCTCAAGCTCAAGCTCAAGCCGCAGATCAACGAGGGCGACTACGTCCGGCTGACGGTCGACGAGTCGACCGAGGAGATCGCGAGCACCGACCCGATCCTCGGCCCGACGACCTCGAAGCGCGCGGCGAAGACCGTCATCGTCGCCAAGGATCAGGAGACGGTCGTCATCGGTGGTCTGATGCAGGATCGGGTGATCAAGTCGTCCAACAAGACTCCGATCCTCGGGGACATCCCCATCCTGGGATGGCTCTTCCGCTACGACACGACCAAGAAGGAGAAGGTGAACCTTCTTCTGTTCCTCACGCCGTACATCATCCGCGACCAGTCCGACTTCCGGAAGATCTTCGAGCGCAAGATGAAGGAGCGGCAGGAGTTCGTCGAGCGCTTCTACGGCGAATCCGCGGTCTACACCGTGCCCATCGACTACGACCGCAAGGAGGGGCCGCTCGGGGCGATGACCGTGACCATCCGGAAGGAGCAGAGCAAGATCGAGAACGGAGGGACGGGGGAGGGAGCCGGCGAACGGCCGATTGCCCCGAGGGCGCACCGACATCCGGGCGCAGCAGTCGAGCCACCGCCTCCAGCGCCGGCTCCGAGCGGCGGTTAGACAGAGAGCTTCACGGCGCAGCCCCGCGGAGATCGAGCGAACATGGCCGGATCGATCCAGACGGAAGCAATCGCAGCGAGCGATCGGGGCGCCTCGGCCGCCGAGCGGCTGCCGGCCAGACCGGACCGCGAGGCGACCGTTCAGGTTGCGCACGGTCCGGCCTTCCTCTGCGGCCGTCCGCTCGGTCAAATCCTGTTGGAGACGGCCGGGCTGGCCCAGGAAAAATTGGACGAGGCCCTGACGCAGCAGGCGGAGAAGGGCGGTCGCCTCGGCGAGATCCTGGTCGGCCTGAAGGCGTTGTCGGAGGAGCAGGTGCTGGCGGCGCTGGCCGTCCAACTCGACCTCCCGTTCTCGGAGCGGCTCGCGATCGACGCGATCACGCCCGAGTTGATCCGGCAGTTGCCGATCAACTTCGCGAAGCAGGCCAGGATTCTCCCGTTGCGCCGCGATGGGGACGCGATCGTCCTCGCGACTGGGGATCCGCTCGACACCGCGCTCCTCGACGAGGCGCGGATGCTCCTCGAGGCCCCGGTCTCGCCGCACGTCGCCCCTCCGCAGGCGATCCTCGACGCCATCAACCAGGTCTACGACCGCGCGGCGAACGAGGCCGAGCGGCTCGTGGACAACATGGCCGGCGAGGATCTCGCCAGCCTGGCTCACGAGTTGGAGGAGCCCAAGGACCTCCTCGACGCGACCGACGACGAGGCGCCGATCATCAAGCTGGTCAACTCGCTCCTCTTCCAGGCCGCCAAGGAGAGGGCGTCGGACATCCACATCGAGCCGTTCGAGCGGGAGATCTCGGTCCGTTTCCGCGTCGACGGCGTCCTCCGGGAGAAGATCAAGCCACCCAAGCGGTTCCAGAAGGCCATCGCCTCGCGCGTCAAGATCATGGGCAACCTGAACATCGCCGAGACGCGTTTGCCGCAGGACGGCCGCATCCGGGTCAAACTCGCCGGCCGCGACATCGACATCCGTCTCTCGACGGTGCCGACATCCCACGGCGAACGGATCGTCATGCGTCTGCTCGACAAGAGCGCCGTGCTCCTCGACCTCGAGCAACTCGGCTTCTCGCCCGACCAGCTGTCGATCATGGACTCCCTCATCCACCGCAGCCACGGGATCATCTTGGTGACCGGGCCGACGGGGTCTGGAAAGAGCACGACGCTCTACGCCGCGCTCTCGAAGATCAATACCCCGGAGCTGAACATCCTGACGGTGGAGGACCCGGTCGAGATCCAGATCAAGGGGATCGGGCAGGTCCAGGTGAATCCCAAGATCGACCTGACCTTCGCCTCGGGGCTCCGGAGCTTCCTGCGCCAGGACCCGGACGTGATCATGGTCGGCGAAATCCGAGACCTCGAGACGGCCGAAATCGCGATCCAGGCCTCGCTGACCGGCCACCTGGTCTTCTCGACGGTCCACACCAACGACGCCCCCGGGGCCGTCACCCGGCTCGTCGACATGGGCGTCGAACCGTTTCTCGTGGCGTCGTCGCTGATGGGTAGCCTGGCGCAAAGGCTCTTGCGCGTGCTCTGCAAGGAGTGCCGCGAGGCGTACGTTCCGACCGCCGAGGCGCTCGCAGAACTGTCGCTCAGCCCCGACTCGCTCCGCGAGGCGGGCGTCGATCACCTATACCGGGAGAAGGGGTGCTCGGCCTGCAACGGCACGGGCTACAAGGGACGCGTCGGCATCTACGAGATGATGATGGTCACCGACGAAGTCCGCCAGCTCATCCTGCGCAAGGTCGACTCGGGCACCATCAAGAAGACCGCCATCGCCCAGGGCATGCGGACCCTCATCCAGGACGGCTCGAGCAAGGTGTTGCGGGGCATCACCTCGATCTCCGAGCTCCTGTCGGTGACGCAGGAGGACATCGTCTAGCGATGCCCGTCTTCGAGTACAAGGGGCTCAGCGAGGCGGGCAAGTCGGTCACCGGCATCCGCGAGGCGGACAGCCCGAAGGGCCTGCGTGCGCTGCTGCGCAAGGAGGGGATCTTCCTCTCGGAGGTGACGGGCGAGAAGCAGAAGGAGGAGGCCGCCGCCAAGGGCGAGATCGACGTCAAGCGGCTCGTCGGCGGGCGCATCAGTTCCGACGACATCGCGGTCATGACCCGGCAACTCGCGACGCTGATCGGCGCCGGCATCCCGCTCGTCGAGGCGCTGACCGCTCTGATCGAGCAGGTCGACCACGAGCGGCTCAAGCGGGTGGTCTCGGCCGTCAAGCAGCGGGTCAATGAAGGATCGACGCTCGCCGACGCCATGGGGCAGTTTCCCAAGGTGTTCAACACCCTCTTCGTGAACATGATCCGCGCCGGCGAACACTCCGGGGCGCTGCACGTGGTGCTGATCCGCCTCGCGGACTTCACCGAGGCCCAGGCCCGCCTGCGCTCGAAAGTCTGGGGCACGATGGCCTACCCGATCATCATGGTCGTCATCGGCACGGTCATCATGGGAATCCTGATGACCGTGGTCGTCCCCAAGGTGACGGCGATGTTCCAGGACATGAAGATGGTCCTGCCGCTGCCGACGCGGATCCTGATCTTCGTCTCGAACACGGCTCGCGACTACTGGTACCTGCTCCTGGCGGGGATGGTGCTCTCGATCTGGGGCTTCCTCGCCTACATCCGCAAGGGCAAGGGCCGCGCCTGGTGGGACCGCACCACGCTGCGGATGCCGGTCTTCGGGAAGATCATCCGGATGCTCGCCATCGCCCGCTTCTCGCGCACGCTGTCGACGCTCCTCAAGAGCGGCGTCCCGCTCCTGACCTCGATGGACATCGTCAAGGCGATCCTGACCAACACCGTCCTTTCCGGCGTGATCGAGCAGTCTCGGGAGGCCATCAAGGAGGGCCAGAGCATCGCCGCTCCGCTCCGCCGCTCCGGCGAGTTCCCGCCGATGGTCTACCACATGGTCGCGATCGGCGAGCGGTCGGGACAGCTCGAGGAGATGCTGCTCAACGTGGCAAACGCATACGACGCGCAGGTCGAGACGCGCATGACGGCGCTCACCTCGCTGCTCGAGCCGGTGATGATCGTCGCGATGGGTGGCGTGGTCGCCTTCATCGTGATGTCGATCCTGCTGCCGATCCTCCAGATGAACACCATGTCGGCACATTGAGGAGCGCGGACGCGATGCAAGAGACGGCATTCGAGCGACGGCTGCGGGCCGCGGGCGCGTTCGCGGTGGTTGCGGTCGCGGGCGCGCTGGTCGCGCTCGGTCTCTGGTTGGAGGTCCCGTGGCATTGAGGCAACGAAAGGAGCAGACGTCGTGAGAGAGAGGCAGTGGCGAGGATCGGCCGCCCGCGGCATGACCCTCATCGAGATCATGGTGGTCGTGGCCATCCTCGGGATGATCGCCGCGGTGGTGGGAGTTGCGGTCATGGGCCGCTTCCAGGAAGCCAAGGTCCAGACCGCGCAGCTCGACATCAAGGGCTTCGGTGACGGGCTGCGGCTCTTCAAGCTCAAGCACAGCCGCTTCCCGACGACGGCCGAGGGGCTGGCGGCCCTCTACCAGGAAGGGTTCCTCGAGGGCGAGCAGAAGAAGGACCCGTGGGGCAACGACTACGTCTACGTCCAGCCGGGGCAGAAGCACCCGGACACCTACGACATCATGTCCTACGGAGCCGACGGCAAGCCCGGCGGCGACGGCGAGGACGCCGACATCACCAACTGAGGTCGCATGAAGGACTCCGGCTTCACGCTGCTCGAGATCGTCATCAGCCTCGCGCTGCTCGTGATGGCGCTCTCCGTGGCGCTGCCGAGCTTCGAATCGGTGACCGGCGCGCGCATGCGCTCCGCGGCCGGCCAGCTCGCGGGATCGCTTCGCGCGCTCTACGACCACGCGGCGCTCTCGGGACAGACCTGCCGGATGGCCTTCGACCTCGACGCGCGCACCTACTGGCCGGAGTGCGCACGCGGGGCCGCACGGATTTCGTCCGTCCCCGAAGAGAGTCGCGACGGCAAGCGTTACGTCGACACGGAGGCCCAGCAGGAGGCACAGGAGCGGCTCGAGGACCTGCAGCGCGACAACCCGATCGAGGCGAAGCTCGAAGCCAAGACGCCGTTCGCCAAGTACCGGGATGAGGACGTGCAGCGCGTCCAGCTTCCCGCCGACGTGAACTTCGCGTGGATCTGGACCCCGCACCAGACGCAGAAATACACGGCGGGCGACGCCTACGTGTACTTCTTCCCGCAGGGCAACGCGGAGCGGGCCTACGTGGCCCTCGCGCACGGCGACGATTCGCTGACCGTGGCGGTGAGCCCACTGACGGGCAAGATCCGGGTCGACCCCGGAGAGGACGAGATCCCCAAGCAATGAGGCGCTCGGGCTTCACGTTGCTCGAAGTGACCGTCGCGCTCGCGATCCTTGCGCTCGGGCTCGTCGCCATCGTCGACATCAACGCCGGAGCGACACGGCTGCACGAGGCCAGTTCCCACCTGACGATGGCGACGTTGCTCGCCCGCAGCAAGATGATCGACCTCGAGGAGAAGCTGAACGAGGAGGGCTTCTCCGACTTCGACATGGAGATCGACGGGACGTTCGAGGAGGAAAAGCACCCGGAGATCCGCTGGAAGGCCCAGGTTCTCAAGCCCGACCTGACGAAGTCGGTCGAGCAGATCACCTCGCTCGTCACCGGCGCACTCGGCGGCGGCCCCAACGCGGCCGCCGGCGCAGCGGGAGGCGGCGCGCTCGCGAACAGCCCGCTCGCGTCGATGCTCGGGCAGTCCTCGTTGCTCTCGGGGATGACTTTGCCCGACGGCCTCCAGTCGCCCGCGGGGTCGTCCTCGGATGCTCCCGCAAATCCAACATCGAGTGGTCTCGGGGGCCTGCTCGGGTCCGCGGCCAGCGGGCTGATCCAATCGCAGGTACAGACGCTCGTCACTCAGATCCAGCAGGGGGTCCGCGAGATCCGACTCACGGTGTACTGGATGGACGGCGCGAAGGAGGACAGCTTCACGGTCACGACGCACCTCGTGGTCCTCCAGCCGACCGGTCCGGGCGCGAGCGCTACCGGTGCCGCGCCCAACGGGCAGTCGACGAACCCGATGGGCTCGGGTACACCGGGCCAGCCCGGAAATAGCTTCATGCCCGGAGGGATTCATTGAGGGCGGCGCCTCCGATACCTCGGGCCGCGGAGATTGGTGGCTTCACGCTCCTCGAGGCGCTGATATCGCTCGCCATCATGGCGCTGATGGGCGGGCTCATCTGGAGCAGCTTCGGGCCGACCTACGCGCTCAAGGAGACCGTCGAGGCCCAGGCAGATCGAGACATCGAGATCCGAGGGGCGGTCAACCGCATGGCGCGCGAGATCTCGATGGCCTTCCTCTCGAACGACTACGACAAGGTGCGCTACCGGCAAATGATCACGCTGTTCGACGGGGAGCACAACGCCGGTGATCACGATCGGCTGACGTTCACTTCGCTTTCCCACCAGCGTCTATACGAGAACGCCTTCGAGTCGGACCAGTCGCTCATCGCGTACCGGGTCGCCGAGGATCCGAACAAGCCCGGTCAGCTCGATCTGATGCGCCGCGAGAAGACGGTCCTCGACGACGAGCCCGACCACGGCGGCGACGAGGAAGTCCTCTGCGAGGACATACAGGGACTGCGGCTCCGCTACTGGGATCAGGTGAAGAAGGAGTGGGTCGAGGACTGGAACAGCCAGGACACCGAGCGGCTCAACACCCTGCCGTTCCGCGTGCAGATCACCCTGCTCGTGGGCGAGCCCGGCTCGGTGCCGACGCCTTACACGACCCAGGCGTGGATCTTCCTGCCCCAGCCGCTGGATCGGACCCAATGAACTGCGCCCCTTCCAGAGCTCGCGCCGGACGCCGGCGCGGGGTCGCTCTCCTGATGGTCATCACGGCCATCGCGATCCTGACCGCGGTGGCCGTCGAGTTCTCCTACCGCAGCCGCGTCGAGGCGCGGCTCGCCGCCAACGCTCGTGACCAGCTCCGCGCCTACTATCTGGCGCGCTCGGCGGTCAGCCTGACGCGGCTCGTCCTCCACTTCCAGCGGCAGGTCGACGCGATCCAGATCCCGAACATCGCGGGCATGCTCGGAGGCCTCCTGGGCGGCGCGGGGGGAATTCCCGGCATGCCCGCGGGCGGCATGCCGCAACTCCCGGGCGCCCTCTCGGGGGCGGCCGGCGGTTCGATGCACATCCGGCTCTGGGACGTCATCCCGGTCGACAGCGGGACGCTCCAGCTCTTCATCGGCCCGGCGGCGGATTCCCTCGACGCGGACTTCCACCACGCGGACAAGGGCCCACCGCCTCCGCCGGAGCCGCTCGGCCTGCAAGGCTTCGGCGGCCATGCGTACCGGCTGAACGCCCCGAACCGCGCCTTCGGCGACTTCGAGGGCAGCTTCCATGCCGAGGTCCACGACGAAGAGTCCAAGATCAACGTGAACGCGGTCAACCAGCTCTCGGCCCTCGCCGCCGCGACGTCGATGGAGCTGCTGACGCTGATGCACTGGAAGGACCAGAAGTGGGACTTCCTCTTCCAGGACGACGACGACCCCCAACACCTCAAGGTGTCGCGCGAGGACGTGTTGATGAACCTCCACGACTGGATTGACGCCGACAACTCGACGTCGACCTTCAACCCGGTGGCGCTCACCAACTTCTCCGACCCCTTCGCGACCGGTTTCGGGGACGAGGACGAGTTCTACCAGCGGCTGGACCCGCGCTACCGCGCGAAGAACGCGCTGGACGACACCGTGGACGAACTGCACATGATCCACGGCTTCACGGACGAGTTCATGGCCGCCTTCGGCGACCGGTTCACGGTCTATTCGGCACCGACCGCGCTGCTCAACGTGAACACCGACGACCCGGGCCAGCAGCTCGTGAACATCATCGTGGCGCTCGACACGACGCGCGATCCCTCGATCGTCCAGGAGCTCCTCGGAAGCCCGATGCTCCTCCAGACGGTCCTCGCCGAGGTCCAGATGCTCCGCTCCTTTTCGTTCCTCGGCCTCTCGGTTCAGAGCTTTCTCGCGGTCCTGACCGCGAACAAGCTGCCGGTGAACCCGTTCCTGTCGACGCCCAACAGTCCGAACGCATTTCTGGGCGACACGAGCCAGACGTTCACGATCAAGGCGACCGGGGAAGTGGGCGACGTCGAGAGCCGGATCACCTCGGTTGTTCGCTACGACGACAACCTCGGCAAGCTGCTTTACTGGCGGGAGGAGTAGGCGGCCATGGCCATGCGGATCTGGGGCATCGACTTGGGGACGCACGCGGTCAAGGTGTGCGCGCTCCAGTCCCGATTCCGCGGCTACGCCGTGGAGCGAATCGACTCGGCTCCGGTTCGGCGCGAAGGCGAGGCCTCGCTCCTCGCCGCGCAGAAGGCGGCCCTCGCGCCGCTCGTCGGCGCTCCTCATCCGCGGCCCGACGCAGTGGTCGTGGCGCTCCCCGGAGCCACGGCGGCGACGCACTCGGTCGTGCTTCCGGCCGTCGACGGCAAGCGGCTCGAGCAGGCGCTGGCTTTCGAGATCGAAGGGCTCATCCCGTTCGAGCTTTCGGACGTCTCCTACGACCACCAGGCGATCGAACAGGCGGACGGAAAGACGAAGTTGCTCGTCGGCGTCACCCGCCGTCCCGCCCTCGACGAGCTTCTCGCCGCATTGCGCGAGCTCGGCGCGGATCCACGGACCGTCACGCTGGCGCCGCTCGCGCTGCCGAGCCTCCTCCAGGGGGACGGCCAAGTCCTGGGCCTGCGGGGCAAGAAGGCGCGCGCCGAAGCCGCCGCCCGCGAGGCGGAAGCCGGCCTCGAGCTGATCGTGGACATCGGGCACGATCGCACCTGCGCGGCCGTCCGAGAGGGAAGCAAGGTCATCTTCGCGCGGGCCTTCGACGGAGGCGGGGCGGGCCTGACGCGCGCCGTCGCCCGCGATCTCGGCCTGGATTTCGCGGCGGCCGAAGCGCTCAAGCACGAGCGGGGTTCGTTGCTCGAGGGAGCGGATCCCGCGCTCGTCGTGCCGCTCGCCCGAGGCCTGGAACCGATTGTCCGAGAGCTGCGGCAGATCCTCAAGCTGGTGGCCTCCCGCTCGCGACGGCCCCTGCAGAAGATCTGGTTGGGCGGCGGCGGGAGCAAGCTACCGGGCCTCGGGGCGCTTCTCGAGCGCGAGTTCGGAGGGACCGCGGCGCCGCTCGTGCTCCCATCGCTCGGTGGAGAGGTTCCAGGTGCGCTCGAACCCTCCACCGCGCTGGCTGCTGCGCTGGCGCTCTCGGCGCATGGCCGCATGCGGTTCAACCTCCGGCGCGGGGATCAGAGCTTCCAGGGCGACTTCGCGAAGATGCGCGGCAAGCTCGGTCAGGTCGGAGCGCTGGCGGCCTCGCTGCTCTTTCTCGCCGGGGTGTGGGGCTACACCCAGATCCACGTCCTCGCCGTCCGGGAGAAGGCGATCGACGAGGCGGTCTGCGCGTCCACCAAGCAGGCGATCGGGAAGTGCCTGCGGGACATCAACGTCGCGCGCTCGAGCCTGATGGGCGGGGCGGCCTCGGGAGCGACCATTCCCCGCCTCTCGGCGCTCGACCTCCTCACCGAGACGACGAACCGCCTCGACATCGAGGGCGCGAAGATCACCGAGATGGACGTCGGCCTCCAGCAGGTCGATCTGCACGGCGAGGCGGACAGCTTCGAGACGGTCGACAAGGTCGTCGGCGCCCTCAAGGGCTGGCGCTGCTTCCAGGACGTGCAGCGGGGCCGGGTGCAGAAGGAGAGGGACGGCAAGACCGTGGAGTTCAACCTCGAAGCGCGCAACGGCTGTGCGGGCATAGGCGGTGACGGCGCATGAACCGGATCCGGGACGCCCTGGCCGCCGCCGAGCAGTACCTCGCCCGCCTGTCGGCGCGCGAGCGGCTGCTCGTCGGCGCGGCGACGGCCACGTTTCTAGCCGCCGTCATCGCGGTCGGAACGCTCGCCTTCTCGCGGGCGATCCGGCGGCGGGAGGAGACGATCGAGACGAAGTCGAAGGCGCTCGCCGACATCGGCGCTCTCGCCTCGACGTACCGCGAGCGCGACATGCGGCGTCGCCGGCTCGAGGACCGGCTTCGCACGCCGGTCAAGCTGTTCACGTTCATCGACGACATCTCGAAGCAGCAGGGGGTGGAGATCGGCGACATGCAGGACCGCGGCAGCACGACCGGGTCCGACAAGATCAGCGAGTCGGTCGTCGAGTTCGACCTTTCGAAGCTGACCCTCGACAAACTGACCGCGTTCCTCAACGCGATCGAGCACGGCCCGCACCTCGTCAAGGTGAAGAAGATCCGGGTCCGCACGCGGCTGGACGATCCCAATTCGGTCGACGTTTCGCTCACCGTCGCCACCTACTCGATGGGCTGACCCGTGAAGGCGCCGAAGAAAGAGACGAAGGAGCGGATCAAGCGCGCGCTGGCCTGGTCGGCGGCCTCGACGGCGGCGACGCTGCTCTTCGTGTACCTGACCTTCCCTTGGAACGCGGTGCGGCAGCGGATCGAGGACGGACTGTCGTCGTCCCTGCGCGGACCGGACGGCTCGACTTTCGTCGTGAGCGTGGGCGAGCTGAAACCGAGTTGGTTCACCGGCGTCGTCGTGAAGCGACTGGTGATCGTCAGCCGCGACCCGGCGGCCCCGCCGGACGTTGCCGCGTCGACGCTCGTCGTGCCCGAACTGGACGCGCGGCTCGAGCTGTGGCCGCTGCTGCGCCGGACTCCGACGATCGACTTCACGGCGAAGCTGACGGCCGGCGAGGTCGTCGGGCAGGTGCGGCTCGGCAAGAAGGACGAAGGGCTCACGCTGAACGTCTCGCGGGTCGACCTGGGCAAGGCGCACGACCTCCTTACGGTCGCCGGACGGCTGATCGGGGCAGACCTCGGCGCGCTGGACCTCGGTGGCGCCTTCACGGCGCGGGCGGCGCTGGCCTTCCGTGGCGGCGACGTCACGACGCTCGAGGGGACGCTCCAGGCTGGGCTCGATCAGGCGGTCATCAAGGGCGGCAAGGTGGGGGAATACGACCTGCCGCGGGTGGCGCTCGGCAAGGTGGACCTCGGAGTGCTGGCGGGCGGCGGCAAGCTGGACGTGCGCAAGCTGACGATCCAGGGCGACGACGTCGACGTGGGCAGCGACGGGCTTGCGCTGACGCTGAACCGAAACTTCGGCTTCAGCATGCCCCACGGCAAGCTGCGCGTGCACTTCGGGGCGGATCTCCTCAAGCGGATCCCGTACCTGGGCCTCGGCTTGTCGGCACTTCACCCGCCCGACCGCGACGGCAGCTACAGCCTCTCGCTCTCCGGCACCCTCCGGAACCCGAGGTTCATGTAGCGACGGCCGGGCAGGCGAGAAGGCGCCCGCAAGGCCCTTCTGCGACGTCATGGTCTCGCAGTAGAGTGCGCCCCCTATGCGACCCGAGCCCCTCCCCCTCGTCGCCTACTTCTGCATGGAGTACGGCCTCCACGAAGAGCTGCCCATCTACGCGGGTGGCCTCGGCGTCCTGGCCGGCGACTACATCAAGTCCGCCGGCGACCTCCGGCTCCCGCTCGTCGCGGTCGGGCTCCTATGGCGAGGCGGCTACAGCCACCAGCACATCGGGGCGGACGGCCAGCCGATCGACTCCGACGACGCGCGCGACGTCGCCCACCTCCTGAAGCCGACGCTCAAGGAGGTGTCGGTCACCGTCGAGGGGCGGGAGGTCAGGTGCCAGATCTGGCAGGTGGACCGCTCCGGCAACGCCCCGCTCTACCTCCTCGAGCCGGTGAACGAGCAGGACCGCTGGATGACCCGGCGGCTCTACGGAGGAGCGGAGCACGAGCGGGTCATCCAGGAGATGATCCTGGGGATCGGCGGCGTCCGGGCCCTGCGGGCGCTGGGCCTGTCCCCCGACGTCTATCACTTCAACGAGGGCCACGCCGTCTTTGCCGGGCTCGAGCTGATTGCCGACCAGATGGCCGCGGGCAAGAGCTTCGAGACGGCATGGGCCGAGGTCCGATCGCAGATCGTCTTCACGACGCACACCCCCGTCGAGGCCGGCAACGAATCGCATCCGCTCGATCTGCTCTTGGGGCTGGGCGCCAACCGGAGCGTCCGGCGTGAGGACATGGCGCGCCTCGGCGGGGAGCCGTTCAACATGACGGTCGCCGGGCTGCGGCTCGCGAGCCGTGCGAACGCCGTCTCGGACCTTCACGGGGACACCGCGCGCGAGATGTGGCGGCACGTCGGGGACACCGCGCCCATCGTGGCGATCACGAACGGTGTCCATCCCGGAACCTGGCAGGACCCGCGCATCCGCCTCGCGCTGCACGGCGGCGACCTCTGGGAGACCCACCGCGAGCTGAAGGAGGAGCTCCTGCACGAGGTCGAGCGGCGGACCCGGGTCCGTCTCCGGCCCGATGCGCTCCTCGTGGGCTTCGCGCGCCGCGCCGCGGCCTACAAGCGGAGCGACCTCATCCTGCGCGACCCGTCGCGCATCGGCCCGTGGCTCGAGCGGGGCGACGTCCAGCTCCTCTTCTCGGGCAAGTGCCACCCGCAGGACGAGGCCGGGCGGATGCTGGTCGCGAACCTCGTCCAGGCCGTGCGGCGCTACCCGAAGTCGGCCGTGTTCCTCGAAGACTACGATCTGCGGCTGGGACGTCTTCTGACCCGCGGTTGCGACATCTGGCTCAACAATCCGCGGCGGCCGCTCGAGGCGAGCGGGACGAGCGGAATGAAGGCCGCGATGAACGGCGTGCTCAATCTGAGCGTTCTGGACGGCTGGTGGCCGGAGGGCTGCCAGCACGGCGTCAACGGCTGGCAGATCGGCGACGGACGGAGCGAGGCGGACGCGCGGGTCGGGGACGACCGCGACCTGGCGGCGCTCTACGAGACTCTCGCCAAGGATGTCCTGCCGGCCTTCGGTGACCGCGCGCACTGGTCGCGGATGATGCGCGCCTCGATCGAGATGGCGCAGTGGGGTTTCTCGTCCCACCGGATGGTCCGAGACTACTTCTACAGCCTTTATCGCGTTCCCGCCGTCGGCCAGGCGATGGCGGTCTGATCGCGTCGGCAGTCGCGTCTTCTCAGCTCTTTCGCCGACGCCGGCGCAGGCGAAGAGTCGCGAGCAGCAGGAGCAGGGCAGGGGAGCCGCCCCCCGTCGCGCAGTTCCCGATTCCTCCCGTCACCTCGATCGTGCGCGCGTCCCCCGCGAGGTCGAAGAGGTTGACGATCTGCGTCGCCGTCCCCTTTGGATAGACGTGGCAGATGGCGGTGACGTCGTCGGCCTTGAGCGTCCGCTTCGTCGTCTCGCCCGGCGTCGCGGAGGCGAACATGACGCCCGCCTCGAGCGCCGGCGTACACGGCGGCGCGCCGGCGTAGCCGCAGTTGTGATCGAGGCCGATGAAGTGGCCGACCTCGTGGGTGACCGTGTTCTCGACGTCGCTCGTACCCGCGAGGGGAGTCGCGGTCTCCGCCGAGAAGTCGAAGCCGCCCGGCGGCGGCGCGTCGTTGACCTCGATGTCGGCGTCGACGAGGGTGCCGTCGTCGGACGAATAGGTGGTCGTCGTCAGCGCAACGGCCTCGGCACCGTGGGAGAAGCAGGCGTAGAGGCCGTCACAGGAGTCGTCCGACCAGCACGGGTCGCTCGGCGGAACGACCTGATCGCAGAGCTGCGGCTGGAAGAGGACCATGTTCGTGTTCGTGGCTCCGGGCGTCGTGTCGAAGCCGACCTCTCGGGTCGCGACGTCGCCGTCGAGCGGCAGGTGCAGGTCGGTGCAGCCCGGGCCGCCGTCGGTGCCACCCGCGTTCTGCCACGCGAGGAACGACGCTTCGACCGCCGACTGGCATTTCGCGAGGTAGGTCGCCGCGTCCTCACCGGCGGCCACCGCTTCGGGCGGCGGCACTCCACCGTCGAGACCCGGCCGAAGCGCACAGTCGGACTGGATCACGTGGCCGACCCGGCGCTCCGGCCACCAGAGAAAGTGGTGGCCGTCCGCAGTTCGCGTGCGGACGAAGGCGGAGGCACGGGCTGCACAGCCGACCGCTGCCATCGCGCACGCGCATCCGAGGAGCGATCGCACGCCCGGAAGCTTAGCAGACAGGCGGGTCGAGCCGGCCCGCGAGGTGACCGGCGCGGAAACTCCCATGCGCGACCGGGAGTTGCGAGGGGTACTTGACTGGACTCCCCCGGGGGTGTACGAGGGCGCCCACTTCGCGCGGAACCGTAGGTCGCTGGAGGGTCCCAACGGCGTCGATGGGCCCCGTAGCTCAGGCGGATAGAGCAACTGTTTCCTAAACAGTAGGCCGCGCGTTCGAGTCGCGCCGGGGCCACTTCCCTTTTGTCCACAGGCTTTTCCACAGCGCGGGCCCTGCACTTGGCAGCCCGACGGGTGGGATCTCGAAAAGGAACGTCAATTCAGCTTCTTGGGCGAGGGTGCGACCCGAATCTCCCCCCTGCCTGGGAATGTGGATAACCTGTGCCCGGCTTGGGTTCTGACGATGCCTCTTCCTCCGCCGTTGTCGGCCACTTATAATCCCTAGCGCACTGCGCCAAACCCTCCGACCATGGCCAACAAGGAACCCGGCGAGCAGGTCTCCGCCGCCGATCAGGCGGCCTTTCTGCACAGCGTCGCACACGAGCTGTCGACGCCGCTCACGCCCATCGTCGGCTACGTGAAGATACTGCTCTCGCGCAAGCTCGGGCCGCTCACCGAGCAGCAGGCGAGAGTGCTCGAATCGGTCGGACACAGCGCCGATCACCTCTCCCAGATCATCGACAACCTCGTCGACTTCGCCGACCTCGAGGCGGGGCGGTCCGAGATCCACCTGCGGCCGGTCGATCTCGCGGTGCTCGTCGATCGCTGCCTCGAGGAGGTCCGGCCGCAGGCACGCGCCAAGCGCCTCACGGTCGAGAAGATCCTGCCGCAGACCCTGGCGGTCGACGCGGACGAGATCAAGATCCGACAGGCGATCCAGAACCTCCTCGACAACGCCCTCAAGTTCTCGCCACACGGCGGCGTGCTGCTCGCGGAGATGGTGCGGAAGGCCGACCGCGTCGAGCTGTCGTTCTACGATCAGGGCGCGGGCATGGACGCAGGGGCGCTCGAGCTCCTCTCGCGTCCCTTCCTCCACGCGGCGACGGCCTACCCGGCCCGCAAGCCGGGTGCCGGGCTCGGTCTTCCGGTCGCGCGCAGCATCGCAGAGGCCCACGGCGGCGGCCTGGTTGCCGAGAGCCCGCCGGGATCGCAGCCGCTTGCGCCGACCCACCTGTTCGCGGGGACTCGTGTCGCCCTCGTCCTGCCGATCCACGGCGGGAACGCGGACGACGGTCGGCGGTGAACGGAAGCGCCTCTGCCGGCACGCCGCCTGCTCTGCGCCTTGACCGGGCGCCTGCGTTCGCGGTAGGCAGGCCAAATGACTGCGGGCGCTCAGCGTGCGGGTCGCGTCGTCGCCGCGCTCTCGGGTGGCGTCGATTCTTCGGTCGCGGCGGCCCTCGCGCAGGAGACCGGAGCAGAGCTGGTCGGGCTCACGCTGCGGCTGCATTCCGCTCCGTCATCGGAAGGCCGCGGCTCGTGCTGCGCGCCCGAGGACATCGCGGACGCGCGGGCGGTGGCGCGCCAACTCGACTTCCCGTTCTACGTCCTCGCCGCCGAGGATCGTTTCGAGCGGCACGTCGTCGGCCCGTTCGTCCAGGCCTACCTGGAGGGCCAGACGCCGTTGCCCTGCGCCGCGTGCAACGCGAGGTTGAAGTTCGGCCACCTGCTCCGGCGCGCCCGCGCGCTCGGCGCGCGGCTCGTCACCGGGCACTACGCCCGCGTGCGGCGCGGCACGGACGGGACCTACCGCCTGCTGCGCGCCGCCGACCGGTTGCGCGACCAGAGCTACTTTCTCTACGGGCTTGGCCAGGAGGCGCTCGCCGCGATCGACTTCCCCGTCGGGGAGTTGACCAAGGCGCAGGTCCGCGTCGAGGCCGAGCGCCGCGGGCTGCACGTCGCGCGGAAGCCCGACTCGCAGGAGCTGTGTTTCGCGGCCGGGGACTACGCGGCCTTCGTCGAGTCCCGCGCGACCTCGCGCCCCGCCCCCGGGCCCATCGTCGACTCGGAGGGCCGGAAGGTGGGCGAGCACCGCGGCCTCCACAGGTACACGGTCGGACAGCGGCGCGGCCTGCCGGTCCTCGGCGGCCGGCCGACGTTCGTGCGGCGCCTGGATCCCGAGCTGGGAACGATCGAGGTCGTGCCCGAGGGCGGCCTCGACCGGAGCGAGATCGAGCTTTCGCGGACGAGCTGGCCCGCGGGGATGCCCGCGCAGCCGTTCGAAGCACTGGTTCGGGTGCGGCACCACCACGTCGGCGAGGTCGCGACCGTGAGCCCGGCGTCCGGCGGCCGAGCGCACGTGCGCTTCCGCACGCCCGTCCGTGCGCCGGCACCGGGCCAGGCGGCGGTGTTCTATCGGGACGAAGAGCTGGTCGGCGGCGGCACCATCCTGCCCGCCTGAGATGGAGGAATCGGCATGAACGTTGCTTCGCGCAGGGCTCTCATCGGCATCCTCGGGGCGGGATTGGTCTCCGGCCTGGCCGCCGCGGAAGAGGTCTCGGCGCAGGCGCCGACGACCGCGCAGGCGCTTGCGGCGTACCCGCAACGGCTCGCGGATCGGCCCCTCGCCATCGGCAAGGGGCTGGCCGAAGGGGAGATCGACGGGTCGTACCTGTTCGGCCTCGGAGGCTCCGAGGTGCCCGAGGTCCGCTACGGGCTGACCGACCAGCTCGAGCTCGACTTGCTCGGAGTCCGCTTCATCGTGAGCGAGGACGGCCGCTACTTCCCGGGAATGGCCATCCGCCTCCAGCTCCACGACCTCGCCTACGGGCCGATCGCGGGCGACGTCTACCCCTATCCGTACCTGCGGCCGGGCGCGACGGTCGACTTCCGCGACCGCCTTCCGTACCACCTGACCGCCGAGGGACACGTCGGGTACGTCGTCTCGCTCGCGGGGGGCAATTACACGAACGGGCAGGGGGCGATTCCCGCGGGCAACATCGAGTCGTCGGAGCTCGTTCCAATGAGCGTGGATCTTCAGTGGAGCCCGCTCGACGTCGTCTCCCTCCAGTGGACCGGCGGCTACGTCTACGATCTGCTCGGGTCATATCCCCTCCAGGCCGTCAACGGCTCGGACCAGACCGATCTCTACACGCGGGTCGACGCCGTCTGGACACCGACCAACCGGCTCGACGTGAAGCTCTTCTTCGTCGCGAACTGGTTCGACGCCCCGATCGCCTTCGTGCCGCAGGTCGGCGCCGGAATCGCCTACCGGCTCTGAGCGGTCTCAGCGGTCGATCAGCGCCAGCGGCTCGGGGTGGGCTGCGTCGCACCTGGCGCGGCTCATGCGCAGGGTGTTGAAGGCCCAGCCGATGTCTCCGTCCGGTGCGACGAGGATCAGACCCGCCTCGCCGGAGGTCCTGCGGGTCAGCTCGGCCACCGCGATCTCTGCGGCCTCGGTCGCCCCGTGCCCGGCGCGAAGGAGAGCGACCGCGTGGCGCGCGAGCGTCACCTTGAGGATCGCCTCACCCTGTCCGGTACAGGAGGCCGCCCCCGCGAGGTCGTCCGCGTAGGTGCCGCCGCCGATGATCGGCGTGTCGCCGACGCGGCCGGGGAGCTTGAAGAGCAGGCCGCCGGTGCTGGTCGCGGCGGCGACGTGTCCGTGGGAATCGGCGGCGACCGCGCCGACGGTGCCGTGCTGGGCAGCGGCTTCGGGCGGCCGCTCGTGCCGGCGCCGTTCCGCCTCGGCCTCCCAGCGCGCCCGCTGGCGCTCGGTGATCAGCTCGCGGGGGTCGATGCTCGGGATGCCCCGCCGGATCGCGAAACGGCGCGCCCCGTCGCCGACGAGGAGGACGTGGGTGCCGTCGCGGCGAACCTCCTCGGCGACGAGCACGGGGTTGCGGAAGCCGGAGAGCGCCCCGATCGCGCCCGCCGAGAGATCCGCCCCCCACATCACCGAAGCGTCGTTCTCGACCGTGCCGTCGGCGCCGAGCACGCTGCCGGTGCCGGCGTTGAAGCGCGGATCGTCCTCGAGGCAGCGCACCGCGGCGAGCACCGCGTCGAGCGCCGAGCCTTTCGACGACAGCTTCGCGAAACCTTCGGCGGCCGCCTGCCGGACGCCCTCGAGCGCCTCGGGGACTGCGTCGTCGCCGTAGATCCCCGCCCCGCCGTGCACGACGATCGCAGGTCTCATGGGCCGGGAACCTACCACGACCGCGTGGTATAGAGCAGGAATGAGTTGGAACCGACCGGCGGCGGGCCTGCGATGACCCGCCGATCCCCTCGCGCCCGGACGACCGCGGCCCCCCCTGCGGCGGGGAAGAGGGGGAATAGAGGGAGGTTCGTGGTCATCGAGGGGCTCGACGGAGCCGGCACGACGACGCAGACGGCAGAACTCGTCCGCAGGCTCGCGGAGCGGGGTATCGCCGCCGAGGCCACGGCGGAGCCGAGCCGCGGCCCGGTCGGCGCGCTCATCCGGCTCGTCCTGGGCCATCGGCTCGGCGGCGGGGGCGGCCGGCCCTTCGATCGGGCCGCGCTCGCGCTCCTGTTCGCGGCCGACCGACTCGACCACGTCGCCTCGGAGATCGAACCCCACCTCGTGGCCGGACGGTGGGTGGTCAGCGACCGCTATGCCCTCTCGTCCCTCGCCTACCAGGCACTCGATCTGCCGCAGCCATTCGTCGAAGCGATCAACGCGCGGGCGCCGCGGCCGGACCTGACGCTCTTCCTCGACGTGCCGGCGGACGTGGCGCTGGGGCGGAGGCAATCCGAGCGGGCGAACCTCGAACTGTTCGAGCAGCTCGACCTCCAACGCCGGGTGGCGACCGCCTACCGCAAGGCGTTCGGGCGGCGGGGCGTGGTCGGCCCCGCCGTGAAACTCGACGGCCGCCGTCCGATCGCCGAGGTCGCCGACGCCATCGAGCGCGAGGTCACGCGCCGCTTCTGCGCGATTTGATTGGCTGTTCAGAGAGCGTACGTCCTCGAACTGGACGGGGACCGAGCTTCGTGGTTGTCTGGGGTGGACGCGATCGCTACACTCGAGCGTTCACAGCCTGGACACCTCATCGTGATCGATCCCTCCCGATTCGAAGACCTCCTCATCGTCCGAAAGATCAAGGAGAAGATCCGGAAGTGGTGGCGGATCGAGATCTCCTTCGCGGACGCCACCGGCTTCGTCGTCGACCACAAGAAGGGGGTCGTGATCCCGCCGCACAGCCGGTTCTGCGAGGCGTCGCTCGGCTGCCGGGAGGGGTTCGGCCGCTGCAACCGCTCCATCGAGAAGGCCGTCCGCGACCTCGCGGGCCAGAAGGAGATGAAGGCCGTCCTCGTGGACCAGTGCCACATGGGCTTCCACATCGTCGCCTGCCCGGTGATCACCGACGAGAAGTTCCACGGGGCAATCTTCGCCTGCGGCTTCCTGCGGGACGACGCCAAGGCCGATCGTACGAAGCTGATCCCGGAGAACGCGCGCGCCGAGGGGCTGGCGGTCGACGCGCCCGAGGCGGCCTATGTCTCCGTGCCGAGCCTGTCGGCGCGCGACATGGACTACTTCCAGGACCTGCTCGAGACCACCGTCGAGGAGATCGTCGAGTTCTCGCGGACCGTCGAGTCGAAGGAGGCCCGCATCGCCCAGCTCAACCGCGAGCTGGGCGGCCGCTACCAGTTCGGCAACATCGTCGGCAAGTCGCCCGCGATGCAGCGGCTGTTCGGGGTCCTCGAGAAGGTGGTCGACAGCGAGAGCACCGTGCTCGTCACCGGCGAGAACGGCACGGGCAAGGAGCTGATCGCGCGCGCCCTCCACTACAACGGGCCGCGCAAGGACAAGCCGTTCGTCGTGCAGAACTGCTCGGCCCTCAACGACAACCTCCTCGAGTCCGAGCTGTTCGGCCACGTGAAGGGCTCGTTCACCGGGGCGATGCGGGACAAGCAGGGGCTCTTCCGCGTGGCGCACGGCGGGACGTTTTTCCTCGACGAGGTCGGCGACATGTCGCCGGCCATGCAGGTCAAGCTCCTGCGCGTGCTCCAGGAAGGGACGTTCCTCCCCGTCGGCGGCACCAGCCCGGTCCAGGTCGACGTGCGCATCATCGCCGCGACGAACCGCAACCTGAAGGAGATGGTCCAGCGGCGCGAGTTCCGCGAGGACCTCTTCTACCGGCTCAACGTGCTCAACATCGAGGTGCCGCCGCTGCGCGCGCGGAGCGAGGACATCCCGATCCTCTGCGACCACTTCCTCGCCCGGCACGCCACGAAGTCCGGCAAGGCCGCGAAGGTGCTCTCGCCGCAGGTCCTCGCCCGCTTCTTCGAGTACGCCTGGCCCGGGAACATCCGCGAGCTCGAGAACGAGATCGAGCGGCTCGTCGTCCTCGCGGGCGACCGGCTCGACGTCGGCGCGGACCTCCTGCCGGCCAGCTCGGCGCACTTCGCCGGCAACGACGGGCGCGACCTGACGCGCTTCAAGGAGAAGGGGAACCTCGGCGAAGCCGTCTCGGCGCTGGAGCAGGAGATGATCCAGCAGGGGCTCATCGCGACCCACTGGAACAAGACGCGCCTGGCCGTGCAGCTCGGGGTGAGCCGGACGACGCTCATCAAGAAGATCAAGGAGTACGGGATCGACGACGGCGGGCCCGAGGTGGACGCGGGCGACGCGGAGGCGTAGGCGATGGGCGGGCCGGAAGGGCAGGGGGCGGACCTGAGCGCGGGCGTTGTCATCATCGGCAACGAGATCCTGTCGGCCAAGGTCGAGGACGAGAACGGGCCGTGCCTGCTCAGGCGGCTGCGCGAGCTGGGCGTCGAGACCCGCCGGCTGCTCACCGTCGGCGACGAGATCGACGAGATCGTCTGGGCCATCGGCGCGCTCAGGCGGAGCGTCGACTGGATCATCACCACGGGCGGCGTCGGCCCGACGCACGACGACGTCACGGTCGCGGCCGTGGCCAAGGCGCTCGGGCGCCGGGTGGTGCGGTCGGACGATCTCGTCCGCCTCGTCGAGCGACACTACGGGCCGGGCGTGGAGGAGGCGGCGTACCGGCTCGCGGACGTCCCGGAGGGTGCCGAGCTGGTCTTCCAGCCCGGGGTCTGGATCCCCGCGGTCGTCGTCGAGCGGATCGCGCTCCTGCCTGGCGTCCCGCAGCTCTGCCGCATCCAGCTCGAGGCGCTGACGCCGCGGCTGCACGGTCGGCCGTTCACGCTCCGCGCGGTGTACGTGAGCGCCGGCGAGCCGGCGATCGCCGCGGCCCTCGACGTGGTCGCGGAGGCGCACCCGGCGGTCGCGCTCGGCAGCTACCCCCGGTTCGACCGGGAGGCGGACCACAAGGTCAAGCTGACGCTCGAGTCGCGCGACGGCGCGGCTGTGGCGGCGGCACTCGCGGACCTGCTCGCCCGCCTCCCCGCGGGCTGCGTCCTGCGCCAGGAGTAGGGGTCGGGTCGCCTCGCGCCTCCGCGGCGCGAGGCGGCCTTCGAAGACCGCGGGCTACTTCCCGATCTCGGCCCAGCGTTCCTTCAGCTCGGCCGGCGACCACATGCCGGATTCCTTGGTGACTCCCTCGGTCTCCTGCATCCGGTAGAGGAAGACCTTGCGGCCGTGGACGCCGACGATCTGGCCGGTCACGTCCGCGGCGAGGTCGCTCGCGAGGAAGGCCGCGACCGGGCTGATGAACTGCGGCCCCAGGTCGTCCTTCTTCGCGCCCGCCATCATCGGCAGGTCCTCGGTCATCCGGGTGACCGCGACGGGCGCGACCGCGTTGACGGTGACGCCCATCTTGGCGAACTCGAGCGCCGCGACGCGGGTGAGCGAGTAGATGCCGCCCTTCGCCGCCGCGTAGTTGCCCTGGCCGAAGTTGCCGATCAGGCCCGAGAGGCTCGTCGTGTTGACGATGCGGCCGCCCTTGCCCTGGACCTTCATCTGGCGGGCGACGACCTGGGTGCAAAAGAACGTGCCCTTGAGGTGGACGTCCAGGACGAGGCTCAGATCCTGGTCGCTCATGTTGACGATCGTCCGGTCGCGCAGGATGCCCGCGTTGTTGACCAGGACGTCGACCTTGCCGAACTTCGAGAGCGCGCTCCAGAGGATGCCGTCGGCGCCCTCGCGCGTCGACACGCTGTCGTAGTTCGCGACGGCCTCGCCGCCCGCGGCCTTGATGTCCGCGACGGTCTTTTCGGCCATCTCGCCGCCCTTGCCGCCGCCGTGCCGGTCGCCGCCGAGGTCGTTGACGACGACCTTGGCGCCGGCCGAAGCGAAGTAGAGCGCGTGCTCGCGGCCGATGCCGCCGCCCGCGCCGGTGATGATCGCAACCTTGCCCTCGAGTAGCTTTGCCATTTGTGCTCCGCTGGTTGGAAACCGCGGGCACGCTACCCGAGGGCAAGGCGCGGCGCAAGGCCGCCGGCCTCGCGCGTGGGATCCGCTACTTCTGCGCCTTCGGCTGCTTCTTCTGGGCGCAGATCGGGCAGAGAGTCTGGGTCCCGACCTTCACCGCCCGCTGCTGATCGATCATCGCTCCGCACTGGTCGCAACGCACTTGGGCCATCTCGGCACCTCCTGGTGCCGTCAGCTTGGGCATCGCCGCGGGAGGCGCCAAGCCGCCCAAGTCGGGGTCCCCGCGGAGGCGGACGGCTTTGCCGGCCGACGGGCGGAGGCCGACGGAGGAGGCCGAAGCATCGGAGCGGAGGCGGACGGCTTTGCCGGCCGACGGGCGGAGGCCGACGGAGGAGGCCGAAGCATCGGAGCGGAGGCGGACGGCTTTGCCGGCCGACGGGCGGAGGCC
>DAIDIT010000231.1 GCA_027451705.1 Pseudomonadota bacterium
TCGCGCCGTCGGGTCTGCCGCGACTTTTCTCGGGTACGCCGCGCGCTTCTCTGGGTACGCCGCGGACTTTCTCGGGGACGAAGCTCCCGACCCTGGGTACGAGGCTCGGTGCCTCGGGTACGCGGCTCGCGATCCCGGGTATGCCGCACGCAATCGCGGGTACGCCGAACGCGGCGTCGGGTACGTCGCTTCCGGCCACTGGACCGCTTCGCTTCACCCGTCCAGTCTTCGCGGCGGTGAAGACCGAGGGCTACTGGGGCCGCAAGTCGGGGAGGCCGTGCGCCAGCAGCGCGCGCGAGAAGACCGGAGCCGGGCCCGTCGAGATGCTGGAGATGCCCGAGAGGGTCAGGCCCTCGCCAAGGCCGCAGGTGAAGCAAAAGAGAACGTGGTCGGTGGGGCCCAGCTCCAGGCCGACGTGGGGCTCGAACATGCAATCGGTCGTCGGCCCCATGAAACCCCACCCGACGGCGTCGGCCGTGGCCAGCGCGAGGCGCCAGCGCTCGGCGGAATCGACGATGGCGGCCCTTCCCACGACGCCGTAGCCGTTCAGGATCTCGATCGCGGGCGCTTCGACGCGAAGGTGCTCCTTGCCGTCGAGGGCGAGCAACTGGAGGTGCCGAGCGCCGGCCACCGCCAGGAGCGGCACGAAGAAGTACAGCGCGAGGTAGCCGGCCACGAAAAGCGCCGGAGCGGCCAGGGCGATCTTCGCGAGCCGCCTGCGGCGGGATCTGGGCGGCCCAGAAGCCAGAGTTCGGATCGAACCTCCGAATCGAAGCCTACGACAGCCGTCAGCCGGACCAGGTGGAGCTTCCGCGAACCCGCCGCCCGGCGTCGTGACGCGGAAATCTCCAACTCTGGACCAGCCCTTCGAGACAGCGCGCTTCCGCCGACCCCGGCGCGGGATCGACGGCGATCTGCGAACGGGCAACGGACCCGTCGCCGGCAACCTCGAACGTGACGGAAATTGGGCCCACATCACGATGCGCCGGCTTCGCGGGGTCGTGGATCCCGCAGACCGCGCCCTCGCCTGCGTGGTAGCGGACCACGGCGTCCACCAGTTCCTGGGGCAGGCCCTTCGCTGGTCGACCTTCGGCGTCGAATTCGCTCTCGGCGACGAGCGCGCCCTTGGAGTAGCGACGCTGCCAGGCAACCTTCCCGTTCGCGTACGACACGACGACCGTCCGATCGGCTCCCGCCAGCTCGGCCGCCGCCTCGGAGGTCGCGAGGCTCCGAAAGAGTCCGCACCCGAGCTCGGGTTGAAGCTTGCACGCCCTGTCCAACGCGCGAACCGCACGGGGGACGCTCTGTGGCAACCCAAGGCCGTTCGGGTTGATGTCGAGGATGGCCAGGGAGAAGCACGCCAGGGGAACGCCTCCGGCGCAGGCCTTCTCGTCGTACCCGGCGGCCAACGTCGCGTCCTTCGCCAGCGGCGAGAGCCTGTTGTTCGGATCGTGGTTCCAGGCGAAGGCGCGGCAGTTCTCCATGTCTCCCTGGTGGCACCTGCGCTTCGCCCATGCGTCCGCGATCCCGTATCCGCCCAGACGCCCACAGCCCGCCAAACTCGAGCCGGTCAGAGCCAAAGCGACGACGCCAATCCTGGCCCTCGGCAAGCCGAACGACGTCGTTTCGAGCCGCCCTACGATGCCCGCTGGGGCTCTGGTCATCGAAGCCCGGGTGCCACCCTGGGGGGTCTCTTCTGTTCCGACCGCTGGAGAAAGGTCATCGCCGTACGAGGCCCTTCGAGATCGCCGTCGCCGGTGAAGAGCGTGAGGCCGCCGTCTGTCGCCGTGAACCGGTAGGTGAAGTCGCAGCCGCCGTCGGTGCAGGGCGGACAGACCTTCGTGGCGACGAGCCGGGGGCCGTCGACGCGGTACCGGTCGATCTGGCACATCGGCGGGTCGTCGAGCGAGGCCTGCCCCGGGGCGTCGAAATTGATCTCGCTGTGCATCTCCCCTCCGCCCAGGCGCAGCGCGCCTCGGGCCGACCGCGGCGGCAGCGGTACCGCGCTCTCGAAGCTGGCCAGGACGTAGGTCCCCTCGGCAATCCGGCCGCCCGACGGGACTGAAAGCGCGGTCGTGACCATCGGCACCACCGGAGCGGCCGCGGGAACCGCGACGTCGCAGCAGGACGCGCTCGAACGATCGACCGGCGACGGGGGGCGGACGAGCCGCCAGGCCTCCCACCTGGCGTCGGTGATGAAGACGTCGACGGGCCCGAGCCCGGGGGTCGCGTAGAAGCGAGCGCCGAGGGCCTCCAGCGCGGATGACGGCGCGGGAGCGTCGCCGACGGGCGGTGCCAGCAGGACGACCAGCGGCCCGCCGATCCCGCCGTTGCGCATCAGCCGGACGCGCAGCCGGGCGTCGGGAGGGTGCGCCTCGAGGCTCGCGGCGATCGTTCGCGCCACGTCGAGGGTGGCGCCGTTCCCGTAGCAGATCTGCGCTGGGCCGGTCCCGAGACACCCCTCGAAGTTCTCTCGCAGAGCGGCAAGGAACACGATTGTCGCCGCGCCGATGAGCAGCTGGATGGACAGCCCGGCGGCGATGCGCCGGCCGATCGGGAGCCGGGGGAGCCAGATGATCTCTCCGACGAACACGGCGAGCATCAGGACGACGAACAGCGTCCCGATCGCGTCGAACGGCAGGCGGGTGAACAGGAGCGCATGGCCGGCGTTCCGGACAGGGCCGAGATCCAAGAGTTTGACGACGAGTTCCTTTGCCACCGTCGCCTCACCTCCTCGGACCGGCGCGCCCGACGGCGCAGCCGCGTCAGTCAAAATTGGCGCGAAGCCCAGGCTCGAAGCCTACCAAGGCGGGCGGGGGGAGGGAACCTCGCGGCGGGGCGCGTCGAAGCCACCGCGGTCGCGGTCGGGGGCGAGGTCGCGGGCGCTCACGCTTCTCATCCCCCGGGTGCAGTCGTCGCCGTTCTCCTTCCTGGCACTCCCCCCCGAGAGGCACCGCAGCCCCGACGGTCCGGGACCGGGTTGGCGACCCTGTCCGTGCCCGGCGGATGGGCTAGAGTGGGGCTCGCGTGGACATCCGCACCCAGAGCTCGCTGCTCGCCGGGGTCGTCTCCCTCGCGCTCGCGGGGTCGATGCTGCTGCGGCCGCGGCTGAGCCGGGGGCGCGCGCTCACCCTCTTCTCGCTGCTCTGCCTCTCCCTCGCCGCCTGGTACCTCGCGGACTTCGTCTCGGTCCTCTCGCCGAGGGCGCTCTGGCTGCGACTCGGCCTCGCCGCGGGCGCGCTGGTGCCGCTCTCGGCGCTGTCCTTCTTCTCCGAGTTCCTCGGCCTGGGGCCCGGCGAAGCGCGGGCGCAGCGGGTCGCGGTCGGCGGCACCCTCGCGGGCCTCGCCGTCGCCGCGACTCCCCTCTTCGCGTTCCCCGTCGCCGTCGCGGGCGCGGGCCTCTGGGCGTTCGCGACGCTCGGGCTGATGCTCTGGCTCCTGCGCGGCCGGGAGCGCGCCGCGCTCGCCCGGCTCGAGCAGGAGCGGCTGCTCTACCTGCTCCTCGGCGCCGCCATCGTCGTCGCCCTCTCGGCCCTGGACTTCGTCGCCCGCTACGGCCACCCCTGGCCGACCCTCGGCGGGGTCACGACCACCATCTACCTCTTCTTCCTCGCCCAGACGCTCCAGCGCCACCGCCTCCTCGATCTGCACGAGCTGCTCGCCAAGGCCGCCTCGGTGTCGGCGTTGGCGCTCATGCTCGCGCTCGTCTACGGCGTCATCGGCTTCTGGCTCAAGGACCGGCCGGGGCTGTTCCTCTTCAACACCGTCATCGCCTCGTTCGTGATCCTCTCCCTCTACGAGCCGCTGCGGGCCAAGGTCGAGGAGGGGGTCCTCGCGTCGCTCTTCCGCGAGCGGTTCGAACTGGTGCGGACGCTGGGGCTGTTGCGGTCGCGGCTCGACGCGGTGATCACGCCGCAGCAGATGGCGGAGCTCGTCACCGGGACGCTGCACGACAGCCGGCGCGTGACCCACACCTCCGTCTACCTGCTCGCCGAGGACCGCCCCGGCTTCCGGCTCCTCGACCAGCGCGGGCCCCCGCCCGTGGCCTTCCTCGAGGCCGGGGCCGCGCGCGGGCTGCTCGCCTCCGCCGCCGCGGGCGAGCGCGCGCTGTTGCTCGAGGTCGTCGATCGGCGGCTGACCGAGCTCGCGCGCGCGGCTTCCCCCGCCGGCCCGAGCGCCGACCCCGAGGCGGCGCGCCTCGAGAACGTCAAGTCGGCGATGGCGCTGATGTGCTCGGGCATCACCTTCCCCCTCGTCGCGGGCGAGCGGGTGCTGGGCTTCTGGAACCTCTGGGACGATCGGGTGCCGGAGGCCTACGGCTCCGACGAGATCGCGGCGATGCTCGAGGTCGCCGAGCGCGCCGCCTCGGTGATCGAGAGCTCGCAGCTCTTCGAGCGGATGAAGGAGCGCGATCGGCTCGCCGCGCTCGGCGAGATGGCGGCCGGCCTGGCCCACGAGATCCGAAACCCGCTCGGCGCGATCAAGGGCGCGGCGCAGTACCTCGATCCGCGCCAGCTCCCGGGCGAGGAGGGGGACCTCCTGCACGTCATCATCGAGGAGGTCGACCGGCTCAACGGCGTCGTGACCGAGTTCCTCGACTACTCGCGGCCGATCAAGTCGCAGCTCGCCCCGACCCACGTGAACGACGTGCTCGCGAAGACCGTCAAGCTCCTCCAGTCGCAGGGACTGCCCTCGGGCATCGAGGTCGACCTGCGCCTGTCGCCGGAGCTGCCGCCGGCCATCGGTGACGCCGAACAGCTCAAGCAGGTCTTCATCAACCTCGTCCTGAACGCGATCCAGGCGATGCCGCACGGGGGCAAGCTCTCGATCTGGACCGTCGAGCCGACGTCGTCCGCGACCTGGCGCTTCGCCGACGTCGGGCCGGGGCCGCAGCGCAAGGCGCGGGGGCCCGACTTCATGGAGATCCACTTCCGCGACACGGGCGAGGGCATCCCCCCCGAGGCCCGCGCCCGCATCTTCATCCCGTTCTACACGACGAAGGAGAAGGGGACCGGGCTCGGGCTCGCCATCGTCCAGCGGATCGTGAAGGCGCACAACGGCGCGATCTCGGTCGACAGCGAGCCCGGCCACGGGACGGAGTTCGTGGTGCGGCTCCCCGCCGCGACCGACCTCACGCCCGCCCCCGTCAACCGGGCCTCCGACACCCCGCGCCCGCCGCTGCTCACGGCCCTCGCCGCAGGATCAGCGGCGTCGTCGGCGTCGAACAGCCCTGGCACTCCAGGCTTCCCGCCGCGAAGAGACCGGCGTCCGCGCCGCCGGCGATCGCGCTGATCGCGACCGTGAGCGCCGGCACCGCATCCGTGGCCCAGCCGGCGTCCGTGCGCTCGACGATGGCGGGCGGCACCGGGCACGGGGCGTTGTTCGGGCAGGCCGGGGTCAGGAGCGCGTTGCACTGGTCCTGGTTGAGGATCGCCGCGGCGACGATGTCGCCCGGGGTAGGCTCCGCGACCGCGGTCAGCGGCGGCAATCCACCCGGCGGCAGCGGGACGGACGCGAAGCCGCCGTCCGACCAGTCGAAGGCGAGGCCGTCGCCGCAGCCGTCGTCCCCGACCACGACGAGGTCGCCCGCCGGCCCGATCGCGAGATCGTTCAGCTCGCCCCCGTCGAGCGGCGAGGGAAGCTCGCCCCAGCCCCCGTCCACGCGCACGAGGACGTGCGAGGCGCCCGCGCCGTCGACCGCGAGGGCGTAGGCGGTCCCGGCGGAGGCGGCCAGCCGGAACGGCCTGCGGATCCCCGCGGGCAGGCTCTCGCCCGTGACGCCCCCGTCGGAGTCGAGGTGGAGGGCGACGGGCTGGGTGAGGGTCGGGTCGAGGCCGACCGCGACCGCCTCCCCGCCGCCGAGGCCCACGACCGCGAGGAGCGACCCGGTCGCGGGCGCGCCCGGGAGGGCGATCGGGACGACGCCGCCGTCCGCGCTGCCCGAAAGCCACAGGCCCGTTCCCGCGTCCGACGATCCCACGGCCAGCAGGTTGCCCTGCCCGTCCGCCAAGACGCCGAGGAGCGAGCCGGAGGAGAGCCCGTTCGGCAGCGGGGCCCACGTCGGAGGCGTGCCGGCGGCGCGGGCGAGGAGAGCGCCCTCCCCTTGCCCGCTGCCGCAGGCGAGCGCGATGCCGGGGGCCGGGACCGACAAACCCGTCAGCTCGTCGAGGTTGCCGAGGACCGCCTCGGGGACCCAGCCGGCGTCGGAGGTCGGCAGGAGCCCGCCGTCCGGGATCGGCACGGTGCCGCCGTCCGTGCCTCCGCCCGTCCCCCCGCCGACCGCGCAGGGATCGCCCGCGTCCGTGCCGCCGAGAAGCGGCAGGCAGAGCCCCGACGAAGGGTCGCACGTCGCGGAGACGACCTGCACGCCGTTGCCGCAGGTGACGAGGCAGCAGGGCACGGCCGCGCTGCACGGGTCGCCCTCGTTCGCGCAGCTTCCCGTGTAGGCCGTCCCGGCGTCGACGGGGCCTGCGTCCGCGAGGGGGACGCCCGAGTCGCCGGGTCCTCCGTCGCTGGCCGGTGGGGCGGCCGGGCAACCGGCGGCGAGAAGGACCCAAAGCGCGACCCAATACCTGGCGGACGTCATGGCGCGCGCATCCTACGCGAACGGCGGCCGGTCGGGCAAAAGCCGGGCGCGGGCCTTCCAATCCGCCGTCAACCCCCGAGGGGTGGCTGCGAATATCGCAAGTCCAACCCCCACCCTGGCCCTCCCCCGCACGGCGGGGGAGGGATCGAGGGGCGCGACTCCGGCCCTCCCCCGCACGGCGGGGGAGGGATCGAGGGGCGCGACTCCGGCCTTCCCCGCACGGCGGGGGAGGGATCGAGGGGCGCGACTCCGGCCTTCCCCGCACGGCGGGGGAGGGATCGAGGGGCGCGCTCCTGACCTTCCCGCTTTGCCGGGCCGGGTGCGCGGTCAGGAATGCCGCAACCGGCGGCGGGGGTTGCGTTCACAGGAGTCCCGACATGCCCGCCCCCGAGAAGTCCCATCCGCACGTCCTGCTCGTCGACGACGATCCGGACTACCTCGAGCTTCTGCGGGCGGCCCTGGAGCGGGACGGCCTCGAGACCGAGGCGGTCGATCGGGCGGACGCGGCCCTCGCCCGGCTCGAGCGGCAGCCCTTCGACGCGATCGTCGTCGACCTCGTCCTGCCGTCCATGGACGGCTGGCGGCTCGCCGCCGCGATCCGCGAGCGCCGCGGACCGCGCCTGCCCATCGTCGCGCTGAGCGGGGTCCCGAGCTTCCGCAAGCTCTCCGAGGCGCTGCTGGCCGGCGCCAACTGCTACATCGAAAAAGCCGCGCTCTCGCCGGACCGGATCGCCTCGACGGTGCGCAACGCGGTGGAGGCCGCCGCGTCGTGAACCCCCACCCGCCCGTCGAGCCGCAGAGCGGCCGCGCCGCAGCGCCCGAGACCGCGCGCGATCGGCAGCGCCGCAGCGAGTTCCTCGACATCACCGCCCACGACCTGCGCTCCCCGCTCGCGAACATCCGCTCCTACGCGGAGATCGCGAGCTCCCCGCGCGTCGGCGCCACGCTCCCCCCGGCGGTTCGGCACGCCCTGGAGGTCATCCGGCGCAACGCCGACCGCGCCCTCCTGCTCGTCCAGGACTTCATCGACTCCCGCAAGGGCGATCTCGACTCGCTGGACCTCGCCCGCACCGTCGTGCCGCTCGGAGACCTCTGGTCCGAACTCGCGTCGCGGGACGTCTCCGACCGGCTCCGCGAGCGGGGCATCGAGCTGCGGGTCGAGGTGGAGCCCGGACTTCCAGACCTCCGGCTGGATCGCCGCCGGGTCGCCCGCGTCCTCCAGCTCCTGCTCGACCGCGCGGCCGCCCGCGCGCCCGAGGGCAGCCGGGTGGTCGCCTTCGCGCGCGCCGAGCCTCCCTGGATCGCCGTCGGGGTCGCGGACGGGGGACCGGCCCCCTGGGACGACGACGCCGCGCACCTCTTCGACCGCGAGAGCGCCGTCCTCCGCGAGCGCCAGCTCGCCTCCGGGCTCGCCCTTCCCCTCTCCCGCGCGGTCGCCCGCGCCCACGGCGGCGAGGCCCGCGTCCGCCCCGAGGGCGGGTTGTCCGCGGTGGCCCTCCTGCTCCCCGCGGGTCGCGGTCCCGACTGAGCGCGTGAACGAATCCCGGATTCGACCTCGGGGGTGGCGCCGGGGCGCGGTTTGTATTATGACCCTCGCGGCGGTAGCATGTCTGCCGCGAGCCTCGAGGTGTACGATGCACGTCGGATTCGGTGAGCTGGCCATCATCCTTGTGGTGGGGATGTTGCTCTTCGGCCCCAAGCGGGTCTCTGAACTGGGCGTCGCCCTCGGCCAGTCGATCCGCGGCTTCAAGAAGGGCCTCTCCGGCGAGGAGGAGATCAAGCACGCCGGAAACGGGGCGACCGCGTCGCAGCAGGCGAACGGCCAGCCGCCCGCGCCGCCCGCCGCCTAGGCGGCCGCGGAACCGATGGGAGCCGCCTTCGGCCTTCGCGCCGTGGCGCGCGCCGGTTCGGCCGTCTCCCTTCGCACCAAGCTGATCGCCCTCTTCGCGGCGATCCTGGTGGTCACGACCGGCACCTCCGCGTACGTGGGCGCCCGTTTCGCAGAACGGGCCGTCGAGAACGAGATCCGCCAGCGCGCCCTCGAGACCGACCGGACGCTCGCCCTGGAGCTCTCGCACAGCAGCACCTTCGACCCGCGCGCCGCGACCCAACGCCTCGCGGCGCTGCTGCGCAGCCATCGGGGCTTGACCTCCGCGTCGCTCGCCGTCGAGCGGCCGGGCTCGGACCTCCTCATCACGGTCACCCTCGGCCCGACCGGCTCCCAGGTCGAGACGAGCGAGGGGAGCGCCGACGTGCCGCGCAAGCCCGTGGCGAGGCTCGAGGTGCGATCGGACGGGCGCTACTGGGTCGTGACGGTGCCGCTGCGGGTCGGCAGGTCCCACGCCGGCCTCACGCTCGAGGCGTCGCTCGACGAGGCGGACAGCCTGGCCGCGACCGAATCCCAGGTCTTCGCCGGCGTGGGCATCGCCGGTGCGCTCGTCCTGATCCTCGCCGCACAGATCCTGATCGGCCGGCTCATCGGCCGCCCCATCGGGCGGCTCGCCTCCGCGATGGCCGAGGTCGAGAGCGGGCGGCTCGACGCCTCCGCGCCGCTCGGCTCCGGCAACGAGTTCGACCGGCTCGCCCGGGGCTTCAACACGATGCTCTCGCGGATCCGCGGCTTCAACCACGAGCTGACCGCCCGGATCGAGCAGGCGACGGCCGATCTCGCGAAGAAGAACCGCGACCTCGCCGAGCTGAACGACCTGCTCGTCGCCGCCCGACGCGACCTCGGGGCGAAGGAGCGGCTCGCCGCGCTCGGCCAGCTCGCGGGCACCATCGCGCACGAGCTGGGCAACCCACTCAACTCGATCTCGGGCCACGTCCAGCTCCTGGAGCGGCGCCCCGGGCTGCCGGAGGACGTCCGCGCCGACCTCGCCACCGTCGAGGCCGAGGTCGTCCGGATGACCTCGGTCATCCGGCGCTTCCTCGACTCGACGCGCGGGCTCCGCCCCGCGCCGGAGCCGGTGGAGCTGGACGCGCTGATCGAGGAGGCGCTCGACATGACCCTGTCGGCCGAGGCGCGCGCCCGGATCGCCGTGACCCACGAGGTGAGCCCGGAGGTCCGGGGCGTCCTGACCGACCCCTCGCTCGTGCGCCACGTGGTCACGAACCTCGTCGCCAACGCGGTCGACGCGATGCCCCAGGGGGGCGCGCTCCACGTCTTCGCCGGCGGCCGCGGGGACGAGCTGTTCGTCGCGGTCCGGGACACCGGGGCGGGCATCTCGCCCGAGGCGCGTCGCCGGATCTTCGAGCCGTTCTACACGACCAAGCCGCGTGGCAAGGGCACGGGTCTCGGCCTCGCGATCTGCCGCGAGATCGCCCGCGCCCTCAAGGGCCGCATCGACGTCGAGAGCCAGCCGGGCGCCGGGTCGACCTTCACCCTCTGGATCCCCCTCGTCGTCTCGGACGCCGCGTCCGCGCCGCTCGCCCGGGCCGAGCGCGCCGGGTCGATTTCCGGTACATAGAGGCCGTGGCAAAGACCCTCGATGACCTGCCCGGCATGTCACGCCGGTCGACCGGGAGCCGCTGAGAGATGGCGACCGCCGCCGCACGCATCCTGGTGGTCGACGACGACCGCGCCTCCCGCGAGCTGATGGCCAAGATCCTGCGGGCCGACGGCTACGAAATCGAGGAGGCCTCGGACGGGACGGAGGCCATCGCCCGCGCCCGGTCGATCGGCGCCGGCGGCGCGGAGCTGGACGTGGTCGTCAGCGACATCCGGATGGTCGAGGCGGACGGCCTCGAGGTCCTCAAGGCCTTCCGCGCGCAGTGCCCCGACACGCCGGTCATCCTGGTGACGGCCTTTGGCAACGTGAACGTCGACGACGCGATGGACGCGATCCGCCAGGGCGCCTTCGACTACCTCTCCAAGCCCTACCAGGTCGACGCCATCAAGCTCGTCGTCGGCCGCGCCCTCCAGCAGAAGCGGCTCGCGGCCGAGAACCGGAGCCTCCGCCGCGAGGTGCAGGGCAAGTACCGGCTCGAGAACATCGTCGGCCGCAGCGAGGCGATGCTCCAGGTCTACAAGACCGCGGCGCGCGTCGCCGCCACCGACGCCACCGTGCTCATCCAGGGCGAGAGCGGTTCGGGCAAGGAGCTGCTCGCCCGCGCCCTCCACCAGCGCTCCGCACGCGCCGCCGGGCCGTTCATCGCCGTCGACTGCGGGGCGCTCGCCGAGGGCGTGCTCGAGTCCGAGCTCTTCGGCCACACCCGCGGAGCCTTCACCGGTGCGCAGGGTCCCCGCCGCGGCCTGTTCGAGCAGGCGAGCGGCGGGACGATCTTCCTCGACGAGATCGGCAACGTGAGCCCGAAGATTCAGGCCCAGCTCCTCCGCGCCCTCCAGGAGGGCGAGGTGCGGCCGGTCGGCGCGAACGAGCCCGTGCGGGTGGACGTCCGGACCGTCGCCGCCACCAACGTCGACCTCGGGCGGGCCGTCCGCGAGGGCCGCTTCCGCGAGGACCTCTTCTACCGGCTCGACGTCGTGACCGTGCGGCTGCCGCCCTTGCGCGACCGGCCCGAGGACCTGCCACTGCTCGCCGAGCACTTCGTCCGCAAGCACGCGCAGAAGGACGGCGCGCGCATCTCGGACGCCGCGATGAGGCTCCTCGCCGCCCACCGCTGGCCTGGCAACGTCCGCGAGCTCGAGAACGTCATCGCCCGCGCCCTCGCGCTCAACCCCTCCGGCATCGTCGTCCCCGAGGACCTGCCCGAGGCACTCCGCCAGCCACAGGCCCCGGCGGCGCAGGCCGGCCCGTCCGCGCCGCTGTTCGACGGCCGCCCCACCCTCGCCGAGATCGACCGCCGCTACGCGGAACTGGTCCTCGCCGAGACCTCCGGCAACAAGAGCCGCGCCGCCGAAATCCTCGGCATCGACCGCAAGACCCTCAGCCGCCTGCTCGACAGCGGCGGGGAGTGAGGGCGGCGCCGCCCAGGCCCGGCTAGGCGCGCGGCCGGGGCGGTGGAGCGCCGCCTTGGGCGCGCCCGTCGTAGGGGCCGGTCGGGCGCGGCAGCTCGAACCAGAACGTCGCGCCCTCGCCCGCCACCGAGCGGAAGCCGACTTCGCCGCCGTAGGACCGTGCGAGCCGCGCGACGGTGGCCAGGCCGAGGCCGAGGCCCGGGTAGCGGGCCTCCGGCCCGCGGACGTACGGCGTGAAGACGGAGTCCTCCAGTCCGGGCGGCAGCCCGGGACCACTGTCCTCCACCTCGAAACGCACCCCGCGCGGGCGAGGCGCCACGCGGACGGCGACGACACGCCGGGGCCGCTCGCCCATCGACTTGATCGCGTTTCGGACGAGGTTCGTGACGAGGACGTTCAAGACCCCGGCGGGGCAGGCGACATCGCCGTCCTCGGCGACCTCGACCCGCAGCTCGACGCGTTCTTGTTCGGCCTGCGGTCTGAGCTCTTCCACGAGCCCGCCAAGCGTCTCGCCCACGCCACAGCGGGCGTTGCGTTCCGGTTGAGCCCCCGCGCGGGCGAAGGCCAGGAGCGCGTCGACGACGTCCTGGGTGCGGCGGACGGCGCGCTGGCCCGCGGCGGCCGACTTGCGGACCCGCTCGTCCCCGCTCTTCTCCGCCACTCCGAAGGCGAGCAGCGCCGCCGAAAGCGGGCTCAGCACGTCGTGCGCCATCCGGGAGGAAAACTGCTCGAGCTCGTCCGCGTGGGCCGCGTCGCGCCGCATCTGCTGGCGCATGGCCGACCCGACCACGAACATCGCGACGACGATGAGCAGCAGAACGGCCGCCCCGAGGACGATGGCGCCGACGGTCGTCCCCCGCCAGGACTGGTCGAGGGCCTGGGCCCCCTCGACCGCGTGGTCCAGGTTGAACGTGACGAGGGAGCGGAGCGCGGCGTCGAGGCGGTCGCTCGCGCCGCGCCACGAGCCGACCGCGGGCCGCTGCCCGGCTTCACGGTTGCCCTGCGACAGCGTCGTACGGAGCCGCTCGAGCATCTCGTCGAGGTCCTTTGCAACGGACGTGAGCGTCCGCTGGAGCGGCCGTTCGTCGTCCGTCGCCGGGAGGGCGAGGTAGGCGGCGATGTCGCGATCGAGGTTCCGGCGTGCGTCGTCCACGGGCGCGAGCGCCACCGAGTGGCCTTGCAGGACCAGGTCCACCGCGACGTCGAGCGCACCGTCGAGGCGACGCAGGTCGGTCCGGGCGTCGGTGAGCAACTGCCCGCTCGGAATCGCGTCCTCCCGAAGCTCGAACATCTCGGGGCCCACCCGTTGGAGCGCCAGGGCGTAGTACACGGTCAACGCGACGAGCGAGAGCGCCAGTGCGACGGCCGCCACGGCCAGCGCCGCCAGCGGTCCGACCGGGCCACGTCGCGCACCCGGGTTCGGATGCGGCGTTCTCCGCTCGTTCTTCGACATGAGGGCCGGCCCCGCCACCGATTTCACACGCCCCAATAGCCGCGACACGGCCGCCCGTCAATGGATTCGTGCCGGTGCGTCATGTGCGGGTGTGCCCGACCTCCGGCCCCGGATGGCGGCCCTCGCGGGCTGCGGCCAGCGAGACGACCTCGCCCCTCGGACCCCTCGTCCAGCGCGGCAGCTCGAACCAGAAGGTCGAGCCGACGCCCCGTTCCGAACGCACACCGACCGTACCGCCGTATGCGCGGGCGAGTCTTCCGACGGTGGCGAGCCCGAGGCCGAGGTGCGCGCCGCGCCCGTGCGGCCGTGCGCGCGGCGCCGGTTCGAAGATCTCCTCGCCGGTGCCCTCCGGCAACCCAGGGCCGGTGTCGGCAACCTCGAACCGCTCGGCGCGCGCGGCGTCGGTCGCCCGGATCGAAATGATCCGCGTCGGCCGGTTTCCCATCGAATGGATGGCGTTTCGGACGAGGTTGGTGACCAGAACGTCCAGCACCCCCGCCGGGCACGCGACCTCGACGTCCGGGACGTGGTCGAGCCGCAGGTCGATCCGTTCGGCCTCCGCCTGTGGTCGCAGATCCTCGAGGAGGCCGCGGAGCTGCGCAGCGGCGGCGCAGTGGGCGCCGCGCTCGGGCTCCGCTCCGGCGCGCGCGAAGGCGAGCAGAGCGTCGACGACCTCCTGGGTCCTCTTGACCGACCCGACGCCGACGAGCGCGGCCCGCCGGACGCGCTCGTTCTCGCTCCGCTCGGCCGTCTGGAGCGCGAGGAGCGCGCCGGAGAGAGGGCTCAGGACGTCGTGCGCCATCCGCTGCGCGAAGAGATCAAGCTCACCGGCCTGCTCGGCCGCTCGTCCCGCCTGCGCGCGGATCACGTGGGCCACCGCGATCGACGCGCCCAGCGTCAGGACCAGGTCGAGGATCCCGAGCAGAAGCGCGCCGCGGGTCGCGCCGCTCCAGAGCGTCTGAATCCGCCCCGCGCGGTCGACCACCGCTGCCACGCCGGCGGCAGCGAGGTGCCGCAGGACCGCATCGAGCTCGTCGCTCGCCCGCCGCCAGTCGCCGTCGTCGATCCGGTTGGCCGCCGCCACGTCGCCGTGTGCGAACGCGTCGGTCAGCCGCCGGAGGGTTCCGTCCAGCCGGCAGATCGCCCCGTCGAGCTCCGCGTCCGAGGCGGCCGTCCGGCCGTCTTTCGCGGCCATGCGGAACGCGGAGAGGCTCGCGTCGAGATCCTCCCTCGCCCCGCGGACGCGGGCGCTCCGCGGTGGGTCGCCCTCGAAGGCCTCGAGGAGCGTCTGGTCGATGGCGGCGTCGAGGTGGCGCAGCGAGGTCCGCGACTGCGTGATCCACTGGCCCGCGGGAACGGCCTGCGATCGGATGGCCTCCATCTCGGGCACGACCTCGGTCAATCGGTCTTCGTAGTAACCGAGCAGCCCCACCGTCGCGATTGCGAGCGCGGCCGTCGCGACGCCGAGCGCGTGGACGGAACGCGAACCCGGATACGCTTGACCGGGCAGGGCCGGGAGCACATCCCGTTGCTCCCCCTCCCCCACGGTCGTCGACCGTGCCACCGAAGTGTCCCGTCGATCGTACGATGTAGCCCTCCGCCGCGGAGCCGTCAACCAACAACGGGCCGGCCCCTCGAGCCAGCAGCACTATATTGCCGTGTGGCCCCTCGGCCCGAAGACTCCCCACCGCCCCCCTGGCATGCGCTCACCGGGCGGCAGGTCGTCGACCGCACGGGCAGCCTTCCGCAGGGGCTGTCGGCCGCCGAAGCGTCGCGCCGCCTCACACGGGACGGCCCCAACCGGGTCGAGCCGCGGCCGCACGATTCGTGGCCGATTCACCTGCTCCGGCAGTTCGCGAGCCCACTCGTCCTCGTGCTCGCGGTCGCCGCAGGGCTCGCCTTCGCGATGCACAAGCCATTCGACGTCTGGGTCATCGTCGGGGCCATCGCCGTCAATGCGGCTACCGGCTTCCTGCAGGAGTCGCGCGCTGCCGCTGCGCTCGCCGCGCTGCGCCGGCTCACCGTCCCGCTCGCGCGGATCCTGCGCGAGGGAGAGCCGGTCGAACTGCCCGCGGCCGAGGTCGTCGTGGGAGACGTCCTGCTGCTCGCCGCAGGCGATCAGGTCGCGGCAGACGCCCGGGTCGTCCAGTCGTTCGACCTCGCGGTCGACCAGGCGGCTCTGACGGGAGAGTCGGCGCCCGTCGCCAAGGACGCGGCCGCCCACCCGGTACAGACGCCCCTCGCCGACCGCGCGAACATGGTCTACCAGGGGAGCGCGGTCACGGCGGGCCGCGGCCTGGCGGTCGCGGTGGCCACGGGATTCGACACCGAGGCGGGCCGGATCGCCTACGAGGTCGTGGCGCCGGCGGTGGTCACCCCCCTGCAACGGCGGCTCGGCCGCGTCACCCTCCTCGTCGGGATTGCCTCCGCGCTCGCCGTCGCCCTGGTTCTCGCGATTGGGCTCCTCCGCCGCCTTCCCTTCCTCGAACTGCTCCAGGCGTCCCTCGATCTCGGCGTCGCGATCGTCCCCGAGGGTCTGCCCATCGTCGTCTCCGTCCTCCTTGCCGTCGGGGTCCACCGGATGGCCCGCCGCAACGCGCTCGTCCGCCGGCTTCCCGCCGTCGAAGCGCTCGGCAGTGCCACCGTCATCTGTACCGACAAGACCGGCACGCTCACCCGCAACGCCATGGCCGTCACTTGCCTCGTCGCCGGGGGCGAGGCGCTCGAGGTCGAGGAGGCGGGGTATTCACCGCACGGCCATCTCCTCTCCGGCGGTCGTCCCCTTTCGGTCGAAGCGCTCTGGGCGCTCCGCTGGCTCGGCCGATGCGCCCACCAGTGCAACGATGCCGTGCTCGAGAGGACCGAGGTGGGCTGGGGCGTCCGTGGCGACCCCACCGAGGGCGCCCTCCAGGCGCTCGCGGGCAAGATCGGGACGACCGAGGACTGGGAGCGGCTTCAGGAGATTCCCTTCGGGCACGAGCGGCGCTTCATGGCGACGTTGAACCGGGCGCCCGACGGCGAACTGGTCGCGTTCGTCAAAGGCGCGCCCGACGTGCTGCTGCCGCTCTGCCCGGGCGATCCGCGGGCCGCCCAGAGGGAGGCCGAGCGGCTCGCGGCAAGACCGCTCCGGGTCCTCGCGCTCGGAATGGTGCGCCACCTGGATCATCCGGGGGCTTTCGCGGCAGACCTGCTCGACGGGCGCCTGGAGTTTCTCGGACTCACCGGGCTCGCCGATCCGCCCCGGCCAGGCGCCGCGCAGGCCGTCGCCAGTTGCCGGACCGCCGGGATCCGCGTCCTGATGCTGACGGGAGATCAGCCGGCCACGGCCGCCGCGGTTGCCCGCGATCTCGGGATCGGAGGAGGCGCCGCCCCGGTCTCCGGACCCGAACTGGACGCGATGTCGGACGAAGGCCTCGCCGGGACGCTCCGTACCGCGCGCGTCTTTGCGCGCGTCACGCCCACCCACAAGCTGCGGATTGTGACGGCGCTGCGCCGTCTCGGCGAGGTCGTCGCCGTGACCGGGGACGGCGTCAACGACGTGCCCGCTCTGGTCCGCGCGGACATCGGCATCTCGATGGGTCTCTCCGGCACCGAGGTCGCGAAGGCCGCCGCCGACATCGTCCTCGCCGACGACGACTTCTCGACGATCGTCGCCGCGGTCGCGGAGGGCCGGACGATCTCCGGCAACTTCCGGCAGGTCCTCGAGTACCTGCTCACGACCTCCGCGGGGAGCGCGCTGACGCTCACGGTCGCCGTTGCCGTGGGGCTGCCCCTGCCACTGCGCGCGGTCCAGTTCCTTTGGCTGAACCTCGTCACCGACGGCCTCTTCGACAAGGCGCTCGCGCTCGAGCCGGCTTCCGAGGCCGCCCTGCGCAGGCCCCCCGATCGGCCCGACGCCGCGCCCGTCTCACGCCGGGGCGCCTCCGACCTGGCCCTTTCCGCCGTCGTCATGGCCACGGGAACCCTGGCCGCGTTCGCCTGGGACCTCGGTCGCGGCGTCGAGCTCGATCGCGCCCGGACGCTCGCCTTCACCACCCTCGTCGCGTTCCAGTGGTTCCACGCGTTCGCGAGCCGCTTGGCCGATCGATCGCTGCTCGAGCTTCCGCCCAACCGATGGATGATCGCGGCGCTCGGGATAGCCATGTCGCTCCAGGCCGCCGCGCTCTACGTTCCGCCCCTCCGGAACGTGCTCGGCACCGCGCCGCTGGGTCCGGGCGAGGCGGCGCGCGCGTTGCTGCTCGGCTCGGCCGTGCTGGCTCTGTCCGAGGCCGTCAAGGCCGTGCGCCGGTCGGCCCGCCGACCGCGGCCGGCGGTGCGGCACTCCTGACCCTTCGACTACGGGGGCGCGAGCTCGGGTGGCGGCGGGGCCTCGAGGGTGAGGGGGGCTCCGGTGACCGGGTGGCGCAGCGCGAGCCGGAACGCATGCAGGAAGAGGCGCGGCGCGGCCCGCGCGGGCAGGCCGCCCGGCCCGTGGTAGTGCGGCTCCCCCACGATCGGACAGCCGGCCTCGGCGAGTTGGAGCCGGATCTGGTGCGTCCGCCCCGTCTCGGGCCGGACCTCGAGCAGCGCGCCCTCGGCCAGCGGCGCGAGGCGCCGCCAGGCGGTGATCGCGACCGGTCCCGCCTCGCCCGGCCGCGCGAGCCGCATGAAGCCGCGCCGGGCCGGGGCGAGCCGCTGCTCGAGTCGGCCCTCGGCGGCCGCCGGGGCGGGCGCGACCCACGCGAGGTAGCGCTTGTCGACCTCCCGATGCTCGAACGCCCCGCAGAGCGCCCGGTGCGCCGCGGCCGACAGCGCGAAGAGGACGAGCCCGGAGGTCTCGCGGTCGAGGCGGTGGACGATGAAGACCCGGGTTCCCAGCGCGGCTTCGGCCAGATCGCGCAAGCACGGCTCTCCGGGGCGGCGGCCGGGGATCGTCGTCAGGCCGACCGGCTTGTCGAAGGCCGCGACGGCCTCGTCGCGGAAGAGGAGCGCGGGCACGGATGGCCCTACGCCTTCTTCGGGCGCCAGGCGAGCGGCGTGCGCTCCTTGAAGAACGCCTGGATGGCGCGCCGGCGGTCCTCGGGCAGGTGGGCGAGGGAGACGCCCACGCCGGGCGTGATCCGCGTGACCGTGTTGCCCTCCCGGATCCACTCGACCGGGCCCTCCGTCTCGATGGCGGGGCCGAAGGGCAGCTCGATCCGAAGCCGCAGCTTCTCGCCGATCTTCGCGGGCAGCGGCGTCGCGACGAAGACGCCGCCCGAGGCGACGTCGCCCGCGGGCCCGACGTAGAAGTTGTGCCGGCTGAAGAGGTTGACTTCGACGCGGTAACCGGTCACGGGCTTGAGGGGCGCCTTGGTGACGTCGCCGACCTCGTCGCGGATCATCTCGAGCACGCTCGCGGAGGCGGGGCGGCGCGCCACGCCCCCTCCCCCACTCGCGGGGGACGGAGGGGCGGGGGGGACACGCCCGATGCCCGGGTCCAACCCCCTCCCGGCCTCCCCCGCTTCGCGGGGGAGGGGATCTTCGTCGCGGCGGAGGGGGGTGGCTTC
>DAIDIT010000232.1 GCA_027451705.1 Pseudomonadota bacterium
CGCGGTCGGGGTCGCGGTCGGGGTCGCGGTCGGGAGCGGGGGGAGTGGCGCGGGGGCTTTCACGGGCTCCGCGACGACGTCGGCTGGAGCCGCATGGGATTCGGTGGCGGGCCCCCGGCGCGTCGCGAGGAACGTGACGGCGGCGGTCGCGGCGCAGAGGGCCGCCACGGCGGCGGCCCAGATCCAGCGGCGCTGCGCGGCGGGCGCGGAGGCGGGCACCGGGTCGGCGGACGCGGTGCGGGTGCCCGGGTCCGTGCCCTCGCCGAAGACCCGGAGGAAGTCGCGGACCGTCGCGGGCCGCTCGCTCGGCTCCCGCTCGAGGGCGCGGGCGACCATGTCGCGAATCTCCCGCGGGACGGGCTCGCCCGCCTCCGAGACCTCGGGCAGCGCCGGCGCGCGCTGGGTCATCCGGCGCCGCAGGACTTCCTGAGCCGAATCGCCCTGGAACGGGAGCGCGCCCGCGATCATCCAGTACACCACGGTGCCGAGCGCGTAGACGTCGGTGCGCGCGTCGACCGGCTTGCCGGCCGCCTGCTCGGGCGACATGTAGTCCGGCGTCCCGAGGGCGATGCCGGACCTCGTCTTGGCGACGCTGCCGTACTGGCTCTCGGAGAGCTTCGCGAGCCCGAAGTCGAGGAGCTTCACGTAGTCGCCCACGTCGTCGCGGACGAGGAAGATGTTCTCGGGCTTGAGGTCGCGGTGCAGGATCTTCCGCTCGTGGGCCGCCGCCAGCGCGAGGCCGGTCTGCCGGACGATCGAGCGGATGCGCGCGAGCGACAGCGGGCCGTCGCGGAACCGGGCGTCGCAGAGATCCGCGCCCTCGAGCCGCTCCATGGCGATGAACGCGGCGCCGTGGCCGTCGTCGCCGAAGTCGAAGACCTGGACGATGTGGGGGTTCTCGATGTGGCTCGCCGCCTGCGCCTCCTGGAAGAAGCGGCGCAGGATCGCCATGTCGGCGGCGTACTCGGGCTTGAGAACCTTGAGCGCGACCCGCTTCGGCAGCCGCGGGTGCCGGGCGACGTAGACCTGCCCCATCCCCCCTTCCCCGAGCAGTTCGAGGATCTCGTAGCCGCCCACGTACACGCCCGGCCCGAAGAACGGCGCGGCGGGGTCCGAGGGCGCGGTCTTCGCCCGCCCCGACTCCGCGGGCGACGTCTCGCCCGTCCCCACCCGTCCTGCCGACAGCGCCATCCGAGAGTGCCTCCGCCCGACCCGCCGTATTCGCCGCAGCCCATACCACAGCCGCAGCCGCTTTCCGAGCCCCCCCGGCCCCTTCACCGCCGAGATTCCGTCCGAAGCGGCCCCGATTCGACCGATCGGTCGACCTGGTCGCGGTCAAGTCCGTGAAGTCGATCGGGGCCTCGGAGTTCAAGGCGCATCGACGCTTCGAGTTGGCGCGCCTCGTCTCGCTCGGACGCCTACGGGCGGCCCGGGCCGTCGCCGTTCGGGTCCATGCCCACCATCTGCCAGAACTTCGAGGTGGCGAACGCCTCGGGCGCGACGCGCGCGGCGAGATCGACGGTGCGAACGCAGTCCGCGGGCAGCGCCTCGAGGAAGCGCGACGGCGTGCGTGGGGCGGTCTGCCCGCGCCGCTGCCGCGCCGCGGCGCGCGTGAGAAAGAGCCGCTCGCGGGCGCGGGTGATCCCGACGTAGCAGAGTCGCCGCTCCTCCTCGAGATCCGGAGGCTGTCCCTGCATTCCCCCGTGCGGCAGGAGCCCCTCCTCGAGGCCGACGAGGAAGACCACCGGGAACTCGAGCCCCTTCGCGCTGTGCAGCGTCATCAGCACCACCCGGCCGCCCTCGCCGGGCGCCGCCTCCTCGCCGCGGCCGTCGAGCGCCAGCCGCGCGAGCCAGCCCGCCAGCGTCGGCCGGCGGTCGGAGGACTGGTAGGCGTCGAGGTTTGCGCAGATCGCGTCGAGCGCGTCCGCACGCCGCTGCCCCGCCGCCGCGGAGTCGACGCCCGCGCGCGCCGACTCGCGCAGGCCGACGCGGTCGACCAGCGCGCGCGCCGCGGCGCCGAGCGGCGCCCCCGAGAAGAGCCCGCGCAGTTCGTCGAGCAGCGCGAGGAACGACTCGAGCCGCTGACCCGCGGGCCCGAGCGCCTCGAGGCCCCCGCGCGCCGCGGCCGGAACCGTGGTGCCGTCCGCGAGCGCCTTCGCCTGGAGCTTCTCCATCGTCGCCTCGCCGAGGCCGCGCGGCGGGACGTTCGCGACGCGCAGGAACGACGGCTCGTCGTCGGGGTTGTGGACGAGCTTGAGGTAGGCGACCAGATCCTTCACGTCCTTGCGGTCGAAGAACGCCGGGCCGCCGACGACGTCGTAGGGCAGTCCCGCCGCGCGGAACGCCTCCTCGAAGGCCCGGCTCTGCGCGTTGGTGCGGAAGAGCACCGCGATCTGGTCGAGCGGGCGGCCGCGCGCCTGCAGGTCGCGGATCCGGTCGGTCACGAAGCTCGCCTCCTCGGCCTCGCCCGGCAGCACGACGCGCTCCACCGCCTCGCCGTCGCCGCGGTCCGTCCACAGCTCTTTCGGCTTGCGCCGCGGGTTTCCCTGGATGACCGCGTTGGCGCACTTGAGGATCGCGCCCGTCGAGCGGTAGTTCTGCGTGAGCCGGATCTCGCGCGCGCCGGGAAAGTGGCGGTCGAACGAGAGGATGTTCTCGAGCACGGCGCCGCGCCAGCCGTAGATCGATTGGTCGTCGTCCCCGACCGCGCACAGATCCGGCCGCTCCCCGGCGAGGAGCGACAGCAGCCGGAGCTGCCCCGCGCTGGTGTCCTGGTACTCGTTCACGAGGAGGTGGCGGTGTTCCGCCTGCACGCGCGCGCGCAGCGCCGGATCGCCCGAGAGGAGCGCCGCCGGAAGCGCGATCAGGTCGTCGAAGTCGACGAGCCCCATCGTCCGCAGCGCCCGCTGGTAGCGGGGGAAGGCGACGTGCGCCGCGAGGTCGTAGTCGTCCCCGCGTCCTTCCAGCCCCGGCTCCGGCTCGCGGCCCTCGCCCTTCGCGCGCGAGATGAGCGCGAGCACGCGCCAGAGGTCGAACTTGCGGTCGTCGATCCGCGCATCGCGCAAGCAGCGCCGGAGGATCTGCGCCTGGTCCGAGGCGTCCGCGATTCCGATGCGCGACCCCAAACCCAGCGCCTTCGCGTGCGCCCGCACCAGCCCGAGCCCGAAGGCGTGGAAGGTGCCGATCGTCGCCGCCCGCGCCTGGCGAGCGCCGACGAGCGAGGCCACCCGCTCGCGCATCTCCGCCGCTGCCTTGTTCGTGAAGGTCATCGCGAGCACCGATTCCGGCGGCGCCCCGCGCTCCAGCATCAGGAAAGCAATCCGATGGCTGATGACCCGCGTCTTCCCGCTCCCCGCCCCCGCGAGCACGAGCAGCGGCCCCCCCGCGTGCAACACCGCCTCCCGCTGCGGCGGGTTCAACTTCCGGAGATCGACGCGCGCCAAGGGGCGCCCTTCCTACCAGTTCGAAAGAGCCGAGGCCAGGGGCCCGGCCACGCGCGGGTCCGCGACGTCCGCGGCCCACCCTGGCGTGCGAGGAGCACCGAGGGTCCCTCGCGGGCTCGACGAGGCAGCGCGCCGTGCCCTCATTCGTCGCGGTCGCGGTCAGAGGGTCCGCCCTCGCCTTCGCGAACGCTTCGCTCGCGCCGAAAGATTGGGACCTGGACCCAGGTGCGGCTACGACGGCTCGCAGCGGCCCCAGAGGGCCAGGCCGGTCTCCGCGTCGGGGAGGCGGTGCAGGCGGATGTCGTCGTAGCAGTCGAGGGTGACCTCTGCGGCGAAGACCACGGCGCGGACGAGGTGCCCGCCGAGGACCTCGATGCGGCGGACCTGGTCCTCGCGCTCGCGCGAGACCGCGGCGTGCAGGTGCAGGAACGGCGCCCCGTCCTTCTCGCTCACGTTGCCCTGCAGCGAGAGGAGCTCCATCGCGGCGCGAAAGGTCTGGCTCGGCTTGTAGACCTTCTTCGCCTGATCGTACTCGACGAGCTCGGCCTCCTCCAACGCGCCGAGGCCGCGCACGGCGGCGCAGCGGACGCCCTTCTCCTGGCAGGCGGTCAGGATGGCGTCGTGGAGGACGTCCTTGCGCTGCAAGCGCAGGATCAGGGTGCGGTGCGCGCGACTCTCTGCGACGAGCATCTTTCGGCGCCTCTCTGCCTACCCGCGTGCAATGCCAGGCAAGCCTCCATCCGTCTTTGGCGTGGCACGGACAACTGAAGACGTGCCGCCCGTGGCACTCGGAGTACCGAGTGGCCCGGCGGCCTCCCCCTTCTACCCCGACCGGCCGGCGAGCCGGAAGCCCAGGTTCGAGTAGCGCGCCTCGGGAGGCCAGGCGTTGCGGTTCGCGCAGCGGAGCTGCCCGGGCATCGCGTTCCAGCCGCCGCCGCGGGCGACGTGGAGCTCGCCATCGGCCGGACCGCGCGGGTCGAGCTCGGGGGCACGGGCGTAGTAGGCGGGGTCGAAGAAGTCCTGGCACCACTCCCAGACGTTGCCGGCCATGTCGAACGCACCGGCCGGCGAGCATCCCCCGGGGAAGCAGCCGATGGGCAGGGTGCCGCGGTGGCCGCCGCGGTGGTGGCAGCGCGCGGGGTCGAAGCCCTCGCCCCACGGGTACTCGCGCCCGTCCTCGCCCCGAGCCGCGCGCTCCCACTCGGCCTCGGTCGGCAACCGGCCGCGGGCCCAGCGGGCGTACGCCTCGGCCTCGTGGAAGCTGACGCCGACGACGGGCCGGTTGGGCGTCACGTACGCCTCCCAGCCGGCCTCGTCCCAGAAGCGCGGCAGCGGGCGACCGGAAGCGACGAAGGCCCAGCCGACCTCGCTCCAGAGCTCGCGGCGCCGGTATGCCCCGTCGGCGATGAATCGGCCGTACTGGGTGACGGTCACGGGGTAGGGATCGATCGTGAAGGCCGAGAGGACGTGGCGCCGCCGTGGCCACTCGTTGTACGCGCCGGCCGGGGGATCGGTCCCACGCCAGAACGGGCCCGCGGCGACGGCCAGCGGAGGGCGGTCGGGCCGCGGGTCGTCGGCGCCAAGCGCCTCGGCGGCTCGGACGCGCGCCGGGAGCGGCAAAGCGCCCGCGGGGTCGTCGAGGATCGCGAGCGCCGCGGCGGGATCCACCGGCTAACCGAGCGACAGCTCGGAGCGGAGCGCCTTGACGAGCTGGAAGTATTCCTGGCGGCCGTAGGGGCGGTTCAGGATGTGGAAGTCCTTGCGGACGAGGCCGACGCAGCCGAAGCAGTAGGTACAGTCGGCGCAGCTCCGGCAGAGCGTCAGGTAGCTCGACCCGGTGCACCGCTCGGACTGCACGCAGTAGGCGCAGGCGTGGCAGCCGGCGCAGCCCGCGCAGTGCGAGCAGTGGCTGCACTCGCGGCAGCCCTGGCAGTGGGTGCAGCGGTAGCAGTCGCGGCAGCTCTCGCAGAACATGCAGGCCGCACACTGCTCGCAGCTCCGGCAACCGTGCGAGCCGAGCGGGTCGGCGGACTCGGCCCAGGCCCGCCGGAGCTGCTCCAGCTCTTCGCTGAACTCCTTGCGGGTCATTCCGAGGCGCTGGGCTCGCCGCGGCCGTCCGGATGCGCGAGCCGCGAGAGCCCGAGGGTGTCGACGGCCTGGAGCGCGGCGGCGGCGGCCTGCGCGTCCTGCGCGGCGCGAACCGTCGCGCTCGCGATGAAGCGGCCGCCGACGACGACCTGGGCCTCGGCGACGCGCTCGGCCTTGTCGTAGCGGGAGTAGCCGATCGCGCCGGGCAGGACGAGTCGGTGCGCCTCGCTGTCGTCGTCTTCCGATTCCTCGGCCATGGCCCGGATGGCCTCGGTGGCGCGCGGCTCGAAGCGGGCGTCGAGGAGCTTCAGCTCGGCCGTGTCGGCGCCGTAGGCCCGCGTGACCTCCGAGAGTGCGCGCTCGCGCATCCGCGTCATGCTCCCCTGGGGAAAGCCCCCGGCCTGGCCGAACAGCCTCGCCGGTAGGAACGGCTTGAGCTCGCCGTCGCTCACGATCGAACCGGGTTGGCCGGCCGACGCCGGGCGGCGCGCCTCGGCGACGTGGGTCCAGGCACCGCGCGACGCCGGCTGGCCATGACACCCGAGCGCGGCGAGGGCGAGAAACGAGAGCAGCGGCTTTGTCACGGCGCAAACCCTACCATGAAATGTGGCCGGTCGCCGGGGCCGTTTCTGCCGCTTCCCCGCTTCGCGGGGGAAGGAATTCGGGCGCCGGCTATTCGAGTCCCTCGAGGCGCAGCTCGTCGTCGTCGGCGCCGCGCAGGTGGCCGAGTTCGTGAAGCAGCGTGACGCGCACCTGGTCGCGCAGCTCGCCGCGGCTCCGGACGGCGCGGAGGAGGTTTTCGCGGTAGATCACGATCGCCCGCGCCTCCTGCGGGCACGCCGCGCCGGGCTGTACGCCTGCGTCCGCGTCGATCGGATCGCCGCGGAAGAGGCCGAGGATCGTCGGAGAGAGCGGCGGGTCGTCGACGGTCAGGTCCTCGAGGTCGGGCACGTCCTGCACCCCGACGGGCGTCTTGCCGAGATCGTTCCGCAAGTCGGAGGGCAGCCCGGCCACCGCGTCCTGAACCATTCGGGTGAAGTCGGCCATCGAGACGTCGATCGGCGCCGGGAAGTCTTTCGGATCGAGCTCGGTCGCGCGGGCAAGTTCGGCCCGCGAACCGCGGGCGTCGCCGAGCCGCTCGAGCACCAGCCCCATCTCGTGGTGCGCCCAGGCGTCGTCCGGCAGGGCATCGAGCACCTGCGCGAGGTCCGCGCGTGCCTCGGCGAACCGGCACAGCTCGAAGAGCGCCGCCCCGCGCTCGTAGCGGGCGTCGAGATCCTTGGGCTCGCGCTCGAGCGCCTGGTCCAGCTCCGGCAGGGCGTCGGTCGGCCGGCCCAGGTCGGAGAGCGCCATCCCCTGGAGCAGTTCGAGCTGCTCGAGCAGCTCCGGGCTGCGCCGGCGCGCCCTGCGCTCGCCGCGCTGCGCGTAAGCGAGCGCGATCTCGTCCTCGTCACGCCCGCCGGGCTGGCCCAGGTAGAGGTCCGCCGCGCCGAGCAGGATCTCGGGGTCCTCGGGGTCGAGCGCCAGGGCGTGCGTGTAGGCGATCTTGGCCTCGTCCACCCGTCCGAGGGCCGCGAGCGCCGCGGCCCGGTCGTGCTCGGCGGTCGCGTTGTCCGGGTCGTCGAGGAGCGCTTCCTCCGCGCAGGCGAGCGCCAGCGCGTCGTCCTTGGCGTCGAACGCCCGTTCGGAGCGGTCGAGCGGATCGCCGCCCGGGGGGCAGACCGGGCGGCCGGGTTCGACGGCCGGCGGCGCAGCGGGTTCGCGCTTGGGCGCGCCGGGTCCCACGAGGTGGACGCGAGGCGAGGCGGCCTGGACGTCGCGGTCGGGGACCGGCGCGGGGGCGCGGGGCTTCTGGCAGGCGGCGAACGCCAGGGCGAGGGCCGCGGCGGGTACTTTCATGGTACCTGACGAGCGTAGCACAGTTTCCCGGAACGCCGACCGGGTCGAGAACATTGCAGAGCCCGTGCCGGGCCGGTACGTTCGTGTGGCATGCTCCTCCGGATCGCGACATCGATCGGGCTGACGGCCGTGCTGGCCGGCTGCCCGCAGGGCGGCGAGATGGCGGCCGAGGCCCCACGGGCCCCACTCCCGCCTGCGACCGTCGACGCGAGCCACGATCCGCTCCGTGAACCTGCCGAGATCCACCTGCGCAACGTCCGCCAGCTTTCGTTCGGAACGCGGGCGCTCGCGCCGCGCTTCTCCGCGGACGGCCGAGCGGTCGCCTTCGAGACGCTGCCCGTGGGCGCCGACGGCGGCGTTCCGGTTCCGAAGCGGGTCGACCTCGCGTCGGGCGGGGATCTGTCCGCGATCGCCGCGCCCGCTCCGCCGCCCGGTTGGCCCCTGTCGCAGGCGGGTCCCTGCGTCCAGTCGAGCCGGGGCGACTGGGCCTGCCCGCTCGCGGCCCCTGCGGGGAGCAAGCTCTGGATCTGGCCGGCGGGCGCCCGCGCGCCGCACCCGCTCGACTCCGGCCCCGGCGTAGACGCGAGCCCGGCGTTCTCGCCCGACGGGCAGAAGCTCGCCTGGGCGTCGACGCGCGGCGCCACGCGCGCCGAGCCGCCCGCGCCGGCGGCGAGCCGGATCGAGCTGCTGCCGGCGCTGCTCTACGAGGCGGCCGCGCCCCGCATCAAAGCCATCGGGCCCGACGCTCGGGCGAATCGGCAGCCGTCGTGGTTTCCGGGGGGCGCGCAGCTCGTCTTCACCTCGAATGCGGACGACGCCGCGGGCCTCGACTTCGACGTCTTCCGAATCGACGCGGATGGGGAGGACCTCGAGCGGATCACCTTCGCGCCCGGCGCAGACGTCGCGCCCGCCGTGTCGCCCGACGGCCACCAACTCGCGTGGGTGAGCGAACGAAACGCCGCCGCGCCGGGTGAGCAGGACCTGTTCGTCGCCGACTGGGTCGAGTGAACCCCTGGTCCAATCGGTTCACCGACCGCCCCGCCTCGATGCGCGGGGCGAGCGCCTTCGACGCGTGTCACTGAAGGTGCCGGACGATCAACCAGGTGAGGAGTGCGCCGGCGATCACGCCGCCGACGATCCATGCACCGTATTCCCCGAACAGCCAAAGCCGAACGAACGGCCGGGGCGCGGGCCTGACGGGCCCAGTCGGCTCGGCCTCGCCCAAAGGCCCGGTGTGGGAGATCGTGGCCTCGGGATCGACCTCGGGGCCAGCCGGCGCCACTTTCGGCGGCGAGGCACGGACGGCCTTGGCGGGCGGCGCCGGCGTGACGCCAAGTATCGGCCGGGGCGGGACCATCACCGGATCGGTGCGGTCCTCCATGCCGTCGAAGGCGGGCAGCCGACGCGCCTCGGCGGTGTCCGGAGTCCCCGAGTCCTCCTCCGGCTCTCCATCGACGTCGACGGCGCGCGCGGCCGAGCGAGCGGCCAGGTCGAGGTAGCGTGGCTGCGTCTCCTGCCAGGTGCTGCCGAGCCCCGTCAGCCCGTCGAACCAGTCCGAGAGACGCGCAACGGGAACGATCGATTGCCCCTCGGGGGTCTCGAGGAGCGACTGCCGCATCGACTCGGCGGTCGGATAGCGCGCGCCCGCGTCCTTGGCCAGCGCCCGCTCGATGACGTGGGCGAGCCGCACCGAAGCGTCGCGACGCACCTCGCGGAGGGGCGTCGGCTCGGTCTCGAGGATCGCGCGCAGGAGCCCGACCGGGCCGTCGCCATAGAAGGGCCTCCGAAGCGCCAGGAGTTCGTAGAGCAGCACACCGAGGCCGAAGACGTCGCCGCGGCGGTCGACCTGCTCGCCGCGGATCGCCTCGGGCGAAACGTAGGCGAACTTGCCCTTGAACTTCCCGGCTTTCGTGCGCGTCAGCCGCAGGACGCTGCGGGCGATTCCGAAGTCGCAGAGGCGGGCGTTGCCGCCGCGGTCGACGAGGACGTTGTGGGGCGAGACGTCGCGGTGGACGACGCCGAGGGGCAGGCCGTCCAGCCCCCGCGCCTCGTGGGCGGCATGGAGCGCCGCTGCGACTTGCGCGACGAGGTGCACGGCGATCGGCCCGGGCACCGCGCGGCGGAGCCTCGTCGCCGCGAGGACGAGCTCGCGCAGGTCCGCGCCCTCGACGTACTCCATGACGAGGCAGAGCCGGCCCTCGAGCCATGCGCAGTCGTAGAGCGGCACGATGTTCGGGTGGGTGAGCAGCGCCCAGACCTTCGCCTCGTCGAGGAAGGCCTGCGTGACCTCCTGCTCTTCCGCCCGGTCGGGACGAACGGCCTTGATCACGAGCCGCTTGCGGAAGCCGCCCGCCCCGCTCGCCTCGGCGAGCCACACCTCCCCCATCCCGCCCACTGCGAGCTTGCGCAGACAGCGGTAGGGGCCGAGCGCCTCGAGCGCCGCCTCGGGCTTTCCGGCCATCTGCCGCTGGATTATAGCGCGTTACGCCCGTCGCCGGCGCAGTTCGACCGCGGACATGGCCAGAACGAGGATGTCCCACGCCGCGGCGGCGGCTCCTCCGTCGCCGGCCGCGCAGCCGCACGAGGCCGTCGCATGGCGCGTCGCGCTCGACGAAGAAACAGCGCCGCCCCCCGTCCCCGCATCGCTCGTGCCGGAGATGGCCTCGACGGCGGTCGTTCCGGCGTCGGCCATACCGGTCGTTCCGCCCGTGCCCCTGCCTCCGTCCGCGACAGAACCGCCGGAGCCGGTCCCTCCGGTAGAGCCGCCGCCCGATGCACCGCCGGCCGTGCCGGAGCCGGTCGTACCTCCCGCGCCCCCGCTCGAGCTGCCGCCGGACCCGCCGCCCGAGGTCGAGCCGCCCGTCGTCGAGCCGCCGGTGCTGCCCACGCCACTGGTTCCTCCGGACGTGCCGGCGCTCCCGTCGGACGAGACCCCGAGGTCCTTCTCGATTTCGCCCGCCATGTCGAACCGCGCCTGCTCGAGGACGGCCGGATCCGACGTGAACGAATTCGCCGCGGTCACGACCTTCCCGAGCTCCGCTTGCGCGAAGGCGCCGTCGCCGAGCTGCGCGAGCCGGGTCAGGTACTCGTAGTCCTGCATCCCCTCCCTGAGCATCTTCAGCCGGAAGCTCTCGATCGGGATGTCGTGGGTGCCGCCGATGACGGACGGTTTCCCGGGGTAGAAGAAGGAGCCATCGCCGTTGTTGCCGAACTCGTACTGGCTCTGCCAGGCGTCCTGCGTCTCCATCGCGTAGGTCGTCTCGTAGTAGAGCTCCGCCTGCACCTGGTACGCGAAATCCATCCACTGCATGATCCGATTGGTGATCGCCGGCTCGTCGATGAAGACCGTCGGCCAGCCGGGCTGCCCGCCGACGTTGCCGCTCGAGCAGGTGCTCGACGGCTCGCACGCCTGGTAGAGCCACAGAAGCCTGTTCGGGGCCGACAGGAACGAGTCGTAGCTCGCACGCTGGCTGCCGGCCGAGGGGTCGTACATCTCGTTGATGATGGGCACGAGTATGTCGATGGAGGAGAAGACGCCGTTCTGCTGCGCCTGGGCGACGGAGGTCGTCACGAGCGTGCGGAAGTCGGGGTCGCCGGCGTGGACGATGGCCGCGCGGTTCGCGATGTCGCTCCAGGCGCAGCCCCGGGGGGGCTCGTCGCAGGTGTAGTCGAAGAGGCGATCGAACCAGCCCTGCGCCTTGAAGTGGGTGGCCCAGGCCGCGTACGACGCCGAGGACTGGTCGCCCACGTACTGAAGCGCGGTGACGCGGGCGCCCTGAAGCTGGTCCTGGCCCGTCAGCGCGTCACCCTGGAGGAAGGGGCCGTAGAGCGAATCGAAGTTCGTGAAACTTCCCTGCCCGTTCTGCACGGGCGGTGCGTAGACGAGCATGCTGATCGTGATCCGGTGGTTCAGGGCGTCGCGGGCGTAGAGGCCGTTCAGCACCTCGAGCTGGGGGTCGGTGCAGTTCGGCGGGCCGTAGCCGCCGAAGTGGCCGACGCACGGGCCGTCCCACCCCATCCCGTAGGCGGAGGGCAGCGAGGACGTGGACGGGATTTCGAAGGCCCGAACCCGCACCGTGACCGAGAGCGTCGCGGTCGTGCCAGTCGTCGTGACGGCGACGGTTCCGGCGTAGGTGCCGGGCGCCTGGCCGGTGGGGACGTGCAGCTCGACCCAGAAGGCCTGCGTCTGGCCGGCCGTGACCTGGGCGGGGAACGCGGCGCGCGTCTCCCCATACCAGTCGTCGACCTTCGGGATCATCGGATCCGGCCAGAGGCCGGTCGCGCCCGAGCCGTTCGAGGGCGTGGTCACGTTCATCTCGCCTTCGCGGTAGACGAGCGCCGCGCTGCCGGCCAGGGTGGCTCCCGAGGGACCGGCGAGATCGCCGAGCGAGACGTCGTCCACGGTCGCCGCGCCCGAGGCTGGCGCCGTCACGGCGACCTGGAACGCGCAGAACTCGTTCTGCGCGCAGGAGAGCGCGATGGCGCTCTGTACCGGGGGCGCCGGATCCGCGGGGCGAATCTTTTGGGTCTCGCGGACGGCCGAGACCACGAGTTGGGCCTCGGCGAGAGGTGCGGCGAGACAGCCCAGGGCGGCGGCGAGACAGGCAAGGATCGATCGGGAGGTGTGTCGCATGGCCGGCAATGCAGCAGAACGGGCGGAGGGCGTCGAGAGACGGCCGCGGGGGCACCTGCCTGGAGGGCCGCCCACCGAAACGACGAAAAGCCGCCAGGTGGATTGCGCGCCGGGCGACGGACGGGCAGACTGCCGCTCGTGCCGCTCGGCTGGGAGACTTGGGGGATCCTCTCGCTGCTCCTGTTGGGAGGGGAACTCTACACGCACGCCTTCGTCCTGCTCTGGCCGGCGGTGGGAGCGGCCGGCGCCGCAATTGGCGCCGCCCTGGGGCTCGGGCTCGAAGGCCAGATCCTCCTGTTCGCCATCGGCTCCGCGGTCCTGCTGGCGGCGGCCCGGCCGATCTTCTTGCGGATCCTGTCGCCCGCCGGTAGGTCTGTCTCGACCAACGCCGAGGCGTTGCCGGGCAAGCAGGTCGAGGTGGTCGAGCGGGTGGGGGACGTCTACGCGCCCGGCACGGTGAAGGTCGGTGGCGAGCGCTGGACGGCGTTCAGCGAGGACGGCTCCACGCTGGAACCAGGGCAGGCCGCGGTGGTGGTGAGGGTGGAAGGGCTCAAGCTCTGCGTGCGGGCGGCAAAGCTCCAGGGGGAGATCTGGAAAGGAAGGTCGCCGTGACGATCGTTCTCGTGGTTTTGGCTTTGGTGGTGCTGGGTTTCGTCGCCTCGGGGGTGAAGATCATCCCCCAGGCGCAGGTGATGGTGATCGAGCGGCTCGGCCGCTTCGACCGGCTCGCCAAGAGCGGCCTGAACGTCATCATCCCGATCTTCGACAAGCCGCGGCAGATCCTCCTCAAGCGCGACGGCCGCCTCTGGACCACGTCGTACGTCGACCTGCGCGAGCAGGTGATGGGCTTCGAGCAGGTCCCCGTCATCACGCACGACAACGTCGGCATGCAGGTGGGCAGCGTCATCTACTACCAGATCATCGATCCGGTGAAGGCGCTCTACGAGGTCCAGAACCTCGTGCTCGCCATCGAGCAACTGGTCATGACCAACCTGCGCAACATCATGGGCGGCTTCGCGCTCGACGAAACGCTGACCTCGCGCGAGACGGTCAACAACAAGCTGCGGATCGTCATGGACGAGGCGACCGAGAAGTGGGGCGTCAAGGTGACCCGCGTCGAACTGCGCGAGATCGAACCGCCCGCCTCCATCAAGCAGGCCATGAACCTGCAGATGACCGCCGAGCGCGAGCGACGCGCCGAGGTCACGAAGGCCGAGGGCGACAAGGCCTCCGCCATCCTGAAGGCCGAAGGCGAGAAGCAGTCGGCGGTCCTCCGGGCGCAGGGCGAGCGCGACGCCGCCATCGCCCGCGCCGAGGGTGAGAGGCAGGCGAAGATCCTCGCCGCCCAGGCAACCGCCGAGCAGACGCGGCTCGTCTACCAGTCGATTCACGACGGCAAGCCCGACGCGGCCCTGCTCACGGTGAAATACCTCGAGACGCTCCAGGCGGTTGCGCAGGGAAGCGCGAACAAGGTCTTCGTGCCCTTCCCGGCGATGGATGTCCTCGGGGCCGTCGGGGCCGTCGGCGAGGCGATCGCGCGCCCGAAGCCCTGAGGGGCGATCAGGGGGCGAGCCGGGCGGCGCGAAGCTCCGCCGGCAACTCGTACGGTCTCCCTTGGACCGACGCGGCGAGGACCTCCGCGGTCGCGGGCGCCAGGAGGATGCCGTTACGCAAGTGGCCGGTGGCGAGGTGCAGACCGCCGATCCCCGGCAGTGGCCCGAGCGCCGGTAGCCCGTCGCCGCAGGCAGGGCGCAGACCGGCCCAAAGCGCGCCCACCGGCCGGCGGCCGAGCTCGGGGCAGAGACGTTCGGACAGCGCCAGCAGCCTTCGGATGCCCGCGTCGGTGACGGACTTGTCGAAGCCGACCTCCTCCATCGTCGAGCCGACGAGCAGGTGGCCGTCCACCCGGGGCACGAGGTATCCGTGCGCCCCGAACACGATGCTGCGCACGGGCGGCGCCAGATCGAAGCGGACCATCTGCCCGCGGACCGGCCGGACGCTCGCAACCGGGAGGCCCGACCCCTCTATGAGCGCGCTCCAGCTCCCGGCAGCGATGACCACCGCGGACGCAGCCAGCCGCCTCCCATCGACGTCCACCCCTGCGACCCGACCCGACTCGGCGAGAATCCGGCGCGCCTCCCCGATCACGAGCCGGCAACCGGCTTTCTGGCAGGCCGACCAGAGCGCCGGGACCAGCCGTTGGGCGTCCACCTGCCCCGCGTCCTCGAACCAGAGCGCGGCCTGGATCTCGGATGAGAGCGCCGGCTCGCGCTCGCGGACCGCCGAGCCGTCGAGCCGCTCCACGGCGAGGCCCGCCGCGCGCTGCCAAGCATGGGCGCGTGCGAGCAGCTCGGCCTCCACCTCGTCCAGAGCGAGCCTGAACGCGCCGCAGCGCCGGTAACCCGGCTCCTGCCCGCACGCTTCACGCAACTCGGCAGCGAATTCTGCGTACGCCCGCTCGCTCCTCTGGAGAAAGCGGAAGAGCGGCCCGTCCTCCTCCCCCTCGATCTGCGCCGCGAGGATCCCTCCAGCCGCAGACGAGGTCTCTGCCCCGGGCCTGGTCTTCTCGACGACCACGACCGAGTGGCCCGCCTGGGCGAGGCGCCACGCCACGGAACAGCCGACAGCACCCGCTCCGACGACGGCGATCTCGGCCCCGGGCAGCTCTGCGGACATGGCGTTCCTGCTTCTGCGCCAACACTCCACCGAAATCAAGCGCGGCGATCCCCGGACGCCCGTTCCCCGGGGGCCGGCCCGCCGGATGATTAGCTTTCGTTCGGAAGGCGGCGACGTCTGGAAGTGAGCGCCGCCGAAGGAGGAAGGCCATGGCGAAGGCACGGAAGGTTGCGACGCACGGCCACAAGGCGACGACGATGAGCGTCGTCGAGGCCGGACGCAAGGGTGGCGAGCGCGTCCTGCAGGAGCGGGGGCCCGAGTTCTTCTCGAAGATCGGCAAGAAGGGCGGGCAGCGCGTGCGCGAGCTGATCAACGCCGGACGGCGCGCCGAGCTGACCTGACGGTCGGTCGACCGGCCGCGAAGCCGAGGCGGCGAGGGCGCGCTCGGCGGCGCTCTCGCCAGCCTCGCGGTTCCCGGACGGGGTCGTCCCTATCTTCGAGCAGGAGGGGAGCGTGGAGACCTTCGAAGCCGAGGTGCAGGGCATCGGAACCGCGAGGAGCAGGCTCGTGCTCCTGATGGCGGAATTCTTCCGATCGCTCACCTACCTGGACGTACGCGCCCGGCTGCCGGGCTTTCCGCAGCCGCTCGTAATCAACGGCTCGTTGCGGAACCACCAGCCGGACGTCACCGCAATCCAGAGCGACGCGCGTGCGACGGGCATCCTTCTCGACGCGGTGCCGATCGAGCAGCTCGCCGATGCAGAGACCGAGAGCCGCTGGACGCTCTTCCACTCGGCGGCCGAGCTCTACGGCGCCGAATTTCACATAGCGGTCCCGCGTTTCGGTGGCCAGATCCTCGGTCCGGATGCGGCGCGGCTGCGCCTTCGCGACCTCGGAATTCGCGCGCATTTCATCTGGGGCGTCTGAGGTCCGGGCGAACGACCGGCGGGACGCTCAGTCGCCTTCGTGGATGAACCTGGGCGCTGCGGCCGGCCGAACCGTCTCCTGCTCCTCCGAGGCCGGGCTTCTGCTCTCGAGCTGGTCGGGGGTGATATCCGGAGCCTGATCCGTCGGCGGATCCGTCGGTTCGACTGGACCGAGCTCGGCCGACGCATCCTCGACGATCCGAGGGTCTGCCCCGACGGGTGTCAGCTCCGCACCGAACGGCCGTTCAATGACCTCGGTCAAATCGGGCTCGTCACCCTCTCCCTCGGCCCCCGATCTTCGCCTCGCCATGTCCCAAACATTGTCATCCTTCGGCCTGGGCGCCTCGCTGCAAGTCGCACAGACGGCGGTATAACCCGCCCGCCATCCAGAGGCGCGCAGGTGACCCCTCCTCGACGATCCGGCCACCGTCCAGGACGACGATCCGATCGGCACCGCGGACAGCGGAGAGGCGATGGGCAACGACGAGGACGGTGCGCCCCTGAACCAGCCGAGCGAGGGCACCTTGCACCTGCGCCTCGGTCGCTCCGTCCAGCGCGCTCGTCGCCTCGTCGAGCAGCAGAATCGGCGCATCCTTGAGGAGCGCGCGGGCGATCGACAACCTTTGCCGCTGGCCACCCGACAACGAGGCGCCGCGCTCGCCGATCCTCGTCTGCACGCCGTCGGGCAGGTCGCGGACGAATTCCAGTGCTCCAGCCGCCTCCAGCACGGCTTCGACGCGCGCGGGGCTGCTGCCGGGCGCGGCGGCCGCGACGTTTTCCTCGATGGAGGCATCGAACAGGAAGACGTCCTGCGACACGAGGGCCACTTGCCGCCGGAGCGAGGCGAGCGACAAGCCGCGCAGGTCTTCGCCGTCGAGGGCGACCATCCCGGCGCTCGGGTCGAGTAAGCGCGGCACCAGGTGCAACAGGGTGGTCTTGCCAGCTCCGCTCGGGCCGACGATCCCCACCTGCTCGCCCGGCTCGATCGACAGCGTGAGGTCGGAGAGCACTTTTCGCTCGCCGTAGCGCACGGCCACCCCCTGGAAGTGCAGCGACCCCTGCGCCCGTTCGATCGACCGCGCCCCGCGGCGGTCGGCGATGGCCGGCACCGCGTCGATCACCGTGAAGATCCGATCGGCGGCCGACAGTCCCGGCACGACCCATTGGCTGCCATTCGCGAGGGACTTGAGCGGTTGGTACGTGAGCAGGATGGCGCCCAGGAAGGAGAGGAGGGCATCGGGGGCAACCGTGGCCGTGTGGCCCCGAATGGCGGCGAGCACCAGGGCGAGCGCCGAAATGGCAATCAACTCGAGAGTCGGCGTGAAGGCTGCGCGAATCGCGAAGGAACGGCGCTCGAGACCGAGCAGTTCGACCTCGCCGCTCCCGAAAGCGCGCAGCGCGGACACTTCACCGCCGTATGCCTGGAGCACCGCCGCGCCGGAAATTGCCTCCTGGGCGGCAACGACCTGGCGTGCCTGGCGCGCCTGTGCTTCTGCCGCAACCCTGCGCAGGGCGGCCGCGAAGCGGGCAATCGGCAAGAGCGTCGCCGGGACGGTGAGCAGCGCGAGCAACAGCAGGCGAACGTCGAGCAGCGCGGAGACCCCGATGAGCGCGAGGATTTGGAGGGAGTCGCGGACGGAGCTCACGAGTCCCTGGGAGATGGCCCGCTGGACCTCGCCCAGGTCGTTGCCGAAGCGCGAGAATAGATCGCCCGTGTGGGTCGCCTGGACGTAGGACATCGGCAGCGAGAGCAGCCGACCGTGCAACGCCTCCTGAAGGCCCGCGACCGCACGCAGCGTCAGCGCCCCGGCCCTGTCCGCCTGGACGAACGCGCAGGCCGCGCGAACGGCCGCCAGTCCGAGCAGTGCCGCCGGAAGGGCGGCCCGCAACTCGGCGGCCGGTAGCGCGCGCAGCCACGCCCCCCATCTCCCACCGAACGAGGGCGGGACTTCTCCTCCCGTGAACAAGAGCCGGAGGGCCGGGCCGGTCAGGGTCGCGAAGGCCCCGGTCGCACCGGCCCCCAGAGCCATCGCGGTCAGCGCGAGTAGCAGCGTCCGCCGCTGTACGAGGAGCAGTCCCCAGAGGCGGCGGTATGTCGAGAGCCAGCGCGGCACCCGCATGCGTCGCACCCTATCTGGTTCCGCTGGGGATCGCACCGTTGCATCGCCAAGGCGAGCAGGTTATAGCCACGGCCCGATGGCCGGCGCCTCCTCCGCACTGTCCGTGCGAATCGGCCGTTGGCTCTTCCGCTGGCGGGGGCTGACGCCGGTCCCTTTCATCGGGGCGGCGCTGTGGCTCGCGGTCGACGACCTTCGACACGGTCCGGCGCCAAGCGCAGTCATGCGGCTGGGCATGGGGCTCGGCATCGCGCTATGCGTCCTCGGACAGCTGCTGCGCGGCTGGGTCCGCGGCGTCGTGACGACAGACAGCAGCAACCAGGGGCGGATCCTCGCCGCCGGCGTGCTCAACACGGCTGGCGCATACCGCTTCACGCGCAACCCGCTCTACCTCGGCAACTTCCTGCTCGTTGCCGGGTTGCTCGCGCAGGTTCCAGATCTCAGGGTGTGGGCCCTCGGCCTCGGCTTCTTCTTCGGCGAGTACCACTTCATCATTCGCGCGGAGGAGGACTTCCTCCTCGGTCGCTTCGGCGCCGACTACGAGCGCCTGCTCGCGACCGTCCCCCGTTTCTGGCCGCGGCTCGTACCCGCACCGGCATCGGCGTCGCCCGGACGCTTCGACGCGCGCCGCGCGCTCTGGACGGAGCACAACACGGCTGCAGCCTGGATCGCCGGATTGATCTCCGTGGCCGGGCTTCGTGCCGAAGCCGGCGCCCCTTTCCCTGCTCTGGCGCCCGTCCTCCCCGCGTTCGGCGGTCTCGTGCTCGTCGGAACGATTTACGTCGCGGTCAAGGGCTGGAAACGCGGCTGGTGGTCGGGCCTGCGCCGCCGTTCGGCTTGACACCCGGCTCCCCCGCGCGCTATGAGCCGGCCGTTCTTTGCGGGTGTAACTCAGTGGTAGAGTGCAACCTTGCCAAGGTTGATGTCGAGGGTTCGACCCCCTTCACCCGCTCCGCTTCTCGGCGTTCCGGCACAAGCGATCCCAAAGGGGTCGCGACTGAGCCGATCGCCGTCCCGGGGGCCTCTGTAGCGGCTTTGTAGTGACCAGGCGCGTCCCCGCCCCCGGCGGCCTGCAACAGCTCCGGGACGGGCGCCCCCTCGGGCACGTCCTCCGGCTTGGCGAGCCCGAACGTCAGCCGGTTGATCTCGGCCCGCAGGTAGTCCCCGGCGAGGTGGCCGTAGACTTCGGTCGTCAACGTCGGCGTCGAGTGCCGCATGATCTTCTGCACGGCCTGCAACGGCGCGCCGCGCTGCAAGAGCAAGCTCGCCGTCGTGTGCCGAGTCGCGTCGTAGAAGCGAAGCGGGCGCACTTCGGGCGTCGGCCACAGCTTCATGCCGCACTTGTCGCAGGCGCGCGCCGCCTTGTTCGGGTGCCGTTCGACGTGCTGCTCGCCCCGCGCCTTGCAGCGGCGGCAGGTGAACTTCCAGCCGGTGACGAGTCCCGCCCGCCCCATGGCCCGCCGCAGGATCGTCGAGAACGGCGTCGCCCGCGCGAGCATCGCACCGCGGCGCCCCGGAAAGACCAGCTCGCTCCCCGACGCGGCGAGGGCCGCTTCGAGGTAGGGGACAAGCTCCTCGGCGATGGGCAGCCCGTCCACGCGGTTGCCCTTCGTCACGTTCCGGCCCCCGGACCGGCAGACGACGATCCACCGGCGGTCGAGGTCAACGTCCAGCTTTCGGAGCGCTCGAAGCTCGGAGGGCCGCAGCCCAGTGAAGATCGCGGTCGCGAACAGCGGGCGCCAGTGCGGCGCGAGGGCTTGGAGAAGCGGCGCCACCTCCTCGGCGCGAAGATACGCGGGCGGGCGCCGCGGGACCTTGCGCTTGGGCACGTCGGCGACGACGTTGGGCCCGGTCCACGTGCCCGTGCGTCGCGCGCGGTTGATGGCGGCGCAGAGGATGCCTCGGAGCTTGTTGACCGTCTCGGGAGCGAGCCCCGCGGCTGCCTTGCCGTCGAGGAAGACTTCGACGGCCTGCCTTGTCAGGCGAGCGAGGGAGAGGTCGGCCAGCGACCCGTCCAGGTGCCGGCGGATGGCACCCGCTGCGGTCTCGAAAGACGCGCGTCCCGCCATGCCGGCAAGCCAGGCGTGGCAAACGGCCCGAACCGTCAGCATCGAGTCAGAGGGTAGCGCTTCGAGCCCGAGCCGCTGTCGGTCCGCACGGTGCTCCAGCTCAGCGGCGATCTTGCGCGCCTCGGTTTTCGTGGTCGCCCCGGTGGCGACGGCGCAGCGGCGGCCGGTCGCGTCCGTGTAGCCAACCCACCACTTGGGCCCGCGCTGGTAGACGCTCGCCATCGTCAGCCTCTCTTTCTTGGGAGCTTCGGTCGGGGCAGGTAGCCGTCCCGGACAAGAGCCTCCCGCAGCGCCTTCAGGCACCAATTCGAGCGCGTCCGTTCCTCGCGCTCCGATGCGCGGTTGATCGCGTCGAGCACCCTCTGCGGTACGCGAAAGGACAGCATTGGTTCGCCCATCATGTAATACAGCGTCCGATTCTTCGGCCCTGAAGTCAAGCCCCGCCCCCACCGGGTCGCCGAATGGGCAGGACACGGGTGGTCGCCGGGGCATCGCCCCGCGCCCAGCGGCGGATCACGTCCGGCTCGAACCGCAGTTGCCCGCCCACGCGGATGCACGGAATCGTCCCAGCCTCGGCCCCCTGGTAGATCTTCGAGCGCGAGCAGCCGACGAACGCGGCCACCTCGGGCACCTTCCAGAGCGCGTCCGTTACCGGCGCAGCGGCAGGCGCCGCCCTCGCAGCGGCGAGATCCGCGCGCAAGCCTTCAACGGCGGCGAGGAGCCGTTCGAGGAGGAGTACGGTCGCGGGGTCAGACGGCATGACAACACCTTGGACAGACCGCCTCGGTTGGCGATGGCGCGGAGCGGCGGAAGAAGCGGGGGCAGACCCGGTCCCGCCGCGCGACGGCGAGGAAATGGGGCGTCACGACTCTGCCCCCTCGACGCGGCGGCGCGACAGGACCTCAGCGGGTGAGGATGGTGGCGATGGTGAGGATGCTTCCGACGGCAGCGCACCGCCCCTATCCCCCTGATTCGTCGATCCTCGCGCGCGAGCATTGGGCTGAGGGTCCTCACCATCGTCACCACCCTCACCACCGTCCGCCTCGCGGATCGTCCAGCGGACGGCGCCCGCGTGGCCGCCGGGGGCGATGTCGATGGCGCGCCCCCCCACTACCCGCCCTCGTAGGTGGCGGAGCCTCGCGCCCAGCCGCGTTGGCGTCGGGAGATCCGTGCCGCCGCGGGGGGCTCCACCGGCGATCTCCGTCAGCGCGTCCCGGAGCGCTCGTGCCCCATCGCTCCCGGGCGTCGCGGTCCACGCGATCAGCTCGCGCGAGGTGACGGGCCGGCCCTTCTCGGCGACGCAGACCCCGAGGCCCGCCACCAGCGCCCGTAGCTCCGCGGCCTCGCGGTCGGCGGTCTCGGCGAGCGCGACCTGTGTCGTCAGCGGGTCGGGCATGCCAGCCCACACGACGATCTGGCGCACGAGGGACCACCCCTCGTAGGAGCCCATTGCCGGCAGGGCCGCGGTCGGCCGCCCGGCGACGTACCACGCGCGGCAGATCGTCAGCGCGTCGGCGAGCAGGCGAGCCCGCTCCGTGCGAATCCATGCGAGCAGATCGGGGTGCGCGTAGCCCGTCCGCGTCTCCGGCCGCTCCAGCGGCGACTCGAGCCGGATGCAGATCGTACGCCGCGCCGTGTCCGGCCCGAGCACCGCGTTGTTCGCGGTCGCGAAAATCACGAGGTACAGCGGCAGCGTGCCCGTCGTCTGCGAGAGACCCAGGATCCGATCGGACCACGTGGTCGTGGTCAGGGCGGCATTGAGCGCGGCGCCGCCGATGACGCCCTCTACGTTATCGAGCAGGGCGAGGAGATCGGCCGCGAGGGCCAGAGCAGTGATCCTCTTGCGCTGCTCGTCGTCATCGGCTGGCCAGATCGTCGTGGCTGGCAGCCGGCCGTGAGCGATCAGCGCGGTCAGCCTGGCGAGCAGCGACTTGCCGGCGGCACGGACGTTGGCCTCGTAGAGAGTTAGCGGCGTCGGACCGTCGTAGGCCCAGCGCAGGAGCAGCGTGAGCAGCGACGCCAGCCACGCTGCGCAATCGGACGGCCCCCGAAAGGGGAAGTCGTCCACAGCGGCGAGCAGCCGGTCTCGCGCGGCCAGCGCGTCGGCCCGCGTGGGGCTCGTAGGGATCTGCGGTACAACCCCGAGCGGGCGGTAGATGAGCCCGGTCTGAGCGTCGTACCCCGGCCGGTCAAGGATCGTACCGTCCGCCCGGACGATCGGCGACTCGGCGAGACCGCGCACCATCCGGCATCCCGGCCAGTAGCCGGCCGTCTCGATCGCACGTACGGCCCAGCCGGGTGGGTGCGCGGGCCGTAGCTCTACGTCGCCGCTCTCGCCGGTCTGCTCGATGCACCAACCCGCGACACTCGCCAGTTCGACCTGAATCCACGCGCGGGGCACGATCTCGATCCGGGGAGCGTCGGCGTCGCGCGCGATGAGGGCGCGCTCCCTGGCTGGCTCCGGCTCGCCCGTCACCCGCACCAGCCGCCCCCCGCGCTGGAAGAGCGTCCGGTCGCTTGCCAGCGCGGCGATCCCTTCACGGACCACGCGATCCTCGTCGACGTCGATGATGATCGTCGGGTGGACCTTTCCGGACGCGCTGGGGCAGATCCGCGCGATCACCTCCTGCATCGCCTCGACGTGCCCGGCCTCCCGCGCGTGCTTCGCCTCGGCCCGCGGCCGAGCGCTCTCGAAGAGCGACAGCACCGTCTCCCAGGACGTGTGGTCCTGGGGCGACTCCGCGACCATCGCGTCGTGGCTCCGCCGCGCGACCTCGGCCACGAGGTCGCTGTCCTCCCAGCCTTCGAGCGTCAAGGCGAGGAGCATGGTCGCTTCGCGCCAGGCGACGTAGCGGGCGGGCTGGCCCGGCTGCCGGCGGTCCGGCGGGGGCGTGAGGGACTCCCCGCGCGCGAGGGCCTGCGCGAGGGGGCTCGACATCTCGAGGAGCTTCTCGCGGATGGCGTCCAGGTCGACGGGCTTCGTGCCGTCGCGCTGGACTGGCGGTGGGGCGGAGGCC
>DAIDIT010000233.1 GCA_027451705.1 Pseudomonadota bacterium
GATCGATCTTGAAGTCGCCGGTGTGCACGACGACACCCTCCGGCGCGCGGATCGCGAGCGCGAGGCCGTCCGGGATGCTGTGGGTGACGCGGAGCGGCTCGACCCGGAAGGGACCGACCTCGACGACGGCGCGGGGCGACAGCTCGCGCAGGTCGGCCGGGATGCGCAGCTCGTCGAGCTTCTGGCGGAGCAGCGCGAGTGTGAAGCGCGAGCCGTAGACCGGCAGCTCGGGCAGCTCGCGCAAGAGGTACGGCGCCGCGCCGATGTGGTCCTCGTGGCCGTGGGTGAGCAGCAGCGCGCGGAGGCGCTCCCTCCGGGCGAGGAGCGGGCGGAAGTCCGGCAAGACGATGTCCACCCCGTGCGTCTCGGGCCCGGGGAAGCGGACGCCGCAGTCGACGACGACCGCCGCGTCCTCGCGCTCGAGGATCAGGCAGTTCATGCCGATCTCGCCGAGTCCGCCGAGGGCCAGTAGGCGCAGGGGCATCGTTCACTTGGCCCGGGTCAGGGTCGGCCGGCGCGGCGCCGGGCGAAGCTGCCCGACGAGCAGGAGCCCGAGGAAGAGGCCGCCCGACAGCGTGAGCAGCGCGCCGGACTGGAGCCGGACGGCCGCAGCGCCGGCCCACGGGAGGGCGGCGTTGAGACCGTAGGCGAGCGCCGGAGGGCCGGCCCGCAGCAGCCGGAAGCCCGCGGCGGCGCGAACCCCGAGGAGCGCGCAGAGCACGAGGCCGGCCGCGCGCGAGCCCTCGAACGCGAGCGCGACCGGGATCGTGCAACAGGCCACCGCCTGCGTCGCGAGCTGGCCGCCGAGCGCGACGAGCCACGCCCGGCTGCCGGGCCGGATCGCCGCGCCGAGCGCGGTCCCGTCCGAGAAAGTCGCGAGCAGGCAGCCGAACGCGAAGACGGCGAGCAGCGTCGCGAGCTGGACGGGGTCCGAGGATGTCACCCTCACACCCCCACGATACCCGTCCCCGCCCCCAAAGCGAAGGCGCCGCACGAAGTGCTTGACTCGGGCGGCGCGCTGGCCCGTGATCGGCGCGCGATGCTCATCGACATGCACTGCCACTCGCGCTTCACGCGCGGCTGCGACCTCGACCCGAAGCTCCTCATCAAGCGGGCCCCCGGCCTCGGCCTCGACGGCATCTGCTTCACCGAGGTCAACGCGATCGACGGCGCGGCCGAGCTCCACGCCCTCGGCAAGGGCGCCCCGGTCCGCGTCTTCGTGGGCATGGAGCTGACGACCGACCGCGGCCACTACCTCTGCTTCTTCCCCGACCCCGAGGCCGTCCCCGACCCGGTGCAGATGTGGGGCAGCAACCACGAGCGGCCGTGGCCGGTCCGCGAGACGCTCGAGGCGGTCCGCAAGCTCGGCGGCGTCGTCGCCGCGGCCCACCCCTACGACCGCGACACCCCGCCGGCGGCCGGCGACTTCATCTACGGGCTGAAGGGGATGCTCGCCGCGGTCGAGAGCTACAACGCGCGCCGCAAGGTGCACGCGAACAACCTCGCCGCCGACGCCGCCGAGGCGCTGCACCTTCCCTCGATCGCCGGTTCCGACACCCGCAACGACGTCGCCGAGCTGGGCAAGGCCGCGACGGCCTTCAAGGCCCCGATCGAGAACGAGCGCGACCTCTGCGCGGCGCTCGCCGCGGGCCAGTACTGGCCGGTCATCTTCGGGGGCATCCCGCAGGGCCTCTCGAGCAGCACGGGCGGCCCGCCGGCCCAGAAGCGCGAGGGCGGCGGCCGCGCCGCCCACCGTCCACGCAACCGCCGGCGCTAGCCGCTACTGACCGGCACGGCCGTGGTCTTCCCAGCGGACGAGGCCGTCGGCGCTGAACCACGCCTTCTGCTTGCCGTAGGGCCACGTCCAGGTCTGCGACCTCGTGGGGCCGTCGATGTGGATCTGTTCCGGGTAGCCCCACGCCATCTCGACGTCGTGCGGCGTCATCCCGGCGATCACGCCCTTCGCGGCGATCGCGTTGCGCACCGTCGCGGAGAGCGCGGAGAGCTGCGGGGTCGGATCGTCGGCTGCGAGGTAGTTGCCGAGCGTCTGGAGGAACTCTTCTCGCGTCCGGATGTCCTGGTGGAGGACGATCACGTACGGCTTGTCGTCGTGGAAATCCTTCGGCGACTTGAGCAGGACCCAGGGGTTCCACTTCGGCGTCATCAAGGTGCGGGTCGTGACCTCGAACGCGGTCGGGAAGGAGATCTCCTGGATGCGCAGCGGCGTCCCCGGCGGTAGGATCCGCACCGGCGTGCCGGGGTTCAGCGGCTGGCCGTTCCCCTTGTCCACGAGGTCCAACTCGTCGGGCGCCTGGTCGGTCAATAGCAGCATCCCGGAGTCGTGGAAAAAGGGCGTCACGTAACAGGCGACGCGGAGGTAGCGGACGTGGCCGTCGAGCTGCTGCTGCAGTTCGGCGCGGTCGGGCTCGGGCAAGAGCGTGTTGCCCGCACAGGCGGCGAGCGAGAGGCAGAGGGCAGCAAGCAGAGGTCGAAGTCGCATGGGTTTGCCGATCTACCGCTTCGAGGTTAGGGTCGCAACGCATGAGGCCCGATCGACCGGCGACTGGCGAAACCACGGATGGCGGGTCGGCCGCCGCCGCACCGTCGCGCCCCCACCCGGCGGGGCTGCAAGTCGAGCTCGCGAAGGACCTCGCCCACCACCTGCGCGGCGGCCACCCCTGGGTCTTCCGCAAGGCGCTCGGCGCCGTGCCGCGGGTCGCGGCCGGCACGGTGGTCGAGGTGACCTCGGGCGGACGCTTCGTCGCGCGGGGCCTCTACGATCCCCACTCGCCCATCGCCGTGCGGCTGCTCACCCGCGATCCCGCCGAGGCGGTAGGCCCGACGCTCTGGGCGCGGCGCTTCGCGCAGGCACTCCGGCTGCGGCGCGAACTCTTCGCCGCCTCGGAGGCCGACGCGTACCGGCTCGTCCACGGCGAGAACGACTTCCTCCCCGGCGTGGTCGTCGACGTCTACGCGGGCTTCGCGGTCCTCAAGCTCTACTCGGCCGCCTGGACGCCGCACCGCGCGGACCTGGTCGCCGCGCTGCGGGGGGCGGTGCCCGAGCTGCGCGGCGTCTTCGGCCGCGACGAGCTCGGCCGGGAAGACGCGGACGACGCCGCCGGCGCGGGGCGGCCGCTGTGGGGTGAACCGCCGCCCGAGCGCATCCGCATCCACGAGGGCGGCACGGCCTTGCTCGTCGACGTGCGGCACGGCCAGAAGACCGGACTGTTCCTCGACCAGCGCGCGAACCGCCTGGGGCTGCGCCGCTACGCACCGGGCCGCGAGGCGCTCAACTGCTTCAGCTACACGGGCGGCTTCTCGGTCCACCTCGCCCAGTCGGGCGCCCGCCGCGTGACCAGCGTCGACCTCGACGGCGACGCGCTCGAGCTGTCGCGCGAGAGCTTCCGCGCGAACGGCCTCGACCCGGGCGCCCACGAGTTCCGCCAGGCGGACGTCTTCGACCAGCTCGCCGCCTGGAAGCGCGAGGGGCGGACGTTCGATCTGATCGTCCTCGACCCGCCCGCGTTCGCGAAGAGCCAGGCGAAGGTGCCGGCCGCCCTCGCCGGGTACGCCGCGCTGAACCGCGCGGCGCTCCAGCTCCTGAGGCCGGGCGGCTACCTCGCGACCGCGTCCTGCTCCGCGCGGGTTTCCGCCGAGGCCTTCCTCGGCGCGGTCTCCGAGGCGGCGGGCAAGCTCGGCCTCCCGCTCCAGCTCGTCGAGGACCGGCGCCAGCCGTTCGACCACCCGGTGCTCCTCCAGTTCCCGCAGGGCGCCTACCTCAAGCTCTTCGTCTTCCGCAGGCCCTGAGTGGTCCTTCCCGACCAGTACCTCGAGCGCGCGACGATCATCGCCTCGGGCGAACTCTGCCTCGAGGGGCTCTACCACCGCGGCCGGCACGCGCCGCCGGTGCTGATCGTCCCGCCGCCCGCGGAGCGCGGCAGCCCGATGGACCTGCCGCTCGTGGCCGAGCTGGCGTGGGCGTGCCACCGGGCGGACCACCCGACGCTGCGCTTCAATCCACGCGGCCTCGGCGCGAGCCAGGGCGCTCCCGGCGGCGCGGGGGCACGCGTCGCGGACGCGGTCGCCGCCCTGGACGCCCTCCTCGAAACCGAGCGCGCAGCGGAGGCCGCGGTCGTCGGGGTGGGCGCGGGCGCCGAGGTCGCCCTCGCGCTCGGACGCGCCCGGCCCTGCGCCGCGCTGTCGTTCGTGGCGCCGCCCGCGGAGCTCGCACCTGCGCTGGCCGGCGCGCCGGGCCGCTGCCGGGTCTTCGTCGCCGTCGAAGCGGCTTGGCCCGGGGAGCGGCCCGAGGTCGAGCGGATCGACGGCGCCGACCCGGCGTTCCTCCGCGGCCTGCCCGCGCTCGGCCACGCGGTCGCGGCGTTCATCTCGCGCGGGTGATCCCCGCGCGAGCCGCGGCAGCCGAGGGCGGATGATCGGTCGCTTCCTCGCTCCCGACGTAGGCTACAATCCGGCGCGATGAGCGAGCCGCAGAAGGTCCTGTTGGTCTCCTTCGATCCCCTGCCGGGGGAGAGCTCGGCCGGCAGCCGGCTCACCGAGCTGATCCGGGGACTGACGCCGGTCTTCGCGGTCGACGTCCTGACGCCCAAGACCGAAGGCCACGCGCACATCGAGCGGTATTACGGCGCGCGGCTGATGCGGGTGCCGATGCTGCGGCGGGACGTTCCCTCCCGGGCCCAGACCTTCGAGCGCGCGGTCCGGCGGCAGATCGAGAGCGACGAGTACGACCTGGTCCACGTGACCGATGCCTTCGGCGCGCAGCCGATCTTCCAGGGCCGGTCGCGGGGCGGATACAAGATCGTCTTCGACGCCCACGCGCTCGCCAGCCGCCAGATTCCGATCGCGAATCCCGAGGCCCGGGAAGAGCTGCGCTTCTCGACGCGGCTGCGGCGCATCGAGCGGCGTGCCCTTCTCGGCGCGGACCGCGTGCTCGCCGCCCCATTCCTCCTTGCGGAGCTTCGAGCGCTCGGCGTACCCGGCGATCGGACGCGCGAGATCCCGCCGGCGGTCGACCTCGGCCTCTTCCGGGAGGTCCCGCCGCCGCCCGACGGCGCGTTGCAGATTGCCTACCTCGGGAGCTGCGCGCCCTGGGAAGGAACGGGGGTGTTGCTCGAAGCGCTCCGGGCGCTGCTCGACGCGGGCGTGGCCGCCCGCCTGGCCGTCGCCGGGACCGTCGAGGCGATTGGGCGGCGGGCGCTCCGCAAGCCGATCGCGGCGCTCCACCTCGAGGAGGCGATCGAGTGGTTCGGACCACTCCCGCACGAGGAGGTCCCGGGATTCCTCGCCCGCGCCCACGCCTGCGTCGCGCCGTTCTCGGCGCCGGCCGACGCCGGGCCGTGCGAGCTGGGCTCGATCAAGCTGGCCGAGTACCTCGCGGCGGGGCGGCCCGTCGTGGCGGCCGACACGCCGCTCCACCGCGCCCTCGCCGGAGGAGACGCCGCGGACTTCTTCAAGCCAGGCGACGCGGCCGACCTCGCCGCGCGGCTGGCCGCGCTGGCGCGCGACCCCGCCCGCCGCGCCGATCTCGGGGAGCGGGCACGGCTCCACGCCCGCGCCGCGTTCGACGCGGACGAGGCCCGGCGCGCGCTGCTGCGCGCCTACTACGAGCTGATCGATCCGGCGCTCGTGGACTCGCCCGTGCCCGAGGCGGCCGCCGGCGGCGGGGAGGCCACCACGGCGACGATCGCGGCGGCCACCGCCGGGGACCGCGAGGGCACCCACCCGGCCGTCGCCTCGCGCGACGCCGGGGACGACGAGCCGACTCCCCAGGCGCGCGACGGCGGAACCGCGCCCGTGGCCATGCCGTCCCGCGAACCGCCGTCCGTGCCCGCCGCCGACGACTCCGACTGGTTCGGCGCCCACCTTCCCGCAGGATCGCGCTAGCCCGGCTGGCGCGGAGACGACCGGGGCGCTAGAAACAGGAGCGTGTGCCGCCCCGCGGGGCGGGAGGAGCCGCCGCATGTCGCGAAACCGCGATCGGGCCCGCCAGGGCCGACTTCCCGCCCGCCTTCCGGGCCAGCGGGCTTCCACGGGCACCATCCCGCCCGAGGCGCTCGAGAAGCGGCCGGGCTTCAAGGCCGACGGCCTCCAGACGTGGGAGATCACCGCCTTCTTCCTCGGCGCGCTGTGCGCCGACGACGTGGACTACGGCCCCAAGCTGATCCTCGATCACATGCAGGGCGACGACGGCTGGTGGGACGACATCGACCACGTCATGGGCTTTTCGCGCATGACGGCGGGGCTCTGGAGCCTCCTCCTGATGATGCAGGGCCGCTTCGGCATGCCGCTGCACGCGCCGGAGCGCTCCGACCCGCCGACGCCCGAGCAGCTCCGCGAGCTGATCCGGGTCCGCGAGCGCGAGGTGCAGCGCTTCGTCGAGGGCCAGGGCCTCTCGGCGAAGGACCAGAAGCTCGACCCGCCCTTCGAGGCGATGGTCGTCGACATGGCCCGGGTCAAGCACGAGATGGGCAAGATCGACCAGAACCTGCGCCGCACGCCGCCGAAGGACCCGGACGCGCTGCGGTCGATCGGCCGGGAACTGGACCGGCTTTCGCTCGACCTCTGCGACGCATTTTTCAGGATGGGCGCCCACAGCAAGAAGCGGCGCGAGCAGCGGTTCGTCGACGAGGGTGGCATGGGGCCGGAGTACGATCCCTGCGCCTGCGGCAGCGGCAAGCTCCGGGGCGCCTGCCACGGCGTCGAATCGGAGCCCGAAGCGGCCCCGGCGTCGTAGGGCGTGAACCACGAAGCCAACGGCGCGCCGGAGTTCGAGGACGGCGAGGCGGCGCTCGGACGGCTCGAGCGACTCGGCCGGGTGGGGGTGCCGGCCGCGGACCTCGATCGCTTGCGCCGCGCCGCGGCCGCCGCCGCGGACCCCGATCGCGCGCTCGCCGCACTGTCCGGCCTCGTCGAGGCGCGCGCCAGCCGGGGATGGCGCCCGCTCCCGCGCGGGTCCTCGGAGCTCACGCTGCTCGCCGCGGTCGCGTCGGCCGCAGAACCGCTCGGGCGGGCGCTCGTCGCGGAGCCGACGCTCCTCGGGGCGCTCGCCCGCGATCCCGTCCTCGACCGGCCGTCCTCGACGCTCGGGTCCGCCCTCGCCCGCAGGCTCGCTCGGCTCGCACCCGCCGATCTGGCGGGCGCACAGCGCCACCTTCGCAGAGCCCGGCGGCGCGAGCTTTGCCGCCTCGCCGCGCGCGAGCTGCTCGACCGCGTCGACGTCCTCGGCTCCGCCGCGGAACTCTCGGACCTCGCGGAGGCGGTCTGCGCCGCCGCGCTCGGCTTCTGCTCGGCCGCGCTCCGGGACGAGTACGGAGATCCCGCGCCCGGCGCGGCGGGCTTCTGCGTTTTGGCCTTCGGCAAGCTCGGCGGCCGGGAGCTGAACTTCAGCTCCGACATCGACCTCGTCTTCGCCTACCGCGGCGACGGAGAGACCTCCGGTGGGCGGCTCGGGCGCGCCACGCACCGCGAGCTGTACACCCGCCTCGCCGAGCGCTTCGTCCGGCTCGTCGGCGAGGCCACCGCGGACGGCTTCTGCTACCGGGTCGACCTCAACCTCCGCCCCGAGGGGCGCAACGGCCCGCTCGTCAATCCGCTCGACGCGGTCCTCGGCTACTACGAGAGCTACGGCCGGAGCTGGGAGCGGCTCGCGCTCTTGCGGGCGCGACCGCATCCTCGACCTCCGCCAGGACGGCCGCCTCAAGTCGATCATGGTCTTCAAGAACCACGGCGAGGCGGC
>DAIDIT010000234.1 GCA_027451705.1 Pseudomonadota bacterium
GGCGACGCCGCGCTGGCGGTCGGCCAGCGGGTCCGGAGCCGGGCGCTCGACCGCGAGGGCGAGCTGCTCGCGCTCGAGGGCGACACGGCGGTCGTCGCCTTCGGCGCCCTCAAGCTCCGGCAGCCCGCCGCGGAGCTGATCCCGCTGCCGGGCAAGCCGCCGAGGCCGCCCGCCGGACGCGGCGACGGCTCGCAACGCGCCTCGAAGGCGGCCGCAGGCGTGCCGGAGCTGGCCGCCGCTCGGTGTGACCTTCGCGGCCTGCGCGCCGAGGACGCCGTCCGCGAGGCCGAACGCTTCCTCGATCGGGCCTATGGCGAAGGCGCCGCCGAGGTCTTGATCGTCCACGGCCTCGGGACCGGCGCGATCAAGTCGCGGCTGCGAAGCTTCCTCTCGGCCTCGGCCTACGTCCGCTCCTTCCATCCGGCGGAGGCGAGTCGGGGCGGCGAGGGCACGACGGTGGTCGAACTCGCCGAATCCGCCGGCTGAGCGGCCTACGGCGCCGATGTTATCTTGGTCCCCATGGGGCTCCCCGCCGCTCTCGCCGCGCTCCACCTCGCCCTGCGGGCCCCGGCGCCCCTGCCGCCGATCCCGACGAACGCGCAATGCCACGCGCTGCCGCCCCTGCCGGCCCGCAGGCTCCCGCTCCGCTCGGGCGAGCGGCTCGACTACGACGTCGATTTCCTCGGTGGCATCAAGGCCGGCAGCGTCACGCTCTCCATGCGCCCCCCGGTCCAGCGGGACGGGTCGCTCGCGCTGCCCGTCTCGGTCCACGCGGTCTCGAGCCAGCTCGTCTCCCATTTCGGGAAGGTCGACAGCAGCGCAACCTCGTACCTGCGGCCGCGCGACCTGCACCCGAGCCACTACCGCGAGGACTTCGTCGGCGACGGGCAACACTTCTGGACCGAGGTCGGCTTCCCGAACCAGGGCCCGCACGTCGTCCACGCCCGGTGGGGCAATCCGACGAAGCGCGGCGAGAAGGCGTACCCGTACGGCAGCGACGCCCTCGACATGGTCTCCGCGTTCTACCTGCTGCGCGCCTTGGACCTTCGCGTGGGCCAGAAGCTCTGCTTCGACGTCTTCGGATCCCGCGCGCTCTGGCGCATCTGGGGACAGGTCGAAGGCCGCGAGCTGGTCGTGACGCCCGCCGGTCGATTCCGCACGTTGCGCCTCGGCGGGATCGCCGCGCGGCTGAACGCCCCGAGCGTGCGGCGGCACGTCCACCTCTGGCTGTCCGACGACGCCCAGCGGCTCCCGGTCGCGGCGATCGGGGAGCTGGACCTCGGGCCCATGCGGGCCCTGCTCAGGGACGTCGGATCGGGGACCCCGCCGACAGTCGCGCACGATCGGCGACCGTCCCCAGGCGGCGCCGCAGGCTGGACAGAGTAGCCGCGAGCCGATCGACGTCCTCGATCGGATCCCCGCAACCCGCCCGCGCGGCGAGCCCTTCGGGCGAGAGCGGCCCTTCCCCGAGAGTCTCGACGAGTCCGTCGAGCCAGCCGGCGATGTCCTCGAGCGCGTCGCGCGCCTGCGCGAGGTCGTCCTCGAGCAGATCGCAGAGGACCCGGTCGCTGCTGCGGCGGTAGAGCCGCCGGCGCAGCCGCTCCACGGCGGCGCCGAGCCCCCTCCCGTCGGCGAACGGCTGCAAGCGCGCGGCCAGCTCCACGAGGCCATGGTAAGCCAGGCGCGCGCGCGGTCAATTTTTGGAGCGGCGGTGCGTCGGGCGCGGCCCGACCCCAGGTCAGATCAGACCCTTGTTGCGGCGGATCTGATCGATGGCCTTCTGGTATTCGACGTCCCAGGCGGCGGTGCCTTCCTGGAGGTGCTTGAGCCGGCCGCGCGCCTCGCGGTCGATCTCGTCGTCGACCTCGAGGTGCCGTTTCATGACGGAGAAGATCTTCTTCCGCAGGACGTTGTCGTCCGCGTAGACCTCCTCGACGTTGCGCGAGACCATCAGGAACTCGATCATCTGACCGATGATGAACTCGACCCCGTCGTCCCCCATCTTGAAACCGCGGACGTCGGCCATCTCGCGCTTGACCTGGTTGAACTTCGAGTGGTCGTAGCCCCGCCGCTCGAGCGCCTCCCGGGTCGCCTGGTTCACCCGCTCCTCGGCGGCGAGGTACTCCTTCATGATGGACGCCATGTCCATCTCGGCGTCGCCTACGCGCAGCGGCTCCACCTCGACGTCGCCGTCCTTGGTGAGGCGATCGACGATCTCGCGCGCGATGCCGGGGATGAGCTTGGGGTAAAGCTTCATCTATTGGGGGCTCCTGGCCGTCTTGCGTGCCATCGGGGCAATTCTTCCGCTCTGCCGTGCCACGGTGCCAAGCCTATAGAACAGCCATCCGGCGCCCCGCAAGAAAAAACGGCCACGGGCGCTACGCGTCAAGCTAGCGCCCGGCGGCGGACTCCGGAAGTGGGGACGCCGGGCCCAGCGCGGCCAGGATGCGCTCGGCCAGCGGGCGCGAGATTCCCGGAAGCTCGCACAGCGCGTCCAGGCCCGCCGCGCGCACGCCCGAAAGGCTTCCGAAGCGCGCGAGCAGCGCGCGCCGCCGCGCCGGCCCGACGCCCGGGACGGCGTCGAGGGCCGAGCGCAGAGTCCGCCGGTCCCGGAGCTTGCGGTGGTAGCCGATGGCGAAGCGGTGCGCCTCGTCGCGGATCCTCTCGAGCAGGTAGAGCTCGGCGCCGTGCGGCGGAAGCACGACGGGTTCCTTCACGCCGGGAAGGAAGACCCGCTCCGGCGAGCGCTCGACCCGCTCCGCGGTCGAACCGCCGTCCCTGATCCGGCTCTTGGCGAGCGACACGACGTCGACGCTCGCGCCCACGTCGCGCAGCGCCGCCTCCGCGACCGCCAGTTGACCCTTTCCGCCGTCGATGACCAGCAGATCCGGCAGGTCGCCGTCGCGGAGGCCGGCCGCGAGGCGGCGCCGCAGGACTTCGTACAGCGAGGCGAAGTCGTCCTGCCCCGCGACGCCCTTCACCCGGAAGCGCCGGTAGCCGTCCTTCCACGGCCGGCCGTCGCGGAAGGCGACCTTCGAACCCACGACCTCGGTGCCCTGGAAGTTCGAGATGTCGAAGCACTCGAGCGTCCGCGGCGGCCGCCGGAGCGACAGCGCCTTCTGGAGCCGGGCCAGCGTCTCCTCGAGATCCTGGCCCCGGGCCTCCCGATCGCGGAACGCCTGGGCGGCGTTGGCGCACGCGGTCTCGACGAGGCGCCGCTTCTCCCCGCGCTGCGGGCAGAGGACCGCGACCTTGTGGCCCGCCCGCTCGGAGAGCCATTCCGCGAGCGCGTCGGCGCCCTCGAGCGGCACGGGCAGGAGCAGCTCCCGCGGCGGGTTCGCACCGCCGTCGTAATAGAGGCCCACGAAGCTGGCGAGCAGCTCCTCGGTCGGGAACTCCTGCCGGCTGAAGTCGAAGGTCTGGCTCTCGACGAGCCGCCCCTGCCGGACGATCAGGACGGCCACGGAGAGGTGGGGCCCGCCGCGCTCGAAGCCGAAGACGTCCTGGTCGACGCGCTCGCCCTGCACCATCCGCTGCCGCTCCAGGCTCCGCTCCACGGCCCGGATCTGGTCGCGGAGCCGCGCGGCCTCCTCGAAGCGCTCGCCGCCCGCGGCCTCGGCCATCCGGGCCCGGAGCCGGTCGAGCAGCTCGTCGCCGCGGCCGGAGAGGAACAGCTCCGCCTCCCGGACGCTCTGCGCGTAGCGCTCGGGCGGCACGTCCAGCCAGCACGGCGCCGGCGCGCGGCCGAGGTGCCACTCCGGGCACGGGCGCGAGCGGTCCGAGAGCTCCCGGTCGGAGCAGGTCCGGAGCTGGAAGTGGCGGTTGACCACGCGCAGCGTCTCTCGAATCGAGCGCGCGCTGCTGTAGGGGCCGAAGTGGACGATCTGGCCGTCCTTCTCCCTGCCGGGCGGGTGGCGCCGCACGATCTCGAGCTTCGGGTACGGCCTGGTCTTGTCGAGCCGCAGCGAGATGAAGCTCTTGTCGTCCCGGAGCATCACGTTGAAGCGCGGCTTGTGCCGCTTGATGAGCGTGCTCTCGAGGATCAGCGCCTCCTTCTCGCTGCCGACGAGGATCGTCTCGACGTCGCCGAGGATCCCCTCGAGCAGCGGGACGAAGGCCCGCGTGTCGCCGCTGCGGAAGAAGTAGCTGCGCACGCGCGAGCGCAGGCTCACCGCCTTGCCGACGTAGACGACCGTCCCCGCCCGGTCCTTCATGAGGTAGACGCCCGGGCCGGCCGGCAGCCGGTCGATCTTCTCTTCCAACTCGGGCGTCATCGGGGGGCTATGATAGCGCGCGATGCCCGGGACATCCCCTCGAACGACCCGCCGAGTGCTCCCTCCCCCATGCGCAGCATGGGGGAGGGCTGGGGTGGGGGATGAACTCGCGGGTCACCCCCCACCCTTCCCTCCCCCGCAAGCGGGGGAGGGTTTCCCTGCTGGCGGCGGAGAAAAGGGGTATGCCTGAGGCCCCATGCCACTGATCGCAGACCGGTTCGACCTCGTCGACACGCTCGCGGTCCTGATGCTGGAGAACCGCTCGTTCGATCACCTGCTGGGCCACCTCTCGCTGCCGCCAGGCGCGTCGTCCGGCGTCGACGGCCTCCGCGACGATCCGGCGTTCCGGACCCGCTTCTCGAACTCGGGCGTGGCGCCCTTCCCGTGGGGCCGGCGGCCGTGGCCTCCGTCGGTGGAATGGCCGCCCCACGAGCGCGACGCGACCGCCGTGCAGATCGGCGACGCGGCGGGTCCCCGGTCGATGACCGGCTTCGCCGACGCCTTCCGGCGCTTTCCGCCGGGCCGCGGCGCCCCCGACGACGGGACGCCGCCCGAGCCGATGGGCTGGCTCGGACCGGACGAAGCGCCGGTGACGGCCTGGCTCGCGCGAAACGCGCTCGTCTGCGACCGCTACTTCGCCGCCCTGCCGGCGAGCACCCAGCCGAACCGGCTGATGGCGCTGTCGGGGACGACGCTGCGCGGCTGGACGAAGGAAGGGCCGGGCTGCCTGCTGCCACACCAGCGGCTCGTCTTCGACTGGCTCGAGGCACGGCAGCCGGCGGTCCGCTGGCGCGTCTACCACGACGGCTTCCCGTTCCTCACGCTGATGCCGAGCCAGTTCGAGCGGATCCTCTTCGGCCCCTACCGCCGCCTCGACCGACTCGCGGACGACGTGCGCGAGGAGCCCGACGCGAGCTTTCCCCAGGTCATCTTCCTGGAGCCGCGCTTCGACGGCCTCTTCGGCCCGCAGAACGACAACCACCCGCCCCACCCGGTCTCGGCGGGCGAGGCGCTCCTCGCGCGCGTGGTCCTCGCGCTCTCGGGCAACCCGCGGCGCTGGGCCCGCACGCTGCTGCTCGTGACCTACGACGAGCACGGCGGCTTCTTCGACCACGTCGCGCCGCCGCCGATCCCGACGCCGAAGCCGCCCGAGCCGCTCGTCGAGGCCGACTACGGACCGCCCTTCGAGACGCTCGGCGTCCGCGTGCCGGCGCTGGTGATCTCGCCGCTCGTCGACCCCGGCGTCTGCCACGCCCTCCTCGACCACACCTCGTTCCTCCAGCTCGTCACGGCGCGGTTTGCGCTGCCCGAGGCGAAGCTGCCGTGCCTCGACCGGCGCTCGGCCGACGGGCGCTTCCGGGTGCAGAGCCTGTCGGAGATCCCCGCCCGCGACGCGCCCCAGCTTCGCCCCCTCACGCCTCCGTCGCCGCTCCAGGAGCCGCCGGTCGTGCTCGATCACCCCGTCCCCGAGGCGCACGTGGAAGCCGCGCTCGCCCTCTGGCACCACGACCCCGCGCGCGCCGCCGCCCGCTTCCCCGAACTCGTCGCCCCGCTGTTCTGACCGGCGCGAGGCCCACTCGCTCCCCGCAGCGCAGGCTTCGCTGCCGGGAACGAGGGCCTCGTTCCTCGCAGCGCAGGCTTCGCTGCCGGCAACGAGGGCCTCGTTCCTCGCAGCGCAGGCTTCGCTCCTCGCAGCCTTGCATCGATCGCGAGGAGCGAAGCGTCGATCGGGGGGAACGAAGCGTCGATCGGGGGGAACGAAGCGTCGATCGGGGGGAGCGAAGCGTCGATCGGGGGGAG
>DAIDIT010000235.1 GCA_027451705.1 Pseudomonadota bacterium
CGCCGCCGTCCCGCCGCCGCCGTCCGTCGCGCCGCCCGTGCCCGCGTCGGTCTCCCCGCCGTCCGGGGGCGCGCCCGCGTCCAGCGCGCTCCCGCCGTCGGTGGCGCTGCCGCCATCCGTGGCCACGGCCCCGCCGTCGCCCGCGGCCGTCCCCGCGTCCGGGGCCTCCGGGTACGCCGCGAGCCCGACGTCGTCCACCACGGTCGCCGACGCGGTCGCGGGCGCGGGGATCCGGTAGCCGCCCTCGAAGATCCAGGTCGTGTGCGACGGCAGCCCCTCGACGAGCGTGCCGTCCGCGGGCACGGCATCGAGGTGGGCGGCCGGGTTGCCCAAGTTGTCGAGGTCCCAGGCGTCGACGAGCACGTAGCCCTGCGGCCCCCCGAAGACGCTCCAGGCGCTCACCCCGAAGGGCGCGCCGCCCGCGATCCGGTAGACCGTGCCCCGCGAGGTGTCGATGAACGTCCCGTTCGCGGGCACGGGGTTCAGGTGCGCCGCGGGGTTCGTGATGTTGTCGAGGTCCCACTGGTCGATCCCCACCGCGGGCCGCGCGCCCCCGATGGCCGCCCAGTTGCTCAGATAGAGCGGCGCCCCGCCCGCGATCACGTAGACCATGCCCGTCGCGGTGCTGCTGACGAGCGAGCCGTCCGAGGGGACCGGGCGCAGGTGCGCCGCCGGGTTGCCCGCGTTGTCGATGTCCCACTGGTCGACCGTGACGCCCGGCTTCGGCCCGCCGAGCGCGGCCCAGTTGCTCACGTAGAGCGGCGCGCCACCCGCGACGATGAAGACGCCGCCGCCCGAGGCGTCGAGCAGCGTCCCGTCGGCGGGCACGGGCGCGAGGTGGTTCCACGGGACCGGCCCGCCGGCGTTGTCGACCGCCGCCTGGTCGATGCCGACGCCCGGCTGCGGCCCTCCGACGACGCTCCAGTTGCTCAGGTAGAGCGGCGCGCCGCCCGCGGCGATGAAGACTCCGCCGCCCGAGGCCTCGAGGAACGTCCCGTCGCGCGGGAACTCCGGCAACGCCGCGAACTGCGCGTCGGTGAGCGCGGTCGTCGGCTGCGGTCCGCCCACCGCCGCCCAGTTGCTCACGTAGATCGGCGCGCCCCCGGCGATGCGGTAGACGTACGTGGCGTTGGAGACGAAGCTGCCGTCCCCGGGTGGGCCCGCCGCCTGGTCGCGGAAGTGGATGAAGTTGTCGGGCCAGGCGGGCGAGCTCGACGCGAGGTGGATGCGCGCCGTGTAGCCGCCCGGGTAGTAGGCGGCGCTCGAGGGCATGTAGTTGTCCTCGGTGATCGTCGCGCCCGCGTTGCCCGGGTCGACCGACTCGACGTAGGCCACGTGGCCGAACGTCCCCGGCGCGTTCCACTGGGCGATTGCGCCGACCGCGGGCGTCTGGTCGACGCCGACCCCCCGGGCGTAGGCGTCGTTGGCCCAGCCCTCGGCGTTGTCCGACCAGCCGGGATCCGGCAGCCCGTTCTGCTCGAGCCGGTAGGCCGCGTAGAGCGTGCAGTTGTGCGGATCGCTGCCGACGTAGCTCGCGTAGCTGCCGCCGTACTTCGCCCACGGCCAGCCCGAGGCCTCGGCCGACGCCGCGCCGTAGCCGCCCCCCGTGCACGCGTAGGTCTGCACCGCCCCGCACGTGAACGAGACGCCCGCGACTCCGTAGACCGGCGTCGAGTGGCCCGTCCCCGCCGGCGCCGCCGAAGCGACCGCGGGCGCGAGCACGAGGAGCCCGAGGGCCGAGAGCCCGCCACCCCGCCATCCGCCCCGTCTCCTCGCCGCCACGGCCGTTCGTCCTCCGTGCCCCCGAGCATTTCTCCCATGGGCCCCGAAGTCAACGCGGCGTGCCGGCCCCTGATCCGTCGATAAGGGCGCATCTACTTCGTTGCTCGGTCGCTGCGGTCCTCGCCGTACATACATCGTACGGTTCCGGTCCTCGCTCGGTCGCGCCTCTTAGCTGCACCCTTCTCGACGGCCAGGGCTGTGCCCCAATCTCGATCCTCCTTGCGGACGGATTTGGGCCGGCGGGGCGCGCGCGCGAGAGGGCGGCCGTCGCCCCGGCCCGGCTTGTCCTGCCGCGGCCAACCGGTATCCTTCTGGCTCGGGTACCCGATGCATTCGTGTGCGACGCGACCGTGCCGCCGTTTCGGCGGACCCCGAGCGCTCTCGATTCTCGGTCTGCTCGCCGTGGCCGCGCCGGCGCGGGCCGGGAACGCGCTCTGGATCGGTTACAACCCGACGACCCGCGCGTGCGAGGCCCAGACGACGGGCTTCTTCAACTGCATCCTCGGACGGACCGACTTCAACCGCCTCGCCACCGGCTATGTCAACGGCGAGTCGTTGGCCGTCGGAGGGACGGCCGATGTGAGCTGCGCCGACGGGGACTTCCAGTGCGTCGTGACGCAGGGCCGCTTCAGTCCCGCGCCCTACGACATCGTCATGCAGATGTCCGGCACCTCCTGGCACGGCGGCTGGAACGGCTGGGCCACGCTCTCGGTCGGGGGACGCGCGGTGTACGTCAACACCGCCTTCGTCCAGGCGGGCAACAGTTGCGCGGGGCAGACCTGCCTGGCCGCGCACGAGGCCTTCGAGGCCGCCACCGACGGCATTTCCGCGGACTGCTGCAACGGGCAGGTCGGCTCCAAGTCCTGTCCCCAGTGTGACAAGTCCTGCGGGCGCGACGACGGCAACGGCGGCGATCCCCCGTGGGGCTGCTACCCGCTCTCCTGTGGCGGGACCACGTACTACATGGAGCTCGTCAGCCAGAGCGCGGCGACGGAGTTCGACGTCGCGGGCTGCACGGAGCTGACGCCGACCGGAGGCGGGGGCGCGCCGAACCCGTGCTCCGCCGTGCCGGCGGGCGAAGGGGGCCTCTACTGCGGCACCTCGACGGAGAACGGCTTCTCGGGCGGCATCGCCTCCGATCTGTACGACTGCGAGGGCGGTCAGGTCGCGAGCGCGACGGCCTGCCCGTACGGCTGCACGGTCGAGCCGTCGGGAATGAACGACGCCTGCAACCCGGCGCCGAAGGACCCGTGCGCGACGGCGAGCCAGGGCGGGCTCTACTGCGGCCTGTCGCGCGAGAACGGCTTCGGTGGCGGAGATCCCGACGCGCTGTACCTCTGCAACGCGGGCAAGACCGAGTCGACGACGCCCTGTCCCTACGGCTGCACGGTCGAGCCGTCCGGCCAGAACGACCGGTGCAACCCGCCTCCGCCCGACGACGGGGGCTTCGACGAGGGCGACGCGGGCGAGAAGGTTCGTGACGCCGGCGCGCCCGACGCAGGCCTGCCCGACGCGGGAGCCGCTCCCGACGCGGGAACCGCCGACGCCGGCGACGTCCGGGCGGACGGAGGGGCGGGCGGCGGAGGGACCGCCGGGGCCGACGCGGGCGCGGCCCTGGCCGCCGATCGCGCCCCCAGCGGCTGCGGCTGCGCGACCTCCGACCCAGCCTCCCTGCTCGCGCTCGCCGGCGCGGTCCTGTGGGCCTTGCGCCGCCGCGCACGTCCATCTGGACGCGTCCCTCTGCCTCCCTGAGGCGTCCGCTCGCTTCGCTGGCGCGCCGTCCGTTGCCGGGGCGGTCCGTCTCGCTCCGGTGCGCTTTCGCTCGCTGCCCCGACGCGTCCGATTCGTTCCCTCGAGGCTCGCGCTCGTTCCCTCGGGCCTCCGATTCCCTCCCTCGTGCGTCCCGTTGCCTTTGGCACGCGTCCCTCTCGTTCTCGAATGCGTCCTCTGTGGGACCGGGCGCATAGGCGACACTCCAGCGCAAGATCGCCGCCAACGGGTTGCAGCGCGAAGGTCTCCTCGACGACGAGGAGGACGAGGGGTGAGAACGAAGTGGCCGTGACGGCGGGGAGTCGGCTCAGCGCTTCGCGTGAAGCGCTTGGAGGTCGTCGGCGTCGCGGAGGTCCTTCGGGCGGCCGGAGGCGCGCTTGTTCGCGAGGAGCGATTCGTAGCCGAGGAACGCGAGCGGCCGGCCGTGGACGTCGACGCCGACGCGGGATGCCCACGCCTCGTCGAAGGAGAGGCCCGAGATCTCGGTCATCACGTCGATGCGGCGCGGGACGACGCCCATCTGGTAGACGGTTCCCGGGCGCGCGAAGTCTTCGGCCGCGACGCCGGCCGCCGCGACGGGGGCGCCGAAGCGGGTCAGGGCGGCGAGGACGCGCCGGGCATTGTCCGCGGCCGGCCGGACGAGCACGTCGAGGACGCCGGTCGCGCGGGGAAGACCGTGCTCGGCGAGGGCGAAGGCGCCCACGACGAGGAACTCGACGAGCTCGGCGGCGAAGCAGTCGATCAGGTCGAGGAAGTCCGCGTTCCAGTCAATCGAGGCCATGGGAGTCGGGCCGCGATTCGCCGGGCCGGAACAGGCGCGTGGGCCAGAGGTGGCGCGGGACGGGATCGAGGCTGTACCCCGCGAGCGCGTACGCCTCGGCCGTCAGCTCCATCACCGCGTCCCAGGCGGAGGTCGCGTCGGCGGGGCCGGGCGACGGCCCGGGGTCGAAGCCGCGGACGAGGGCCGCGGGCCAGCCGGCGCGGCGGGCCTTGCGCTCGGAGAAACCCTCGTCGCCCATGGATTCAGCATAGAGGCAAGCGGCACGCTTCGCCAGCGGAGGCTCGGCGCGGGCGGCGAGCGACCTTGCTCCGAGGCCCCCTCACCCTTGCCCTCTCCCCCGCTGGGGGAGAGGTTTCCTCGCTCTTCAGAACAGCGCGAGCTGGCGGCGGTCCTCGGGGCGGCGGAAGGTGGTCGCGGGCTCGTCGCCCTCGTCGTCCCGGGCGAGGCCGAGGCGCGCGGCGGTCTGGTCGAAGAGGGCGAGCATGGCCTGGGCGCGGGGGCCCTCGCCGCGCTGGCGGTGGCCGAAGCGCGGGTCGTCGAGCTCGCCGGAGCGGACGTCGCGGACCGCGGCGAGCACCTTCCCGGCGCGCAAGGGCAGGGCCTCGCGCAGCCGCTCCTCGAAGACGACCCGGGTCGAACCGGGCAGCCGAAGGACACTGGTCGCGGCGTGGCTGGCGCCGGCCTCCTTGGCCGCCTGGAGCACGCGCACGACGTCCTCGTCGCCGAGGCCGGGGACGAGGGGGGCGACCATGACGCCGACGTCGAGGCCGGCGCGCGCGAGGGTCTCGACGGTCCGCAGCCGCCGCCGCGGCGGCGCGACGTTGGGCTCGAGGGCGCGCGCCTTGCCCGGGTCCCAGAGCGGCACGCTGACCATCACGGAGGCCCGGGCGCTGCGGTGCAGGTCGACGAGCACGTCGACGTCGCGCTCGACGAGCGGCGACTTGGTGATCAGGCCGACGGGGTTTCGGAACTCGGCGCAGACCTCGAGGCAGCCGCGGGTCAGGCGGTACGCCCCCTCGAGCGGCTGGTAGCAATCGGTGACGCCGGAGAAGACCACCCGCTCGCCCTTCCACCGGCGCGCGAGGAAGGCCTCGCGCAGAAGGCGCGGCGCTTCGGGCTTGACGGTGATCTTGCGGTCGAAATCCGTGCCCGCCCCGAGGCCGAGGTACTCGTGGGTCGGACGGGCGTAGCAGTAGGCGCAGGCGTGGAAGCAGCCGCGGTAGGGGTTGACGCTCCACCGGAAGCCGAGGTCGGGGCTGTCGTTGTGGGCGAGGATGGTGCGGCTGTGGTCCTCGTAGACTTCGAGGCGCGCGGGCGGGATCTCCTCGAGGTACTCGCGCGCCTCGGAGAGCCACGGGTTGGGCGGGTTCTGCACGGGCCGAAGCATCGGGAGTCGATGGTACGCCCGTTCAGCTCGCCTGGGAAGCGGGCGAAGCTTGCCGCGCCCGCGGCGCCGCGGTATCCAACGACGCTCCATGGCATCGAACCCAAAGGACGCGACGGCGCCCGCGACGAGCGAGCAGGAGATCTACGAGGCGCGGCTGCGCAAGGCGACCGCGCTGCGGGAGAAGGGGGTCAACCCGTGGGGCAACGGCCACCGGGTCGGCCAGACGGCGAAGGAAGTCACCGACGCCCACGGCGGCAAGGCGGCGGAGGCGCTCGAGACCGAGAAGCCGCGGGCCTCGGTCGCGGGCCGCATCGTCGCCATCCGATCGTTCGGCAAGGCGGCCTTCCTCCGGCTCCGCGACCGGACGGGCGAATTGCAGGCGTACGTCAAGAAGGACGTCCTCGGCGAGGCGGCCTTCGAGGTCTACGGCCTCTGCGACGTGGGCGACTTCGTGGCGGTCGAGGGGCCGGTCTTCCGCACCCGGACGGGCGAGCTGTCCGTGCAGGCCGAGCGGTTCACCTTCCTCACGAAGGCGCTGCGGCCGCTTCCCGAGAAATGGCACGGCCTCTCGGACGTCGAGACGCGCTACCGGCAGCGCTACCTCGACCTGGTCTCGAACGAGGAGGTGCGCGCGACCTTCCGCAAGCGGGTCGCGATGGTGCGCGCCATCCGCGCCTTCCTCGACGGCCGCGGCTTCATGGAAGTCGAGACGCCGATGATGCACCCGCTCGTCTCGGGCGCGGCGGCGCGGCCCTTCACGACCCACCACAACGCGCTCGGCCTGGACCTGTTCTTGAGGATCGCGCCGGAGCTGTACCTCAAGCGACTCGTGGTCGGCGGTTTCGAGCGGGTCTACGAGCTGAACCGCAACTTCCGCAACGAGGGGATCAGCACGCAGCACAACCCCGAGTTCACGATGCTCGAGTTCTACCAGGCGCACGCGACCTACGAAGACCTCATGTCGCTCACCGAGGAGCTGCTCCGCTCGGTGGCGATCGAGGTCGCGGGGAGCGCCCAGGTCCCCTACCAGGGCCAGGTCCTCGACTTCGGCCGGCCGTTCCGGCGGGTGACGATGATCGACGCGGTGCGCGAGGTGGCCCCGGACATCGCCTCCCGCGAGCCGCTGGACGCCGAGGCGCTCGTGCAGGCGTTCGAGGAGAAGGTCGAAGGGACGCTCGTCCAGCCGACGTTCGTGACGCAGTTCCCGACGGCGGTCTCGCCGCTCGCGCGAAGAAACGACGCCGACCCGCGGTTCACGGATCGCTTCGAGCTGTACGCCGCCGGCCGGGAGATCGCGAACGCCTTCAGCGAGCTGAACGACCCGATCGACCAGGAGGGGCGGTTCCGGAGGCAGGTCGAGGCGAAGCAGAAGGGCGACGAGGAGACGATGGACTACGACGCCGACTACATCCGCGCCCTCGAGACCGGGCTGCCGCCCACTGCGGGGGAGGGCATCGGCATCGACCGGCTCGCGATGCTGCTCACCGATTCGCCCTCGATCCGCGACGTGATCCTCTTCCCGCTGCTCAAGCCCGAGGCCAAGTAGGTGGTGGGCCCACTGCCGAGGTTCCGACGCAGAAGTCCGAGGGAGGGCGGATGAGCCCGACCGAGGACGCGGGGGTACGGGGGGCGTCCCCCCAAGACGTCCAGAGGGGGGCAAGCCCCCCGGAACAGCGCAGGCCGAAGGCCGAGCAGCGGACGGGCCCCCCGCGCCGGAGACAGGCGCGGGCGTTCTCGCTGCGGGCGGTGCTGCTGCCGTTCGCCGGCACGCTCGTCGCGCTCCTCGCCGCGGGCGCGCTCGAGAAGGCGCTCGTCGAGCGGGCGGCCTGGTCGCTTTCGACGGCCGCGGTGCCGATCGCGGCGGCGGCGGGCGGAATCCTGCTGCTCGCGGGCTTCGCGGCGGGCTGGGCGGCCCGGAGGCTCTGCGTCCTCGAGGACCTCGCCTCGGGCGCGTTCGTCTTCCTCGTCTCGCAGCTCCCGTGGCTCGTGGTCCTCCAGTCGAAGGGCCCCTGGCCGCTCGCGATGGATCCGCAGACCTACGAGACCTGGTCCTTCGTCGTCGCGGCCGGGGCGGCGCTCTGCCTCTTCCTCGGCAGCTCGCTCGGCTTCATGCTCGCGGGCAGCGGGAGGCCGGACCTGGGGCTGCGCTACGAGCTGTT
>DAIDIT010000236.1 GCA_027451705.1 Pseudomonadota bacterium
CCGATCGCGCGTCAGGGCCTCTGACGCGGCCGTCGAAGCGTCTCGATCGCGCGTCAGAGCCTGTCGATCGCGCGCCAGAGCCTCCCGATCGCGCGTCAGGGGCTCGACCGGCCCACAACCGGCCGAGATCGTGGCTAGAACTGGAGGCGGGCGGAGAGCAGCCCCTGGAGGGCCAGGCCGCCCTGCGGCGCGTCGCCGTTCTGGGCGATCGGGGTGAGCGTCCAGTAGGCCCGGAACTCGGCGCCGAGCCGGACGATCGCGATCTTGACGTCGAGGCCGACGTCGCCGCCGAGGCCGAAGACGTTGCCGTTCAACGGGCTGCTCCCCGCCGTCGCGTTCGTCAGGATCGAGTCGTTGACGAGCACGCCGACGTACGGCTGGAAGAGCCCGTCGAGGCCGAGGCGGAGGCCGGCGTCGATCGGCACGTAGGTCGACGGGACCGTGCCGCCCGTCTGGAACGGCACGCCGCTCTGGAGGTCCTCCCAGATGTCGAGGTTGAGGACCACGAGGTCGAACCGCTGCTCGAGGATCACGCCCAGGTCGTAGCCGGAAGCGGAGGTGACGTTCGTGCCGAACACGCCGGGCAGGCCGCGCACGAACGTGCCGGTCCCACCGCCCTCGAGGCCGACGCCGAAATCGAAGGCACGGGCCGGCGCGGCGGCGGCGAGCGCGAGGACAGCGAGCAGCGGCGGCACGGCGCGGGCGAGTCTCATCGGCGACCTCCTCGTACGGGGCTACTGTGCTCCTCGGGCCCCGCCCCATTCTGTCGTCGGACCCGCCGCCGTACAAGCGCGAGTGCGGCGACCGGTCGTGGCCCGCCGGCGCTCGACGGTCCGTCATTCGTCGGATGCCGCTTCCCTTGACAATCGACGGCCCCGCGGAGCGAGAATGCGCCAGGCGGTAGTTCCACCGCCACTCCCTCGTCCGAGGAGACGGGCATGCAACGTCTGAGCCTTCTTGCGATCCTCTCCACGGCCGGTCTGTACGCGACGGCCTGCTGCCAACAGCCCGGTCTCCAGGACGCCCCCGACGCCGAGATCGGCTCCTCCTCCGGCAGCGGCGGAAGCGGCAGCGGGAGCTCCGGGAGCGGAAGCTCGGGCAGCGGCGGCTTCACGACCGACGGAGGATCGGGCGACGCCGGCTGGTACACCCCGCCCGAGAAGCCCAAGAGCTGCCAGCCGATCTCGGTCCCGGTGCCGTGCACCACCGCCTCGGACTGCCCCTCGAACGAGATCTGCCTCGCGGCGGGCTGCCAGCCGGCCGACTGCGCGGAGTGCGGGCTGAACGGCCAGCCGGACTGCCCGTTCCCGCTCACCTGCGAGGGCGGCACCTGCGTGGCCGTTCCGCCCGGAAGCGGCGGCAGCGGGTCGGGCGGCTCGGGGGGCAGCGGTTCCGGGAGCAGCGGCGTGTCGGGTAGCGGCGGCTCGGGGAGCGGTTCCGGCAGCGGTTCGGGCGGTTCGGGCAGCAGCGGCGTCTCCGGCAGCGGAAGCTCGGGCTCCGGTGGCTCGGGCAGCGGCGGGAGCGGCGGCTCGGGCAGCGGAAGCTCGGGCTCCGGAGGTTCCGGGAGCGGCGGGAGCGGCGGGTCGGGAAGCAGCGGGGTGTCGGGCAGCTCGGGCGCGTCCGGCAGCGGCGGCTCGGGCGGAAGCGGGGGCTCGGGCTCCGGCGGAAGCGGTTCGGGCTCCACCTCGAGCTCGAGCTCCAGTTCGAGCTCCAGCTCGGGCAGCGGCGGTTCGAGCGGCGGCAACGTCCAGCCCGACGGCGGCGCGTGCCAGCAGGATCCGGACATCGCCGGCGGCTGGAGCATGACGCAGGACTACGAGCTCGCGAAGGCCCTCGCCTCGACGCTCGGCACGGTGGTCCAGGCGGTCAACGACATCGACCAGCTCATCCAGCTCCTCCAGGCGCTCGGCGCGCCGATCCCCAAGTGGGCCAACACCCTGCTCGGCGACCTCTTGAACCTCCAGTACCTCCTCTCGCAGCTCAACGTGCAGGGGACCCTGACCCTCACCGACGGCGGCACGACCATGTCCTATGGCGCGCTGGAGAACTGGCAGAGCATCATCCTGCTCACGCCCGACGGCCAGCAGATCGGCCTCGCGCCCAACCAGAAGGACGGCGGCTACTTCTACTTCACGAGCCCGCCGCCCTACACGGTGACGACGTGCAGCGGGATCGCGACCTTCCACGACCACCCGATCGACGGCGCCCTGAAGGGAATCATCCCGCCGCTCCTCGACGCGATCACCCGCTACGCGACCGGTGGCCAGTACGACACCTTCCAGGCGGCGATCCAGGCGCTCATCGACTGCAACCAGTACACGCCGGAGCCCGATGCGGGCCCGCCGCCGGGCGAGGGGTCGGCCGGCCAATCGTGCAAGCAGGACGTCGACTGCAACGGCTGCATCCCCGGCGGCCCGTTCGTCTGCATCCAGGGCAAGTGCCAGGACGGTTGCCGCAACGAGTACGACTGCGGATCGCTCGACTACTGCCAGGTGGACCCCGACGGCGGCCAGAACTACTGCTCGCACGCCCCGACGACGGGGGGCAGCAACACTCCGGTCGGCGGAAAGACCGGCAACGTCTGCCACAGCGACCGCGACTGCGACAACGACCAGGTCGGCCAGGGCGTGTACTGCAACTACCTCGAGACCGACGCCGGCGCGCTCATCGCGGACGACGCCGGATACGTCGGGAACTGCGCCGCCGGCTGCAACGGCGTCGACAACTTCGCCTGCAAGGCGGGCGACGTCTGTTCCTTCGGGGCCAACAACAACCTGACCTGCCTGACGATCGACACCTCGCAGCCCGGCGTCACGGTGGCGAACCAGCAGGACACGGGCTGTGCGGGGCCGAACCAGCCCGCCGGCGCCGCCGACGCCGGCTTCGTCCCGAGCTCCGCGACCAAGTTGTGCAACACGGTCTCCGGCGCACTGCTCGGCCAGTTGACGAAGTTCCTCGACAACCTGGTCTTCAACGTCGGCGTCGCGCACGTCGCGGGCACCTGCACGGTGGCGGACCCGAACAACCTGACGAACGGGGTCTGGACCGGCGACATGGTCTTCATCCCGATCGGCGGGCACTACCAGGCGAGCCGCACCTCGGGCCCCCCTTGACCGCCGATAAGGGCGCATTTGCTTCGTTGCTCGGTCGCTGCGGTCCTCACCGTACATGCATCGTACGGTTCCGGTCCTCGCTCGGTCGCGCCTCGCAACTGCACCCTTCTCGTCGGTCGGGGCCCCGCGCCCGGTCATGCTGGTGGATTTCACGGGGCGGTGGGCTGTGGGCCGTTGACCGCCGGACGGCGGGCCCGTTAGAAACGGCGCGTGGCGCGTGCAGAGCGAGCGGTGCAGGCCGAGGGGCGAACTGCGCCCGCAGGGCCGGCCGTCGAGTTGATCGCGGGCGGGATCCACCTCTCGGACAGCGTCCTCTGGTTCGACGCGCCGCGGCGGCAGGCGCTCTCGTTCGTCTCGCACGCCCACGGCGACCACATCGCGCGCCACGACCGCTTCATCGCGACCCCCGCCACCGCCCGGCTCGTCGCGAAGCGGCTCGGCGGCGTGTCCCAGGCGGTGACGGCGCCCTTCGGCCAGCCGTTCGACCTCGGACCGCTCCGGCTCGAGCTGTTCCCCGCCGGCCACATCTTCGGCTCCGCGCAGATCCGCGTCTCCCGCGGCGGCCGGCGCGTCGTCTACACGGGCGACCTCTGCCTCGGCCCGAGCCTCACCGCCGAACCGGCGGAGATCGTCGCCTGCGACGTGCTGGTCCTCGAGGCGACCTTCGGCCACCCGCGCTACCGGCTTCCCTCCCGCCCGCAGGCGCTCGCCGAGGTCGAGGCGTTCGTGCAGGGTTGCCTCGCGCGGGGCGAGAGCCCGGTCCTGCTCGCCTACGCGCTCGGAAAGAGCCAGGAGGTCATCCGCCACCTCGGCGCCGGCGGCCACCCGCTCCGCGCCGACGACTCGGTCTGCGCGATGTCGCAGGTCTACCGCGAGGCCGGCTGCGAGCTTCCGCCGGTCGCGCGCTGGCGCGGCGTCCTCGAACCGGGCGAGACCCTGATCCTCCCGCCGCATCGCGCGCGCTCGCCGTCGCTCCGGCGCCTGCCGCGCCGTCGCACCGCGGTCCTCACCGGCTGGGCCGTCGACCCCGGGGCCGCGCGCCGCTACCGCGCCGACACGGCCATCCCGCTCTCCGACCACGCCGACTTCGACCAGCTCGTCCGCTACGCGAAGGAGAGCGGCGCGAAGGAGATCTACACGGTCCACGGCTTCTGCGAGGAGCTGGCCGGCGAGCTGCGAAGGCTGGGCCTGCGCGCGCGCCCCCTCGACGCCGGCCGCCAGCTCGAGCTGTTCGCCGGATGATCGAGCGTACCGTCTCAGAGGACGCGGCGGGCCAGCGGCTCGACAAGTTCCTCCGCCGCGTCCTGCCCGACGTGCCCGCCAGCCACCTCTACAAGCTCCTCCGGACCCGGCAGGTGCGCGTCAACGGCCGGCGCGCGCGCGGCGAGGCGCTCCTCGCGGCGGGCGACGTGGTCCGGGTCCGCGGCGATCCGGACGCGCTGCTGCGCGCGCCCGAGGCGGCGCGCCGCCCGCCCCCGCTCGACGCGTTCCGCGCGGCGATCCTCTACGAAGACCGCGACCTGCTCGCCTGCGACAAGCCGGCCGGCCTCGCCGTCCACCCCGGCAGCGGCATCGAGGGCGCGACGCTCGTCGACCTCGCCCGCGCCCACCTGCCGAAGGCGCCCGAGGGCGAGTTCCAGCCCTCGCCCGGCCACCGCCTCGACCGCGACACCTCCGGGGTCGTCCTCGTCGCCAAGAACCGCCGGACGATGGTGGGCCTGGCCGCGGCCTTCGAGGCGGGCACGGTGAAGAAGCGCTACCTCGCGGTGGTGAAGGGGCGTCTGTCCCCGCCGTCGGGCACCATCGACCTGCCGCTCGCCGAGCACCAGCAGACCCGCAGGAGCCGCGAGGCCCTCGGCGTCAACCTCCAGCCCGCGATCACCCACTACCGAACCCTCGCCGCGGGACCGCTCGTCTCGTTGCTCGAGTGCCGCATCGAGACCGGCCGCACCCACCAGATCAGGCGCCACCTCCAGGCGGTGGGACACCCCGTCGCCGGCGACCGGCGTTACGGCGACTTCCCTTTCAACCGCCGGCTGCGCGCCGAAGCCGGCCTCGCGCGCATGGCCCTCCACGCCGCGGAGCTCGAGCTGCGCCACCCGGTGACCGGCCACCCCGTGCGGCTGACCGCCCCGCTCCCCGAGAGCCTCGCCGGCCCGCTCGCGCGGCTCGGCCTCGCCGCGCCGGGTCCCACCGCCGAGGCGGACTGAGCGGTTTCAGCGGCCGAGGAGCGCGAGGGCGCGCAGTTCGGCGGCGCGGGCGTCGGCGTCGCCGAGCTGCTGGTATGCCTGCGCGAGGTCCTGGTGGACCGCCGGGTCGAAAGGATTGACGGCGTTGCTGCGCAACAGCTCGTCGCGCGCCTCCTTCCAGCGCCGGGTCGAGAGGAAGATCTGGCCGAGGTGCAGGTGCGTCTCGGCGGACTCGGGGAAGGGGTGCAGGGAGGACTTTAGAAGCGCCTCGGCGCGGTCGTCCTGTCCGATGGACATGAGCGCCTCCGCGTAGCGGTTGGAGAAGAGCGGCAGCCGCGCGCCGACGACCGCCGCGGCCTTGGCGTACTCGTAGGCGGCCGCCGCGGGCCGGCCCCGCGCGCGGAGCAGCTCGCCGAGGTGCGCGGCCGTCCGCGCCGCGCGGTCGTCGATCTTCCCGCCGAACTCCTCGGGATCAGCCTCCTCGCGCCGGACGGTCGGCTTGGGATCCTTGAAGTGCAGATCCAGCCGGCAAGCCGGCGGCACGTCGGGGGGCACGGACTGGCGCCGGATGAACGCCTTCCAGTCGCCCTCGAAGGCCTCGAAGCTCTCGCCGGCGACGTCGGCGACGGCCTGCCGGTCGGTCTCGCCCGCGCGCAGTTTGTCGAGGAGCGCGTCGATCGCGGCGGTGCCGCCGCGCGTCTCGTACAGCCACTTCACGGCGTCGAAGACCTCCGCGAAGGCGGCGGTCGCGTCCTCGGCGGAGAGCAATGCCATCGACGGCGCGATCTTCCCGAAGGGCACGAAGCGCCCCGCCCTCGACCGCTCGGCGAGGCAGGAGGCCGCGGTCGGCGACAGGGCGACGCCCGGCGGCCCGCGCCAGCGGCTCTCCTCGAACTTGGCGATGCCCTCGTGGATCCAGACGGGCACGCTGTTCCCGTTGCGGCGCAGGATCAGGTAGTGGGTCAGCTCGTGGGCGAGGGTGTCCTGCCACGGGTAGCCGGCCACGAGATCGTCGGGGCTCGTCACCATCAGCTTGTCGTATTTGCAGATGGCGATGGTGCCACTCTCCTCGAGCTGCGCCTCGGTGAGCGGGCTCAGCCGCGCGAGGGCCGAGACCTGGCGGAGGATCTCGACCCGGATCTTCTCGGGCGGGTGCTCGCCGAGGTCCCCTCCGACAGCCGCGTACGCCCGCTCGAGCGTGTCGAGCGCATACGGCACCAGGACCTGATCGGGGCCCTTCGGCACCCGCAGCCGGAAGTGGGCGCTCGTGTACTCGTCGGTGTCCTTCATCTCGGCCAGCGCCGCCTCGGCGAGCTTCCGGTAGGGGCTGTCCTCCGCGAGCCGCTCGACCGCGCCGGCATAGTCGCCCTCGAAGAAGCGAACGCGGCCAACCAGCTCGTCGGTCACCGGCCCGCGGCCGAAGCGCGCGAGCAGCTCCTCAGCCGCCCGCCGGGCTCCGGGGACGTCCCAGTTCTCGAGCCGCGCAGAGGCCGCCTCGAAGGCGTCGCGCAGCGCGTCGGCATGGCCGAGGTCCGCGGGCGTGACGGCCGCGCCGAGTGCGGCGGCGAGGAGGACCGCGGCCCCGGTCACCGGACGATCTCCTGGTAGTACTTCTTCACCTGCTCCTCGTACTGCGGCGGTGGCTTCTGCCGCATGGCGTCCAGGATGTCGCGCCGGAACTCGGGCGGCACCTGGTACTGGTCGGCGCCCGGGATGACGACCTTCTCGTCTGCGCTCGGCGCGCCGGTCGAGCCTTCGTCCCCGCCCGCGAGGAACGGCAACGGCATCCCCGAACCGCTTCCCCCCCGGCCGCCGCGCCGCATCGCGTCCCGCACCGCTTCGAGCCTCTGGAGCGCGTCCTGGGCATGCTCGGCGGCCGGTCCCGGTTGGCTCCCCTCGAGGCTCCCGCGGGCCGCCTCCATCCCGTCCCCTGCCCCGTCGAGCTGCCGCTGCGCGGACGGGTCGAAGAGCGGCGCGCTCTGCTGGACCGCCTGCATGTCCTGCCGGACCTGGCCGAGCTGACGCTCGAGCTGGGCCTGGCGCCGGGCCATCTGCCCGAGCCTCCGCCGGTCCGCGGGATCGAGCGCGGCGGACTCGTCGGGCCGAAGCTTCTGCAGCGCCGCGGCGATGTCGTGCAGCGGCCGCAGCGCGCCCTGCGCATGCCCGTGAGCTTCGGCGAGCCGATCCGCACCGGGAAGCGCGCCGCCCAGGCCGCCGTAGGAACGCGCGATCCGCGCCTCGCGGTCGAGGCCGCTCTCGATCTCCTCGACCTTGGGGACGGCCTTCTCGACCTCGTGGCCGGCCTCGTCGACGTCACCGGCCTCGAGCGCCTGCCGCAAGCGTCCGACGGCGCCGGTGGCGGCGGCGCGAATGTCTTCGCCGTAGAGGCCGGGCGGCAGCGTCTCGGGCGGCACGCGGCCAAGCTCCCCCTCGGCCTGGGCCGCCTCGCGCGCGAGCTTGTGCGCGAGCTCCCGGAGCGCCGGCGCCTGCCGCTCGAGCAATTTGCGCGCGCGATCCCTCACGGCCTCCGTGTCGCGGGCGAGCTGCCGCTGGCCGTCGGCGAGCGCGCCGAGGTCCCGCTGGAAGTCCGAAAGCTTGCGCGCGAGGCCCGGGTACTGGTTGCCCGCCTCGCCGGCGAGCCGTTGGAGCCGACCCTGCATCTCGTCGAGGAGGTTCCCCATCTCGTCGAGTTCCTTCATCGCCCCGTCCACGTCGCCGGTCGCGAGCTTCTTCTCGACGGCGTCGAGGTTCGCGCCGATGTCGTGTCCCTGGTTCAGGTCCTCGAGCGCGCGGTGGTTGAGGTGCTCGTCGGAAAGTCCCTTGGCGAGTTTGGCCTCGCGATCGAGCAGCTCGGCGAAGCGCTCCTTCAGGCGTGCGAGCTGGGCCATCAACGCGGCCCGAAGCTCGGGCGTCGGCGAGCGCCGGTACTTCTCGAACAGCGCGGCCAGCTCGCGCCGGCGGGCCGCGAGCTCCTTCTCGAGGGCCACGAGATCCTCGACCGTCTGCGCATCGAGCAGCTTCTCGAGGTACGGGACGTCCCGCTCGAGGCCGGCGATCTCCTCCTCGAGCGCGGCGGCGAGCGGCGCCGCGCGACCGCCCCCTCCCGAGAAGCTGCGGACGTGCGCCCAGTCCCGGGCGTCCACCGTGGCGCTCGCCCGGGACCGTTCCTCGCGCGCGACGGTGGCGAGCGCCGCGGTCAGGCCGGCGGGGGCGGCCGCGTCCGCGTGCAGCTTGCGCGAGGCCACCTCCATCCGGTCGCACAGGGCGAGCGCGCGGCCGTCGGCGGCCTCCGCCGCCGATTCGGCCATGCGAGGCCGATCGACCTTCTCGTCGACGCGGTCGGCGAGGACCAGGACGAGCTTCTCCCAGAGGGCGCGCGCCGCCTCGAGCGCCTCCCGATGGTGCTCCGCGGCCGAGAACACTTTCAGCGTCCGGGCCGGCGCGCGGCCCGACTTCGGACCCTCCACCGCGTCGTTGTCGAGCGCCTCGACGGTGTAGGAGAGCGTGTCGCCGGGGCTCAGCGAGAGAGGGGCCAGGTCGAGGTGATCCTCGCCGCGGAGGTGCCGCGGCGCTTCGGGCGTCTTCCGCAGGATCACGCGCGTCTCGCCGGGTCGCCCCGGTGCCCGGTAGACGAGCGCGACCTGCGAGAGTCCGTAGTCGTCGGAGGCGCGCCAGCGGATCCCGACGAGGTCGTGGGGCTGGACCTCGAAGCCGTCCGTCGGCGCGTCGATCGCCACCTCGGGAGGGGCGTCGGCCTGCAGCGCGATGGGAATCGGAGGGCCCTCCGCGAGCGTCCGCCCGCCGGCGCCGAGGAAGCGGAAGCGGTAGCTGCCCGCCCTTCGGACGACGAGCGTGCCCGAAAGGTCGCGACCGCCCGCGACGTCGAGCGGCACGGAGGCGCCGTCCACCACCGCCGCGGCCGCGGCGACGGCCCGATCCGCGCGGGTCTGGAGGCGGACCTGCGTCCCCGCCGGCGCCGTGATCGTGCCGTCGGTGCCGGTGACGGTACGGGGTGCCAGGTGCGTGTGGGCGGGGTAGAGGTAGGTCAGCGTGACGTCGGAGGTGATGGGATCGCGGGCGGCGGACGAACGCGCCCCCGCCGCGGGCCGAGGCGAAAGCAGCGCGGCGAAGCCGGCGACCAGGCCCGGCGGGCCGGCCGTGCCGAGGAGGAGATCGAGCGCCACGAACAGCAGCCCGGCGGCGAGGAGCCAGGACGAGACACCCGCCGGTCGGGCGCGGGCCACGTTCACCTCGCCCACGCGCTCGGCGGTCGCGATGGCGTGGGCCTCGATCAGGTCGCGCGAGGCGCCGGCGCCACGGGCGGCGGCGAGTTGGCGCAACTCCACGGCCGAACGGAGCGCGGAGCGGAGGCCCAGATCGGAGAGGCGCAGGCTCGCCGCCGCGGCCGCCTCGCGTGGAAGCGGCCAGGCCGCGGCGACCGCCGACAGCACGAGGGGGAGGAGGGCGAGCGGCCAGAGACCCCACGGCGGCACGAGCCTCGGCCCGGCCAGCGCCGCACCGAGCGCCCAGACGCCGTCGACGAGCAGGCCAGCCCCGAGCCCCGCGCGGACGCGCTCCCCTCTCTGGCGCCTCAGGACGGCCCCGAGGAGCTGCGCGATCCGGTCGTAGGCCGGCGCAATGCCCGGTGTCCCGTCCGTCGCCATCGGCGTGGACCATAACACCCCGCGCGGTGGGCCGTTAGCAGCCGTGATCGACGGGGCGCTGCGTGCTAGAGTTCCCGGCTCCGTGGGCGGTGCAGGCGACGATCGCGCGCTCGTCGAGCGCGTACAGAAGGGAGACCGAGACGCATTTCGGGTCTTGGTCGAACGCTACCAGCGGCGCGTTTACAGCTTCGCACACGCCCTCCTGAAGAACACCGAGGATGCGGCGGACGTGACGCAGGAGGCCTTCGTCAAGGCGTTCCGGAGCCTCGACGGCTTCAAGGGGGACGCCAGTTTCTACACCTGGATCTACCGGATCACGAACAACCTCTGCATCGACCACCTGCGCCGCCACGCGACGGCCGAGACGATCGAGTACGACGAGGCGCTGCCGGACGAGCCGACGGCCGAAAGCCAGGCCGGAGTGGGGGTGTTGTCGACCCGGCTCGGGACCAACCCGCAGCGGTCGGCCCTGCGGCACGAGCTGGCCGAGAAGCTCGAGGAGGCGCTCGGTCGGCTGCCCGAAAAGCACCGCGCCATCCTGATTCTCCGCGAGGTCGACGGCCTTTCCTACGAGGAGTTGGCCGAGACGTTGGGCATTCCGAAGGGCACGGTCATGTCGCGCCTGTTTCACGCCAGGGCAAAGATGCAAGAGATTCTCGCGGGTTACCTCGAAGGCGACGCCCCGGCGGCGGCGGTGAATGAAGACGAGTGACGGCACGTCCAATCGGGTGCGCGGAGGACGAGGATGACGAACGCAGATTGTCAGCATGCCCGGGTCCAGTTGGACCGATACCGCGACGGGGATCTGCCGGCGGCCGAGCGCGAGGCCATCGATGCGCACCTTCGGGCGTGCCCGGCGTGTGCGGCGCGCGAAGCCGACGCTCGGACGCTCGGCGCGCTCCTCCGGCTGCGGAGCGACGCGGTGGCCGAGCGCGGCCTTCCGGCGGACCTCGCAGAGCGGGTGATGGGCGCGCTGCCGCCGGCCGCCTCCGGATTCTGGACGGCGCTCGCCGGGCGCCTTCGCGGCCAGCGGATGCTGATCGTCGGTGCGCTGGCCGTCACGGCGGTGGCGGCGGCGGTCCTGCTTCCCCTGCTCGGGCGCCAGCCGCGTCCTCCGGGCGGCTTGCGTCTCGGGGCGAGGGAGGACGAGGCGCACATCCACTCGATTTCGGTCCGGAGCCCGGGCGCGCAGCCGGTCGTCTTCCAGAACGATCTGGGCCAGACCGTGGTATGGGTGGTGCCGGACGGCAGCGCCCACGACGCCGGGGCGCACTAGGAGGCGCCGATGCTTCGCAAGGTGGGAGTCTGGGGCAGCGCTCTGCTCGCGTCGTGGCTGCTCGTGTCGGCCCCGGCCGCGCGCGCCGACATCACGTTGAAGATGACGGTCAAGGAGATGCAGCCGCACTTCGACCCGAAGAAGCTCAGTGCCTCGGAGCGCAAGAACCCGAAGCTCCTGATGAAGAAGTTCACGCAGAAGACCGTGATGACCCAGACGGTGCTGGTCGGCGGGGACAAGCCCAGCGAAGTCTCGCTCCCGAACGGCACCCGCATCCGCATGACCGAGGCCCCGGGCAGCGGGGACGGCGTGCGGCTCCACTTCTCGATCCTCACGAAGAAATACGCCTACGACATGGACGAAACGATCCGCGCCGGGGGCATGGCCGGGGTCAACGGCGGCCAGACCGAATCGGGCGGCATGCTGCTGGTGACCTTCCGGCGGTAGGCGCATCCCGTTTGCCGGGGCCGGCGGCGCTGCACTAGAGTAGGCCGCCACATGTCGCCCTCCCCCCCGTCCGGCGCACCCGAGTCTCGGAACGACTTGCTGGTCCTGACGGGCGTCCGGCCACCTCCGCCTTTCGTCTGGCGCGCCCTGCACGCGCTCGCGCTCGCGGCCATGGTCGGGCTGACCGTCGGAGCCTCCGCTGCGTTCGGCCTGTACGTCCACTTCAGCCGGAACGTGCCGTCGATCCCGACCGCGCGCGACTACCGGCCTCCGCTCCTCTCCGAGCTGCGGGCCGCGGACGGCCGGCTGCTCGCCGAGTTTTTCGACGAGCGGAGGAAGATGATCCCCTACGACCGGATTCCGCGCCGGCTGATCCAGGGGTTCGTCGCCTCGGAGGACAAGAACTTCTTCGACCACCACGGCTTCGACGTGCTCGCGACGCTCAGGGCGGCCGTCCAGGATGCCATCGGCTACCACATTCGGGGCGCCTCGACGCTGACGCAGCAGACCGCCAAGGCGATCCTCGCTACGGCATACGGGGAGAAGGCGGCGACGGCGCGGACGCTGAGCCGCAAGATCAAGGAGCTGATCCTGGCGCGCCGGCTCGAGGCGCACCTCTCCAAGGAAGAGATCCTCTACCTGTACCTGAACCACGTCTACCTCGGCCACCACGCCTACGGCGTCCGCGCGGCGGCCGAGAACTATTTCCACGCGGAACCCGGGCAGCTCACCCTCGCGCAGATGGCGCTCATCGCCGGGCTCCCGCAGGCCCCGAGCCGCTACTCCCCCTTTGCCCACCCCGAGGCGGCCCGGCGGCGCCGCTCCTACGTCCTGCGGCGCATGGCGGAGTGCGGGATGATCAGCGAATCCGAACGCGCGGCCGCCGATGCGGAGCCCATCCGCGTCTTCCCGATGGAAGACGTCTTCCACGACCGCGCGCCCTTCTTCTCCGAGCAGGTTCGCCGCGACGTGATCGGCCGCTACGGCAGCGAGAGGCTCCTGACGGGCGGCCTGCGCATCGATTCGACGCTCGACCTCGACGACCAGCAGGCGGCCCAGCAGGCCCTCCTCTCCGGGCTCACCCGGGTGGACAAGCGGCAAGGGTACTTCGGCCCCCTCGAACACCTCTCCCCGGCGGAGGTTTCCCCGTTCCTCGACCGGATCGCCCGCAAGGTGGGCGGGGGCGGGCTGGTCGAAGGGCAGGACTACGTCGGCGTCGTCTCGCAGCTCGAGGAGAGCGGCAGGCTCGCCGAGATCCAGATCGGCAACCGCACCGCCGCCCTCTCCATCGCCGGTTCGCGCTGGGCCCGCAAGCCGAATCCCGAGGCCTACTACCCGAGCTCGCTCGTCGACCGGCTGACGAAGGTCCTCCGCCCCGGGGACGTCGTCCTCGTGCGGGTCGTCTCGCGGGCCCAGCTCGTCGACGATCTCGATCCCGACGCGCGGCGGCTCGTCCCGCAGCGCGGCACGCTCGTGACGCTCGAGCAGATGCCGCACCTTCAGGGCGCGCTCGTCTCGCTCGATCCGAACGACGGTGCGGTGCGGGCGCTCGTCGGCGGCTACGACTTCGACGCCTCGGAGTTCAACCGCGCGCAGCAGTCGTGCCGCCAGCCCGGCTCGGCGTTCAAGCCGATCGTCTACTCGAAGGCCATCGACAAGCTCGACTGGACGATGAGCACCATCCTGGTCGACTCCCCCATCGTCTTCGACGATCCCGACACCGCCAAGGTCTGGAAGCCGGAGAACTACGAATCGGACTTCAAGGGGGACGTGCCGCTGCGGGTCGCGCTCATCAACTCGATGAACATCCCGGCCATCAAGACCCTCGCCGCGGTCGGCCCCAAGGACGTCGCCGCGTGGGCGCACCAGCTCGGGATCACGACCAAGATCAACGAGGACCTCTCCATCGCCCTCGGCTCCTCCTGCGTCTCGCTCTGGGATCTGACCAAGGTCTACGCCCTCTTCGATCGGATGGGGCAGCGCGTTCACCCGAGGATCCTCGACAAGGTGACCGACCGCGACGGGCGGGTCCTCGAAGACCACGTCTCCTACGACGACGCCTGGGCGTCGCTCGAGGATCGCCTCGCGGGCGGGGTCGCCGCCGCGCTCGAGAAGCCGGAGCAGGTCATCGACCCCACGACCGCCTTCCTGACGACGCACCTGATGCAGGAGGTCGTCCAGATGGGCACCGGCGCGGAGGCGGCGCGGCTCGGCAAACCCGCTGCGGGCAAGACCGGGACCACGAACGATAGCTTCGACGCCTGGTTCATGGGCTTCACCCGCGACCTCGTGACCGGGGTCTGGGTCGGCTACGACAGCTATGAGATGCCGCTCGGCAAGTACGAGAACGGCGGGCGCGCCGCGCTGCCCATCTGGCTCGACTACATGAAGCGCGCGGTCGCCGGCAGACCGGAGAAGGGCTGGGACCCGCCGGAGCCCGACCAGATCGTCTGGGCCTGGGTCGATCGGCAGACGGGCAAGCTTCTGCCCGAGAACTCGCCCCAGAGCATCAAGGAGCCCTTCCGCAAAGGGACCGAACCGCAGGCCGACAACCCGGCCGAGCCCAGCCATCCCGTCAGCAGCTCGAACCTCTTCACCCTCCCGAACTGACGATCTCCTCTCCCCCGCCTCCGGGGAGCGCCCGGGGAAGACCCGCGACCCGCGACCCGCGACCCCGACCCCGACCCGCGACCCCGACCCCGACCACGACCACGACCGCGACCGCGACTCCAATCCGTTCAGCCCGAGCGTAGCGTTCGCGAAGCGAACGCGAAGTCGAGGGCCCACCGTACGCCCCCTCCTCCCCCGCTTGCGGGGGAGGACAAAGGTGGGGGGCAACCCGCGTGCCTCGCCGGGTCAGGGCGCCACAGACGTAGGGCCGGGGCTTGTCCCCAGCCGGTTCGCGAACCACGGCCACCGCGGGTCCGCACCGGTCGTGGTCGCGGTCGTCTTCACCGGTCGAGGTCGAGGTCCGGGCCGAGGTCCGCCGCCGCCGCCGCCGCCTCCGCTCTCGGCAAAGCTGCGGGTCGGCTCGGGCAGGACGGAAGTCGCCTCGTGAAGTCCGGATGTCCGCTCGGGGAGGCCGGGGGTCGATCGCCTCCAGCAAGGCGAGGTTTGGCGGAGGGCAAACCGGGCCAGCCCGAGGCCAGTTGAGGCAAGCCCGCGGCCATCTCGGCTGAAGGCGCGGACGGCCGTGGTTCAGCCGTGGTTTCCCGAGGTCAGCCCGCCGCCATCTGAGGAAACTGCCCCGGCGAGGCTGGTCAGGACGCAGGCACCTGAGGCCAAGCCGTGGGCAAGGAAGGGCGAGCAATTGCCATCCGGGGTCAAGGTGCGGGCACCTGAGGTCAAGCCTCCGACAAGAGAGCGCAGGCTGTCGACCTCCGGGGTCAAGGCGCGGGCACCTGAGGCCAAGCCTCCGACAAGAGAGCGCAGGCCGTCGACATCCGGGGTCAAGGCGCGGGCACCCGAGGCCTGGCCGCGGGCAGCCGTGGTCCGGGTTCGGGCGACCCCCGTTAGGAAGCGGCCATCCGCGGTCAAGCAAGCGGGGGAGGGAGTCCTCGGCAGCGATCCCAACCCCGAACCCGACCGCGACCCCGGCCGCGGCCGCGACCCCCCTCGACTTCGCTCGCTGGCGCTCGCTACGCTCGGGGTGAGCGGGAGGGACCTCGACGCGGCCCGCTCGGTGGCCGGCGATATCACCCTGGGCCGGCGCGCCCCCCCCGCCGGGGCCAATCTTGGCCGGCCGCGCGCCGCCGTGCCATACTGCCGCGCTGTGAGGCCGAAACGACCGAACCCCGTGCCGCGGGTGAAGCCGGTCCGCCTCGCGGGCCTCTCGCTCTGGCTCGCCGCACTCGCCTTCGCCGCGCCGGCCGCACGCGGCGGCGAGCCGGCGCGGGTGGCCGCGCTGCTGAGCGAGGACATCAGCGCCTACCACCAGGCGCTCGACGGCTTCAAGCGCGCCTACCACGGCCCGGTCATCGACTTCGACATGTCGGCGGGCGACGAGCGGCTCGGAGACCTTCGGGCGAGCCACCCCGACCTCGTGCTGGCCGTCGGCGTGCGGGCCGCCAAGGCCGCGGCCGGCGGCATCTCCGATCTCCCGATCGTCTACTGCATGGTGCTCGACCCCGACGTGAACGGCATCTCGGGGCCCAACGTCACCGGCGTGACCCTGGCGATCCCGGTCCAGCGGCAGCTCGAGGCGATGCGGCGGGTCGTCCCGGGCCTGTCCCGCCTCGGCGTCGTCTTCACCCCGGCGAAATCCGGCGTCCTCATCCAGGACGCGCGCTCGGCGGCGGCCGCGATGGGCCTCACGCTGTTCGAGGAGTCGGTCCAGCGCAGCGAGCAGGTTCCGGACGCGCTCTCCCGGCTGTCCGGCAAGGTCGACGGCCTCTGGCTTCCTCCGGACGCGACGGTGGTGACCAAGGAGACCTTCCAGCTCGCGCTCGAGCTGAGCCTGACCCGCAAGATCCCGCTCATGGTGTTCAACAGCCAGTTCGTCAAGGCGGGCGCGCTGCTGGCGCTGTCCCCCGACTACCAGGCGAGCGGCGCGGACGCGGCGCGAGTCGTGCGACAGATCCTCGCCGGCAAGAAGCCCGGCGACATTCCCGTTTCCCCCACCCGCGGCACGCTCGTCGTCAACGTCGCGACCGCGAAGAGCCTGGGCCTCGACATTCCCGCGTCCGTCCTACAGGGCGCCAAGCAGGTCCAGTGACCGGCAAGCGAGAGCCATGACCCGAATGCTCGAGAAGATGGGGCTCAAGTGGATCCTCTACATCTCCTTCCCCCTGGTCCTGAGCCTGCTTCTCGCCTGGCTCGGCCTCGTCGTGACCCGCAACGTCGAATCGTCGCTCGAGGACGCCCTCGACGCCCGCGGTCGCGCGCTGGTCCAGAGCCTCGGGGAGCGGGCGGTGCTGCCGCTCCTCCAGCAGAAGTCCGATCTCGCCCGTGATGCGCTGGGCCAGTTCATGGGCGACCCCGACATCGACTTCGCGGCGCTCCTGCTGCCGGACGGTCAGGTCCTCGCGGCGCGCTTTCGCGACCCCGCGCGACAGCAGGCGCTCTCGGCCATCCTCGAGGCGTACCGGAGCCGCCCCGGCGTCTCGACGTTCGACTTCGAGGGCGTCGACTGCTTCAAGGCGCCGGTCAGCGCGGGGAACATCGTCGCGAACCCGGAGAGCAAGACCGCCGACGAAGACCTCCTGCTCGGCGGCGACGTGGGGGGCGGCGGCCCTCAACCCGCGGTCGCGACCGCCACCCAGAAGCGCGGGTGGGTCTACCTGGGCATGTCCGAGGCGTCCCTGCGGGCGCAGGTCGCGGCCATCCGCAACCGGATGCTGCAGTTCATGGCGCTCGGCATCCTCCTCTTCATCGCGATGGTCTACTGGATCTCGCGGCAGTTCGTCCTCCGGCCGCTCGAGGCGATGAAGGGCGTCGCCTCGCGCGTCAGCGAGTGCGACCTGACCGAGCGGGTCCAGAAGGTCGCCGACGACGAGTTTGGCGGGATGGCCGACGCGCTCAACCGGATCACCGGAAATCTCAACCAGACGCTCGCCAAGGTGAAGGGCGTGACCGAGGGCATCGCCCAGGTGATCGAGCGCATCACCCACACCTCCGAGGTCGTGGCGCACGGCGCGCAGACGATCGCGGCGTCGGTCGACGAGACCTCGACGTCGATGGAGGAGATGACGGCGTCGGTCAAGGGCATCGGCGAGAACGTCGAGGTCCTGGCGCAGAGCGCGGAGGAATCCTCCTCGAGCATCCTCCAGATGGCCGCGACCAACGACGCCGTCGTCGAGAACATCCAGTCGCTCTCCGCGAGCGTCGAGGAGACGACGAGCGCGATCGAGCAGATGACCTTCTCCATCAAGGAGGTCGCGAAGAACGTCGAGGAGCTCTCGGCCACCGCCGAGGAGACAAGCTCGTCGGTGAACGAGATGGACGTCTCGATCGGCCAGGTCGAGAACAACGCGACCGAGACCGCCCGCCTCTCCGAGCAGGTCTCGGCCGACGCCGAGATTGGAGTCGTCGCCCTCCAGAAGACCCTGGCCGGCATCGACAAGATCAAGGACTCTTCCAAGATCGCCGCCGAGGTCATCGAGTCGCTTGGACGGAAGATCGGAACCATCGGCAACATCCTCAACGTCATCGACGACGTCGCCGAGCAGACCAACCTCCTCGCGCTCAACGCCGCGATCATCGCCGCCCAGGCGGGCGAGCACGGCAAGGGCTTCGCCGTCGTCGCCGACGAGATCAAGGACCTGGCCGAGCGCACCGGGCTTTCGACGAAGGAGATCGCCGAGCTGATCCGCGGCGTCCAGGACGAGTCGCGCAACGCCATCGGGGCGATGGAGCGCGGGGTCAAGAACGTCGAGGAGGGCGTCCGGCTCGGCGGCGAGGCCGAGGGGGCGCTCAAGAAGATCTTCGACTCGGCCAAGAAGTCGACCCAGATGGTCAAGGCCATCGCGCGCGCCACCTTCGAGCAGGCGCGCGGTTCCAAGCAGGTGGCGAGCTCCATCACCCGCATCGCCGAGACCGTCCAGCAGATTGCCAAGGCGACGTCCGAGCAGGCGCGCGGCTCCGAACAGATCATGAAGAGCGCCGAGAAGATGAAGGTGATCACCCGGCACGTCGAACTCTCCAGCCAGGAGCAGGCGCGCGGCTCCAAGCAGATCACCAAGGCGATGGGGAGCATCAGCGAGATGGTGAACCACCTGAACCGGGCACAGAAGGAGCAGACCAAGGGCTCCGAGCAGGTCATGCACGCCGTCGAGAACATCAAGGGCGTCGCCGAGGCGCAGAACCGGTCGATGACGGACCTCGAAGCGGCGATCGACCTGCTCCGCCAGCAGGCAGAAGTGCTGCGCGACGAGGTGCGCCGGTTTAAAGTATGATGCCCCGTCCGGAAGGCGCTGGTTCGTCTTCCGACTGGAAAGGCCCGCTGGCACCCCACGGGTAATCGAGCATGTTCAACATCGGTCCCGGCGAATTGATGGTCATCCTCCTCCTGGCCCTCATCCTGCTGGGGCCGGAGAAGCTGCCGGAGGTCGCCCGCACCGTCGGCAAGGGGATGAAGGAGCTCAGGCGCGCCAGCGAGGATCTGCGGCAGACCGTCGAGCAGGAGCTGTACAAGGTCGACCTCGAAGCGGACGCCAAGAAGGAGGGGACCGGCCGGGTGCCGCCGTCGTCGCTGCCTCCGCCCGGCGCCGAGCCTCTCGCGGCGCCGCCCCCTCCCGTGCCCGCCGTGGCAGAAGCCACGGCTGCGGCCCCCGCGCCGGCCGCAGCCGAAGCCGTCGCTCCGTCCGCCGGGCCGACCGCGCCGCCGATTCAGAAGGTCTGAGCCGTGCCCGATATCCGCATGACGTTCCTCGAGCACCTCGAGGAGCTCCGCACGCGGCTGATCCGGATCCTCTGGGCGATCGCAGTCGGCGCCGCGATCGGCTGCTACTTCTCGCCCGAAATTTTCCGCTGGCTGATGGGCCCGGTGCTGGCCGCGCTGCCGGAGACCGCCCGCAAGCTGCACCCGACGGCCGTGATGGAGAAGTTCACGGTCTACCTGAAGGTCGGCCTCTACGCGGGCATCTTCCTCGCTTCGCCCGCGATCCTCTACCAGCTCTGGAAGTTCGTCGCGCCCGCCCTCTACCAGAAGGAAAAGCGCTTCGTCATGCCGTTCGTCGGCGTCGGGACGACCTTTTTCCTGGGCGGCGCCCTCTTCTGCTACTACGTCGTGCTGCCGGCGGCGCTCTCGTACCTCATCGGGGTCGGAAGCGGTGACGACGCGAGCTGGATCGAGCCATGGCTCAGCATGTCCGATCAGCTCACGTTCGTGCTGGCGCTCGAGCTGGCGTTCGGCCTCATCTTCGAGATGCCGCTCATCATCACCGCGCTCTCCATGCTGGGGATCGTCGACGGGAGCTGGCTCGCGAAGCACCGGCGCTACGCGATCCTGCTCAACACCATCGCCGCCGCGATCATCACCCCGACCGGCGACCCGCTCAACCTCGCGATCATGGCCGTGCCGATGTGCCTGATGTACGAGGTCGGCATCTGGGGCGCGCGGGTCTTCGGCCGCCGCAAGCCGACGATCGAGATCGCCCGGACCCGACCGTAGCGCAGTGGCTACTTCGCGACCGCCCGCAAGGTCGCCTTCCCGTCGCGGATCACGACCTTGAAGTCGAGCGCCTTGCCCTTGGTCTGCTTCAGCAGGCCCGGGCCCTGCTCGCGGAGCTGGTTCGCGAGCTGCTCGTACGTCAGCCCCGCGGTCGACTCCTTGCACTGCTTCTTCGCCGCGACGTAGGCCTGGTAGATCGCCCGCATCCGATCCTCGGACGGCAGGCCGGCGGGCACGGGTGGAGGCCTCGACGCGACCGCGACGGGCTTCGCCGGCTGCGGAGCCTGAGCCGTGGCTTGCGGCGCGGCCTCCGGCGGCGGTGCGGCGGCCTTCGCCGCATCCGCACGCTCCTTGGCATGGAGCCGCGCCTTGAAGATGTCGCGCTGGTAGCGCCCCTCCTCGATGTCCTTCTCGGTCCGCAGCCACATCCGCTCGTACGAGAGGAAGCGGCTGAAGAGGCTCTGCACCTGGAACTTGAGCGCGGTGTTGCGGCCGACCTGGAACTTCAGCTCGTCGATCCTGCCCTTGAGCGCCTCGCGGTCCCGGGCCGGCGACTGCCGGTCGATCCCGAGGAAGTACTGCTCGTGGCGGTTGCGGAGCACCGCCAGTTCGGCTTCGAGCCGGCCGATCAGGTCGGCCGCCTCCTGTGGCTTGAGGCTCTTGCCCTCGACGCGGGCGCGGAGCTTCTCGTCGGCTCCGGCCTTGGACGCCGGCCGCGGCGGATCGGTCGCCTTGCGCCCGCTCGGCGGGTTCGTCGGCAGCGCCATACGCCGCCCAGTCTACCTCAGGCGGCGGCGGGATTCACGGCCGCGCCCGAGCGCTTGCGCAGGACGAACAGGACGACCAGCGCGAGGGCCGCGATCGCGACCGAGGTGAGCTGGCCGACCGAGACGTGAATCGCGGTGTAGACCCCGCGCTCGGTGTCGCCGCGGAAGAGCTCGTCCGAGAAGCGCAGCAGCGGGTAGAGGAAGCACCAGGCGAGCATCACCTGGCCGTCGTAGCGCTTGCGGGGCCGGATGATCCCGACGAGGACCAGGAAGATGAGCAACTCGCCGACCCCGTCCATGAGCTGCGTCGGGTAGAGGGGCGGGGTGCTCGCCGCGCTCGCCGAGAGGACGTGCCGCTCGTTGACGAGCGTGTCGTAGGCGAGGCTGCCGGGCGGGAACTTGAGGGCGAGCGGGAAGCCCGCCGGCGCGGTCCGCCCCCAGCAGCAGCCGGCCGACAGGCAGCCGAGCCGGCCGAAGAACTGGCCGATCGAGACGGTCGGCATGCCGATGTCCGCGAGCCGCAGGAAGTTGATCCCGTTCCTGCGGGCGTACCAGACCGAGGCGGACACCGCGCCGATCAGGCCGCCGTAGAAGACCAGGCCGCCCGTCCAGAACTTGAAGATGTTGCCGGGGTTCGCGCCGTAGCCCTCGGGCCCGCCCCAGTTGACGAAGATGAAGTAGACGCGGGCCCCGACGATCGCCGCGATGAGCACCCAGAACGCGAGGTCCATCACCGCGTTGCCGGCCCGCTCGCGCGCCTCGTCGTCCATCGGCGGCGACTGCCCCGGGAAGATGCCGGAGCGCCGGGCCTCGCGCGCCGAGAGGGTGATCGCGACGATGAAGCCGATCGCGATCATCAGCCCATAGGTGTGGAGCGGGAGGTCGACGTAGCCGCCGTGCTTGAGGCCGTCCGCGGTGAGCCAGTACGGGATCGCGAAGAACTTGGTCGCGGCGACGCCGCCCACGGTCCAGGCGAGCCCGGTCCAGACGGCGCGGTTGCGCGCCTCCTGCGTCTTGCCCTCGCGCCACCAGGTCGTGACGGCGGTGTAGAGCCCCATCACCGGAGAGCCGACGTAGAGGATCAGCTTCCAGGTCGAGACCGTGAAGTAGAGCAGGTGAGGGATCAGCTCCGGGCGCATGTCAGCTCTCCTGCCTTGGGCCTGTCGTCGAACCGGCGCCGGGGGCCGGGTATTCCTTCACGGCTCTGCGGCAGCGGCCGCACAGCTCCTGCGAGTCCACGTCCGCGCGCCATTTCCAGCAGCGGGCGCAGCGCGTCCCGCGCGCGTGCTCGGCGAGGGTGGCCGCGCCCAGCTCGACCTCCGAGGTCACGAACAGCTCCTCGAGCCCCTCGGCGTCGAAGCGCCCGCCGCCCGCCGCCGGGATCGCGACCCGAGCGTCGACCGAGCTGCCGATGACCTTCTTCGCCCGCAGCTCCTCGAGCTTCCCCTGCACTTCGAGGCGGTGGGCGAGGAGCGCGTCGACCTCCCGCTCCAGCGCCTCGTCGAAGGCGCCCTCCGCGGGGCATGGCAGCCCCGCGGCGAAGACGCTCTCCGCGTGGCCCGGCAGGTGGCCGTAGGCCTCTTCGCAGGTGAAGCTGGCGATCGGCGCGAGGATCCGGCAGAGCGCGTCCACGATCTCGTGGATCACCGTCTGCGCCGCCCGGCGCCCGCGGTCGCCGGGCCCCGAGCAGTAGAGCCGGTCCTTGATCATGTCGAAGTAGCGCGCCGAGAGGTCGATCGCGCAGAAGTCGACCGCGCCCCGGTACACGCGGTGGAACTCGTAGGCCTCGTAGGCCTCGCGCGCCTCGGCCAGGAAGCGGTGCAGCCGCGCCCGCGCCCAGCGGTCGAGCGGCCCGAGCTCGGCCTGTGGCACCCGGTGCTTGCCGGGATCGAAGTCGTAGAGGTTCGCGAGGCCGTAGCGCAGCGTGTTCCGCAGCTTGCGGTAGGCCTCCGAGAGCCGGTCGACGATCTCCTGGCTCAGCCGGATGTCGTCGCGGTAGTCCTCGGCCGCGGCCCACAGCCGCACGATCTCCGCCCCCTGCTGCGCGATGAGCTTCGCGGGATCGACGTAGTTGCCGAGCGACTTGCTGAGCTTGCGCCCCTGCCCGTCGACGACGAAGCCGTGCGTCAGGCAGCTCCGGAACGGCGCGCCCTGCCGCCCGGCCGCGAGCTGGCAGAGCAAGGACGACTGGAACCAGCCGCGGTGCTGGTCCGAGCCCTCGAGGTATAGACCAGTCTGACAGTGGAGGGATCCAACCACCCGTCGCCCGTGAGATTGACGCGGATGACTCGAGCCCCTGATCCCGACTGATAGACATTGGATCCCGCCACGAAGTAGGAGACGCTCCTGCGGTCTGTCACATAACTCGCACCAGGGCTGAGCTTGAAGGAGAGACCCTCAATGAGATAATCTTCAACAGAATTAGCCATTGCATCGACCATTTTGAGATATAATACTAGATAAGAAATATTTTAAAAATTCAAATTATTTTTTTCTTCGCCAAAGTGTCCCTCACTCTACCGAGATCGTTCGCCACCCTGTCGTGCTTCTCGACTATATAGTTCCTGATGGTGTCGTAGCTATTGAGAGCCTTTGTAATATGGGGGTTATTACTCGCCTTCACGCCGTAGGCGCCCAACACTGGCGCCACGACGCTATAGATATTTCTCGCTGTCTGGATACCGCTGTCGATACTCCCCAGGACCTTCCTGGACCTGGTGTAGGCGTTCCCGAGGAAGTCCTTCGCGCGATTGAAATGGTGATTCACCTGTTGCCTCGTGATCTTTCCAAACATTCTAAATACTATATACTATATTATAGAAAATTTATAATAAAGCTCCCACCGTCGCCACGGCGGGACCCACGGTGCGGAGGGCGTGGTAAGCCATCCGACCGACATCGTAGATC
>DAIDIT010000237.1 GCA_027451705.1 Pseudomonadota bacterium
GTCTCGGCGAGCAGGGCGACCCGGTGCGCGCTTGGGCTTCTCGGCGGGCTTCTCGTCTGCGCCGGTGGCCGGTTCCGTCGACGCGGCAGCGGCGTCCTCGGCGGCCAGCTCGTTCGAGGTTTCGTCCGGAGGGATCATTGCCGGCTTCGTCGCGATGGCGTGTCGTCTGCGCGCTCGAAGGCGAGGCACTGGCTGACGACGATGCAGAGGTTTGGGTCGGCCGCCCGTGCGACGCAGCAGACCACGTGGTGCGAGCAGGCCGGGCAGAGGTGCTGTTCGATGCGCCGGCGTTCGTGCAGCGGGAGGGGCTTCGAGACGGGTTCCTGGGTAGGGATCATAGTGACCTCCGTGGTCGCCGGCGGTGAGGCGCCAGCCTTCACGAGAGACCTACCGGCGGCCGAGGAGATCTGTCGGCCAGGACTGGTTGGTAGGCGACGCTACAGCCCCGGCCGGCACCTCCGGCACCTGTCGAATAGGTGCCGGCCGCGGTGCCGGCCGCAACCCGATGACATCAGGGGCTTTCCGGCACCTGGGGCACCTCCGGCACGTCCGCCCGTAGCCCTCCTAATGATTCGTGCATGAAAATTAAGGGACCTACGGCAGCAAGTGCCGTAGGTGCCGGAGGTGCCGGACTGACCTGAAAGGACAGCGCTTTTTCGCCGGCACCTCAGATCGGGCACGTGCCGGCAGGTGCCGGAGGTGCCGGCGCACGTTGTTCGGCCTCGGCCGCCGGGCTTTGATCGCTTACACTCGCGTCATGTCCACCAAGCTCGAGCTGTACTCGGACTTCGTCTGACCCTTCTGCTTCATCGCGGAGCACGGCAGCCTGGTCAGGCTGCGGGCCGAGTACGATCTGGAACTCATCTGGCGCGGCTTCGAGCTGCATCCCGAGACGCCCGAGGGCGGCATCGAGATCGCGCGGCTCTTCGGTGCCACGCGGTCAGCTGCGATGCGGTCGCGGCTTCAGGCCTTCGCACAGAGCTTCGGCGTCACCGGCATGGGTTCGCCCGAGCGACTTCCCAACACGCGCCGTGCCCTCGCGATGGCCGAGTACGCGCGTGACCATGACAGGCTCGATGCCTTCCGGGAAGGCGCCATGCGTGCCCACTGGCAGGAAAACAGGAACCTCGAGAACGAGGCCGACCTGCGCGCCGTCGCACTGGGTGCGGGCCTGGAACCCGATGCCGCGCTGGCGGCAAGCCACGACACTCGGTTCCTCGCTCGCGTGGATTCCGCGCGCGAGGAGGCGAACGACCGTGGCGTCACCGGGATCCCGACGTTCTTCTTCGAGGGCATCCCGGTCGTAGGCTGCCAGCCCTACGAGCAGCTCGAAGCCGCAGCCCGCGCGGCGGGAGCGGCGCGCAGGCGCTGACGAGTCTGGAGCGGACGGCTTGACCCGGTCCGACCCTCGCGCTTCACTGGCTGCGCCGTGAGGTACGAGGGCGCCATCTACCGGCCGCCGAGCGAGGCCGACTCCTACATCCTGCAGGCCACGATCGGCTGCTCATGGAACCACTGCACCTACTGCGACATGTACCGGGACAAGCAGTTCCGCGTGCGCGACCTCGACGAGACGCTCACGGACGTCCGCGCCGCGCGGTTCGCCTTCGGGGGCGACGTGCGCAAGGTCTTCGTCGCTGACGGCGACGCGCTGGTGCTGGACCTCCCGCATTGGGAGGCGATCCTTGGCGCTTGCCGCGACGGGTTCCCGCGGCTCAAGCGCGTGAGCGCCTACGCCACTGCGATGAACCTGATGGCGAAGCCCGTCGAGGAACTCAAGCGGCTACGCGAGCTCGGCCTCAAGCAGCTCTACATCGGCCCCGAGACGGGCGACGGCCCCACGTTCAAGCGCATCGCCAAGGGGGCAGGCTTCGGCGCGCACGCGGAGGCGGCGCAGCGCGCCCACGCCGCCGGGATCAAGCTCTCGGCGATCTTTCTGCTGGGCGTCGCGGGCGTCGAGCGGAGTCGGGAGCATGCCGAGGCCTCGGCCCGACTGATCACCGAGATGGACCCCGAGTTCCTTTCGCTCCTCACCCTGACTGTTGTCCCTGGCACGCCCCTCGCGAAGCTCGAGCAGACGGCGCGCTTCGAGCTGCCCACGGTGGCGCAGATGCTGGAAGAGCTGCGAACAATCGTCGCGCTCGCCGAGCCGACCGACTCGATCTTTCGCACCAACCACGCCTCGAACTACCTGCCGCTTGCCGGCCGCCTTCCCCGCGACCGCCAGCACATCTTGGGCGTGGTCGACCGCGCACTGGCGGGCGACGTCGAACTGCGCCCTGAATGGGCGCGAGGGCTGTGATTGGACCGCAAGGGAGCCCTGAGGCCTGGGCAGTCGAGCGTCGCTGTTCCCCTTCGCTGGAGCAAGCTTCGCGTCAGCCAGCAGGGCGAAGACGACTACGCCTGCGGCCTACACTGCATCGTCACCGCGGCTCGCCACCTGGGCTCGACTCAAGTCGGCGCCAGTCCGAGGCGACTCCTCGGCGCGCTCGCGCCCGGCGACGCCACCAGGATCGACGCTCGGTTGCCCGCCGTTGGGCTGTTTGAGAAGGACGTTCGCGCTCTGGCCGCGGCGGCGGGGCTCGGCGTCTATCGGCCGAACATGCACGATGCCGGGCAGTTCAAGGAGCCGGGCTGGCTCTGGATGGCCTTCCTGCTGATGCGCTTTACCGCTCCGGACGGATCCGAGAGCGACGAGCGCCACTACGTGCTGGTGATCGACTACCTCGCTGACGACCGCGCGCTGGTCGTCGCCGACCCGCACCCGTGGAACCCGCCCGTTTACTGCGTGGCTTTGCAGGAGTTCGAATCGGCCTGGCGCGCTGCCAGGGCGAAGGGGCCTCCTTGGGCCGCCGCGCTGTACAAGCGAGCGTGAGTGAGGCTCAGGCCCCGGCCTCGGCAGCGACGACATCGCGCGCGTTGATCGCGTACCAGGGCAGCCGCGGATCCTGCTTGTGCCAACGCGAGTAGGCGTCCCAGGCCGCTACGGTCCAGGCGTAGTTCGTCGCCCGCAGGCCCTGGCCGAAGACGTGGCTCGGGCACGGCGGCAAGGGGATCTCGACCGAGGCGTCCTGCCGGCCGCGAATCCAGAGGGGCAACCACTCGGCGAACGCGAGCAGCTCCTCGCCGAGGACCGACCACTCGAGGTGGAGGCTCCGCGCGCTGGGCGGGAGGCTCTCCGGCTCAAACCCCAGGTGCCGCAAAAGGGCCTTCGACGGCGTGAACCTCTGCGTGTTGAGACCGATGCGCGTCACCCGTGGCGCGGCCCGAGAACTCGCGTCGGGCCAGGTCCACCGCAGAAGCTCGACGCGGTTCAGAAGATCGCCGTCGCGCCAGGCAACGATGTGCTTCGGCCGGACCACGACCGCCCAGAGCGCCATCTCCTTGGCGAACGTCTCGAGGAACCTCGACCACAGGATGCTGCGCGACAACTCACCCGCCGCTGCCATTTGTGACCTCCTTGTTGAACAGCTCGTTCTGGCCGTGGCCGCTCTGCACGAGTCGGTAGAGCGGTCGCTTCGAGTCCGAGTCGCGGCCGGCCGACTCGATCCGCCAGGTTCCGAAGACGCGGTCTCGTGCGCCGAGAAGCGCCTTGCCCAGGTAGGTGCTCTGGGAGCGCTCGGTGCCGTCGCGCACGACGCTCGCCATGAACTCGCCCTTGGTGCAGAGCTCGACGAGTTCGGAGACGCGTACGGGCTGGTCTTGGAACGCCTCCCACCAGGCCGCGACGAACTCCCGCCACATCGTCCCCTCGGCGTCGGCGGTCGCGTAGAGCGTCTCCAAGTTGCCGAGGAACCCCTCGATGCCTGCCGCCGCGAGGATCCCGCCCAGCGTCTTCGACCAGCGCTCGAAGGTGCCGAGGGATGTCGTGCCGGCCGGCCTCCCAACCGCAATCCAGTTCTGGATGAGGACAAGAGCCGCGTGGATGAGTGCGGGGCGGTTGGTTTCGGTCCAGTCGGCGAGGTCGGGGTGGCGGAAGCCCGTGCGCAGCCAGGGGCGGTCCATCCGAGGGTCGATGCGGATGCTGACGCATCGCCGGGCAAGTTCGCGGGAGAGCCTCGGGTTGTTGGCGGTGAGGATCCAGAGCGCTTCGTTCGGCGCGCTGAACATCTGGATGTGGCCGAGGAGGCGGTCCGACCAGACCGGCCACATCGTCGTCGCCGAGGCGAGCGCCGAGCTGTCGAGGACGCGTTTCGGATCGGCGTTGTCGAGAACGAGGAGAGGACGGCCGGTCGAAAGTTCGGAACCGAGACGCTTCCGGACCTCGTCCTCCTCGACCGGAAGCGAGCCGCCCGCGGCAGGGAAGCCGGTGGCGATCAACGCGATGAGGTTGACGAGGAGCCCCTTGCCGGAGCCCTCGGTCGGCGCTTCGAAGACATGGATGGGGGTCGCCCCTTGGACGAGCCGGCGCGCGAAGGGGAGGAGTAGCGCGGCCACCATGTGCGCCTTCGACGCGGCATTGACGAAAGGGAAGTCGCCGAGCAGCTCGTCGAGCAGGAGAGCGCGCGCCGCTGCGACCTCCGCGGGCGACGGCTGCGGTGGAACAGCGGAAATGCGAAGGTGGCTCGATGGCTCGTACCAGGCGCGCGCCGGCGCGTGGTAGCCCGGTGACGAGACGAGCGATCCATCCGGCGCGAAGATCGGCGTCGTTGCGATGGAGTGAAGCTCCGAGAGAGCCTGGTCGGGCTTGTCGAGCATCAACCGCGCCGCGTCCTTGCTTGGGCTCGTCTGGACGACGCCGTTCTCGGTGACCTTCACCCAGTGGGCGACGCTCCCGAGGTGGCCGAACACGGAGACGTCGCTCATCGGCTCGATCCGACACCCAGTGGTCCCGTGTCCGAGGCGAACCAGCGTACCGTCCCGGAGGAAGACCGCCGGCTGACGGCGATTGGCTGCGAGCACCGCGCGCCAGGCATCGGCGACGATGTCGTCGATGGGCCTGCCGTTGATCTGGATTTCCGGCCGGCGAACTCTGGGCGGGCCGGTGGCCACCTCGTCGGCAGGAGGGAAAGACCGCGGCACGGCAACCTGCGTGAGTTCTGCGATCCGTTCCCGGGCCGCGCGGAAGTCGGCGGCGCCACCGTGCTCGACGAGGAAGTCGAAGACCGAGAGCGTCCGGCCGCTGATGAAGGAGTGAAAGGCGCCGCGCTCGGCGTCGCCGGTACCATCGGCGACGCTCGCGGACGGGTGCTCGTCTCCCGTGGGTGAGGCCGGGTCGCGGCACTCGAGCCAACCGCCGCCGGTGCTCTTCCCGGTGAGCCAGGAACCGTAGACCGCCTCGAGCGGGAGCGCGGCGAGCGCGCGGCGGCGCCAGTCGCTCCACGCCGGGTCGCTGGTCGGCGACGCCGGCTGCGGTGGCAGTGCCGACGCGGCTGGCTGGTTCGCCGTCCGAGGCTTCGGGGGCGGTGCGATGGATGCGAGCAGGCGGTCCACCGCTTCCGAACTCGCCGCTGCCAGCTCGCTTGGGACGAAGGCCTCCAGCGTTCCGCCCGCGCCGCGCCGGTAGAAGAGGTTCGCGCCCTCCGGCGCTCCCTGCCACCACGGGAGCCAGACGAGGTTCCCGAAGCCGCTCCGCCGCGACTTCTGCTTCGGGAAGATCTCGATGCCCCGGTTGGCCGTTGCGGTTGCGACGCTGCCCGAGGCGAGCGGGACCTCCTTCGGCGCAAGCGCACGCCCGAGCGCTTGCGCCTTCGCCGCGGGAATCGGCGGATCGAAGAAGCACCAGAGGTGCCACCCATGGCCGCCGCCGGACCGCTCGAGGTAGGCGGGCAAGCCTGCCTTGGTGAAGGCGTCGAACGCGATGGCAGCGGCGGCCATCGGGTCCGCGAGCGCGTTGGCGTGGCCAGCGCCGTCGAAGTCGAGGCAGAGCCAGCGCGTCGTGTCGTCGAGGGCGGGGCAGTAGCTGCCGACGCGGAAGTGGCCCGTCATGGCGCCCGAGCCGCGGCGGTTCGTGTAGCTCACGTGCGCCGCGGGCGCGCCCTCGCCGAGAACGTGGCCGAGGAGCAGCTCGTCGAGCGTGCCGTTCGCCTCGACGGGACACGGCTTCCCCCATGGCGCCTGGATCGCGACCTGATCTGTCCGATTGAGGAACCGCTCGCGCAGCAGCCGGAGAGCGTCGTCGCGCGCCGGGCAGGCGCGGGTCACGGCGAGGCCGCCCGGGGCAGGTCGAGCACCGAGAGGAAGGTCTTGCGTCGCTCGACCTGCTCCTTCTCGGCGCAGTTGCGCATCCCCCACGCGTCGCCAACGACGATCGCGACCTTCTGCGCGCGGGTGATGCCCGTGTAGAAGAGATTGCGGTGGTGCATGAACGAGTGCGCCTTGTGGATGACGAGCACGGCGCACGGGAACTCGCTGCCTTGGCTCTTGTGGACCGTGAGCGCATAAGCGAGGGCGAGTTCCTTCGCGCCCTCGTTCTCGGGCGTGAACTCGACTTCCCGGTCGTCGAAGCGGACCTTCAGCTCGCCGCGCTTGCTGCCGACCTCGGTCACGAACCCGATCGCGCCGTTCATCACGCCGAGGTCGTAGTTGTTGCGGGTCTGGATGACGCGGTCGTGGAGCAGGAAGTCCGGCCGGCGACCGGGCTTGGGCGGCGCCACGTCGACGCCCCAGAGCTTCTTCTGGACGAGCCGTTGCAGCTCGATGTTGAGCGCATCGACGCCCAGCGGCCCCTTGCGCGTCGGTGTGAGGAGCTGCACGTCAGCGAGCAGGTCGAAGCGGAGTCGCTCACCGAGGACCGACTCGAACAGCTCCAGCACGTAGCGCTGGGCGTCGAGCACATCGCTCAGCCGATTGACCACGATCCAGGGTGGCCGGCCGTTCTCGTCGGGCGCGGTCCGGCGCACCTCTCCGCGCAGTACGGCGATGCAGCTCTCCTTGAGCACGCCCGCCTGCCGCACGATCCGGTCGAGGACGACCGTCGGAATCGGCTGCCGCTCGATGAGGTCCCGCAGGAGGTTGCCGGGCCCGACCGGCGGGAGTTGGTTGTGGTCGCCGACAAGGACGACGCAGGTGCGGTCGAAGTCGATGGCCTGGAAAAGGTGCCAGGCGAGCGGCACGTCAACCATCGAGACCTCGTCGACGATGACGACATCCGCGTCGACGGGTGTGTCCGGCCCCGCGGCGAAGGTCTTCCCGTCAAAGCCGAGCAGGCGGTGCAGCGTCAATGCCTCTCGCCCGACGACCTGCTCGAGCCGCTTCGCGGCTTTGCCCGTGGGCGCTGCGAGGACGACCTTCAGTTCGCGCGCTTCGTAGAGCCGGTCGATGGCGGCGACGAGATGCGTCTTGCCCGTGCCCGCGGCGCCGCTGACCAGGACGAGGTTGTGGCGGGCGCTTGCGAGAAGTGCCCGCCGTTGCGGCTCGTTCAGGTTCGCGCTGGCGGCTTCGATCAGGCACGCGGTGTCTCCGGTCGCGAGGTGAGCATTCGGAGCGAGCCTCGTCGAGAAGACCTCCGCCAGGTCGCGCTCCATCTGGTGGATCTGCGGCTGAGCGACGAGGAACCGGCCGCCGATCGAAGGCGAGACGAGCGCCCCGTCATCGATGAGGCCGTCGAGCTCCCCCTCGATGCGCGCTCGGCTGTCGGCGACGTCCATGACCAGCAGCGCGTTCGCCAGCGCGATGAGGTCCTCGTAGTCGACCCAGCAGTCGCCCTGGTCGAGCCGCTCCGCGACGCAGTGGACAATGCCGGCGCGGATGCGCGAGGGGTGCTCCTTGGGCGTCCCCATCTTCCGTGCGACGACGTCGACGCGCTTGAAGCCGAAGCCAGGCACCTCGCGCACGAGCAAGTACGGATCGGTCTTCAGCACCGTGACGACCGAGTTCCCGAACTTCTCGATCAGCGCCGTCATCTGGTGGTGCGTCAGCTCGAAGGATGCGAGCCAGGTCAGCGCAGCGTTCAGCGTGCGGGTCCGGAGCCACTCGGTGCGGACGGACTGGATGGCATCGATCGGAACCTTTGCAGCCGCGGCGATGCGCTCGGGCTCCTCGTCGATGACCCGGTCGAAGTCCTCGCCGAAGGCCTCGGCGATCCGCCGCGCCTTCACCGGCCCGATTCCCCTGATCTCGGGATGGTTGGCCAAGTAGTGCGCAAGCCCCTCGGGGCCGAGCCGCTGGTCGAAGGCGAAGTGGCTCACCTTGAACTGGCGGCCGAACTTCGGATGTCGCTCCCACGCGCCGTGGAGGACGACCGCGTCGTGCTGGCGCACCATGAGCGCGCCCGCGAAGGAGACGCTGTCGCCGGCGTCGGTGCGCAATCGCCCCGCGCTGAACTGCGGGCTCGAGTAGAAGAGCGTCTCGATGCGTCCGCGGACGGTTTCGGACGAGGTCATCCCCGCACCTTCCGGTGGTAGCGGCAGAGGAGCCCCTCGACGAAGCGGCAGGCGAGCTGACGGTCGCCGCAGAAGAAGACCGGGACGCCGTGGTCCACGATGATCGAGAGCGTCGCGCCAAGGACCGCGCTCGGGTGCGCGCCCGAGCGGTAGCGGTGGGCGAGGACATCCTCGAGCGAGCCCTCGACGACGATGCAGCCGAGGTCGAACTCGGCGAGCGCGCGCAGTTCGCGGCCGAAGCGAGCCCGCGCGGTGATGACCGAGGCGACGAAGTCGTCGAGCGACTTTCGCTCGACCGCGACGCAGGTCTCGTAGCCCGGAAGCGAGTAGTCGCCGGCCAGAAGCGCCCTACGCTCCGCCGTCACGACCGCGGGGTCGAACACGTACGGCTCCTTCTCCCTGGTGTCGATGACGACGGCGACCGGCTCTCCGTTAGAAGGGGATGTCGTCCTTGGCAGCGGCGCCATGGGCCTCGCCCCCTTCCGCGCCGGTGCCCTCGTCCAGCACGATGCGCCGGTTGAAGTAGACGTTCTCGTTGTCGCCCTTGGTTCGCTTGGTCACCTCCAGCTTCACGTCGAGCAGCCGCTCGAGGTTCAGCGGCAGGTCGGAGAACTTCGCGAGGTCCAGCCCGCAGACGTGGAGGTCGTTCTTCAGCCACTTGATGTTCTCGCGCGTGGCCATGACGTTGTTCCGCCAGAGCAACCGGCCGCGGAAGCTCGGCGCGAGGATCTTCAACGTCCACTTCAGCATCGGGTTGCCGGACGTCTTGGCGGTGGTGATCTCCACCTTCTCGACGTTGACCTGGTACTTGCCGTCCGGGACCGGCTCGAACTCCTTCTTCTCCTCGACGGGCGCGTCGGCGAAGTCGTCGTCGAACTGGGTGAGGTCGACTTCCGGCGTGTCCTCGCCGGGGTTGCGATTCTGGTTCATGGCTTCGGTTCCTTTCTGTTCGAGGGACTACCGGGTGGCCGCGGCGACGCGGGGCCTGGGCGGGGCGGCGTTCGACTTGGGCGCGGCGGCCGGCTGTTCGGGCACGGTCGGCACCGCCGGCGCCGACGTGGGCGCCGAGGTGCCCGCCGCGTAGGCCGCGACGAACTTCTGGAAGTCGAGGTCTAGCATCTCGGGCAGCCGCCCCGTCCGGTCGCCCGCCTCGTAGTTGACGTGGGGCTTGGTGCGGATGACCCGGCGCTGCACGGGCTTGCCGTCGGCGCCGGTCGTCACTTCCAGGTCGCAGAAGAGGATGATGTCCACCATCCCCAGGACGATCTTCCGCGCCTTGTCCGGCAGCGTCGGAACGATGCGCGTCAGCTTCCCGGTGCGCGTCTCGATCTCCTTCTCCTGCGAGTGGGAGATGAGGAAGAGGCCGTAGGGCAGGAGCGCGAGCTTGTTGAGGACGCGGTAGAACTCGTTGTTGATGAGCGCGTAGCCCTTGCCGTAGCCGAGGTCGCTCTCGTGCTCGATCTTGAACTTCGCGCAGACGTGCTCGGCGCACATCCGGTAGGCGTTGTCGATGGTATCGATGATGATGGTCTTGTAGGGGTGCTTGCCCTCGGCGATCTCCTTGCAGGCCGCGAGCAGGTCGTCCCATGTGGTGATCGGCGCCTGGTAGACGTCGAGGTTGTTGAGGCCCGCCTCGGTGGCGAGGAACAGCGCTCCCTCGGCGTGCGAGCACCAGCTCGACTTGCCGATCTTGTTTTGACCCCACAAGAGAATGGTGAGGTCGTTGAGGGCGGTCTTCGGCGGGGTCTTCTGCGTCGGCAGCATGTTTGCTCCTCTCGTGGTTGGGCTTCTCAAAACGTCTCGGTTGCGGCGGCTGGGGTCAGATCGCCGCCGGCGCCGCGCAGCTCCTCGTGCGGCCGGCGGTGCTCGTAGAAGTTGTCGCGAACGTTGGGGCTGCCGCCCGACCGGCAGAGTACGAAGTAGGGGCAGGGCTTGCCGTACTGGAAGCAGAAGGAGGTGTTCTGGTACCAGACCTCCCGACGCCGGGCGTCCAGGAAGGCCTGCGTCAGCTCCCACAGCTCCGCGCGGAGCGTCTCGAACTGGTCGCGCGAGAGGTAGAGCAGCTCGCGGTGGAACATCTCCGGCTCGGCGTACTTCTCGGCGAGCCGAGCCTGGAACTCGTCATCGGTCTCCGGCATGCGCCGCATCGCGCCGGACTTGCCGGTCTTCGACTTGGCGACGAGCTCCGCGCGCCGCGCCTCGAACTCGACCTCCGTCTCGCCAGCGCCCTGCTGCAGCCGCGCCTTGACGAGGACGTTGTAGAGAATCCCGGCGACGCGGATGCCGAGCGTCTGCTCGACGTAGAAGGCGTAGAGCGTGATCTGGAAGTCCGTCCAGAGCCGCTCGAGGTAGCCGGCGTCGATGGCCGCGGCGGTCTTGTTCTCGAGCAGGAAGTGCTGGTCGCCGATGCGGACGATGCCATCGACCTTGCCGGCGAGAACGAAGCTGCGGCTCGCAGCACCGGTCTCGGGGTTGATGATCTCGCCCTCGAACGTCTTCTCCAGCGCGACGACCTCGAAGTCCTCGGTCGGGTAGCGTGCCGCGTAGCCGCGCATCATCGCGGTGGCGAGGTGCCAGACGCGGTGCTGCTCCTCGTCCTGCGCGCGGTTCGGGCAGGCGCGATCGATGTGATCTAGGACCGGCTCGAGCTGGCGGCTTTGGTGCCAGCGCTCCAGGCACTCGTGGATGAGGGAGCCGAAGGAGAGGTGCCGGTCCTTCTCGATCGGCGCGAGCTCGAGGACGTAGCGCCAGTGAGCCGCCTTGCGGCAGTTTCGGAAGAGGCTCCACATCGAGTAGGTGGTCGTCATCCGCTCGGTCATCGCGCGACCTCGGCGGCCGGGAGAGGCTCGGCGGACGGCGGTTCCACGACGCGCTCGACGGTGAACGCATCCTCGCCGAACTCCCGCGTCAGCAACTCGGTGAAGATCCGCGCGATGGCCTGACCGACGGGGGTCGCGGCATCCACGACGCAGGCGCGCTTCTTCTCGTCGAGGCAGAAGGCGGCGTCGAGCCGGACCTGCGCGCGGCCGTGGAGGCCTTCCGCCGAGAAGACGGCGAGGAAGAGGGAGTCGCGGACCTCGGTCAGGGAGATCTTCTCGTCGAAGTGGTAGCGGTAGACGTCTCGGCTCATCGTGTCTCCAGGCGCTCGGGCGAGCTTCCGTTCGCGTTCATCCCTGACCTACCGGCGGGCTCTCGGATCTGTCGGGCCGTCTCGGAGGTATTCGCCTAACCCCGCGCGATCGAAGCGGTTTCTAAGCTTCGCGATGGCCTCGTAGAGGGTGCCGCGGGGGATGCCCCGCTTCCGAGCAACCTCGCTGACGGTGGCGGTCTGGAGTTCCCCGGCAAGCTCGCGGAGGGCGGCGGGTAGCTCCGCGAGCGTGCGGGCGAGGTCGGCACGCAGGGCCACCAGATCCTCGTCACGCCGCGCGGCCGCGAGGACCTCCCGGCGGTACTCGTCCTGGTCCAGAACGGGTGGCAGCTCGGACGGCGAGGCGGCGCCATCCTCGCCCTGGTCGTCGCGGCGCTCGTCGAGGGAACCCGCGCAGCACCGGTAGTCGCGGAGGCTCGCTTCCTGCGCCTCGATGAGCGTCGCGACCTGGTGCTCGATGATCCGGGTGATGAAGGTCTCGCGCTTCGCGCGAGCCGCATCGAAGCGGGGCAGACGCCGAAGAAGATCGATCGCCAGCTCCTGCTCGATGTCGTGGCGGTCCGCCTCGACGAACCCCGCGCGGCCCACGAGTTGCCGCGCCTTGTGCCTGATCAACCGAACCGCGTACTCGTCTAACCCTGCGTACTTGTTCTCGTTCCCCACTGGGCCCTCTCGGGCCGCGGGGGAAGTCGCCGATGGGTGCCGCCGTGCTCAGGGCAGACGGCCGCGCTGCGGCAGGCCGTTGCGAGTGCGCCAACTCTGGCGACACCCACAACGACCTCCGCTCATGCGGCCAGTGCGTTGTCTGGTGCTGATAGACCGTGGTTCTGCCGGGTCAGCCGACCCGGGCCGCGTTCGCGACGGTCATGCGAACCGGCAGTCCGTTCTGCACGACGAGGCTCTCAATCGTCACCGACCGCTCCCGGTCGAAGAGCGCAAAGAGCTCGACGTGCTGGTTCTTGAGCGTGAAGTCCTCCTTTCCGCGCGCCGGGTTCGGCGCGTTCTCCTTGCCGAAGAGGATCTCCCGCCGGATGCTGGGCGGCGGGACCAGCGACGGCTCCCCGTCGCGGACGTGCAGCCCCTCGATGCGGCCGAAGTTCAGCTCCTGCATCAGCTCGACGAGTTGGCGCCGCGCGGGTGAGAGCGAGTGCTTGGTGCGCTGGGTGGTCCCGATCATGGCGCTTCCTCCCTCCCGGCGTGCGGCCGGCTGTAGATGGCGAAGAGCTTCGTTCCGTCCTCGGCCTCGCCGGCCTGCTGGACGAGGTACTCGTCGCCTGCGTCGATGACCTGCTCGAATTCCCAGCGACGGAAGAGGCCCGGCAGGCGTAGCCATTCCTCGTCGTCCTGGTGGTCGCCGGACTTGGTGCCGGGCTCGGCCGCTGCCGGCTTCGGCGGCGAGCCGATGTGCGCGAGCAGCTTCTCGACGGCCGGGTGGGGGTTCGGCTCGATGCGGTCCATTACCCCGGACCTACCGGAGGGATCGGAAAGGTGTCGGTCAGCGATGGCGGCGACCGAGCCCGCGAGGGCGCGAACGACGTCGTCGTCGACCGGGTGGGTCGCGACCACACCGCCGATGGATAGTGCAACCTCCTGGAGTGCCTGACGAAGTTGCCCCCGGTGCTTCTGCTCGATCATTTCGTGCTCCTCCTCGTCATGGAAACGCGGTCTCTCCGACCGGACTGGGACGGCCGTCTTGTCGCCGCTGCAAGGAAACGTCTCGTTCGCGCTCGCTGGGGACATCGCGGCCTGCTTTCGGCTGATCTGGGAGAGACGCTGCATGGCGAGCGAGCCGAGGGTCGTCGGTCGCACGTCGCCGGTGGTCGCCGGCGCGTCGTCAGCAGGTCACTTTTTCGTCGCCGAAGTGTCGCCGCTCAGCGACCGAAGAGGCCGCGGGGCGAGGGGGCGTCGCCGAAATGTCGCTGGCGTCGCCGAAGCTCGCGCGCGAGGGTCGGAAAGGAGCCTCGACCTGGCACGGCCAACGGAAAGGACCTTCACCAGCGCCGCCGGAACTGCCGCCCTCCTCCCTGGCGCTCCCTTCGCGTGACCCTGCGGCCCGCGCTAGGTTGCCAGAAGATGAGCGCCAGGCTCACAGGCCCTTCAAGGTTGCCCATCATCACCCACGCCGCCTTCGAGGTCGGCGTCGTCCTCAAGGGCATCGACGGGCTGCTCGAGATCGCGGGCGCGGCGCTTCTATGGGCGGTCAGCCCGGGACAGATCCGGAGCCTGGTTGCGGCGCTGACCCAGCACGAGCTGAGCGAGGATCCCCATGACGTCGTCGCGAGGCTTCTCGTTCGAGCGGCCGCCCATCTCTCGATCAGCGGGAAGCTGTTCGCCTTCCTCTACCTGCTGGCTCACGGCGTCGTGAAGGTCGGCCTTGTGGTGGCGCTGCTCAGGACCAAGCTCTGGGCGTACCCGCTGGCGATAGCCGTCTTCGGGGCGTTCGGCGTCTACCAGACGTACCGGTACCTTCGGTCGCCATCGGTGGAAATGCTCGTGCTGACCATCCTGGACGTCTTCGTGATGGTCCTCACGTGGATCGAGTACCGCCGCCTAATGACGCCGCGGTAGGGATTCGAAATCAGGAAAGGCCAAGTCGCCGCGCAAAGCGAATCACGCGTGAGAGCAGCGGCTCCAGTGGACGCTGCGCACGAACAGCTGCAAGGGTAGCGGCAGCTCCGATGAGCGCACCGCCGAGTACGTCCGTCGGGTAGTGCTCGCCGACGAAGACGCGCGAGAGCCCGACGAGCGCTGCGACGACGAGCGCCGCGATGCCGATGCGCTTCGAGCAGAAGAGAAGACCGACGGCCACCGCCAAGGAGAAGGTGGCATGGTCGCTGGGGAAGGAAGGATCCTTCGACGGCGGAAGAAGAAGGTGCGCGGCTTGGACGACGAACGGACGGGGCCGCCGCCATGCGAAAAGGATCAAAAGCTGATTGAAGACCAGCGCGGCGGCTGCTCCGAAAGCAGTGAGGATCGCGATCCGCTGGTTCCGTTCACGCAGGCGACCGCCTCGGGGAAGAAACCAGGCGACGCACAGAACTCCCGCAAGAAGGAACGGGCCGAACCTGCTGAGATCGACGAATGCCGCGTCTGCGAAGGCCCACCGCCCCGCGAGGTCGTTCACGGCAGAGAACGCGACGCGGTCGAGCCTGCCTAGCATGGGCTGCGCCGTGGCTGGGCACCCTGGCTAGCTCGCGGCTTCGGCCACTCGCCGATCACCGACCAGCCTCGTCCGTGGTCTTCCAGATCGACGGCTACGAGGTTCCCCGGCATGCCAACCTTGTTCAGCCCGATGCACCGGACCCCGGCGACCTCGGCGTCGAGACGCGTGTGATGGTGGCCGAAGAAGCAGACGCGCGGGTGTGTGCGTTCGAGCAGAACGTCGAGTCCCGCCGCCTCGCTGACGTAGCCCTCTCCGCGCCGGTGACGCGCGAACTTCACGCCGGCCGGAGCGTCATGCGTCAGCAGGACGTCGATTCCTTGCTGGGCGCTGAGGCGCTCGATCTCGTCCCGCGTGTAGTGGCGCTTCGCGTAGTTCTGGAGGTGGATCGACTTCCGCTCGTAGTCGGCGGGACCGAAGCAACCGCCGAGACCTCCAACCTTGAGGGCGCCGCGATCACCGTAGATCTCGATGGTGGTTCCGTTCCGCAGGTAGAAGAGGCCGGGCAGGATCTCGGGGCCGGGTTGCTCGTCGAGCCAGACGAAGCGCTCGTGGTTGCCCTTGATGAAGACGGTCCTGCGCGGCGCCGCGCGCCCGGCCGCGTACCACGCCGGGAAGTCGCCGGCGCCTTCGTGGTTGCGCGTCGCCCGGTCGATCTTCTCGGGGTCCGGCCAGACGCCGAAGTCGCCCACGTGCAGCACCCACTCGAAGCGGACGCCGAGCGCGGCCTCGAAGTCGAGGACGTCGGCGTAGAGGCGGTCGATGGCGCCGTGGATGTCCCCGGCCGCGCAGATGAGCATCTCACGCCCCCTCGAGCTCGGTGCCGGAGCGCAGCTTCTCAAGGTACGTCTTGTAGGCGAATGTCCGGTCGCGGCGCTTCCCGCTCGTCTCCACGAGGATGCCCAGCTCTTCGAGGAATCGGACGGCCTTGCCCGCGGTGGGCTTCGTGGTTTCGAGCATCCGCACCACGCCGGGAATCGTCACGATGGGGTGACTCGGGAGCTGATCGAGAAGCCGGATCGCCAGGACCGATGCGTTCGACGCGGCGAGGAGCCGTTCGCGGTCGGCACTCACCAGCGCGTGAAGGTCGCGCGCGGCAGTCACGGCTTCATCAGCCACGGTGGCCACCCCGTCGAGGAAGAAATCGGTCCATGCCTCCCAGTCGCCCTGGCGGCGCACCTCGCCGAGGAGCCGGTAGTACTCCGCCCGGTGGCGCTTGAAGTGGAGGCTCAGGTAGAGGAGCGGCGCGGAGAGCAGCTTCCAGTGCTCCAGCAGCAGCGTGACGAGAAGCCGTCCGATGCGGCCGTTGCCGTCGAGGTAGGGGTGGATGGTCTCGAACTGCACGTGGACGAGTCCGATCCGGACGAGCGGCGGAAGGTTGTCCCTCGCATGGAGGAACTTCTCCAGGTCGCCGAGGAGCGCCGGCACCTCCTCCGGCGGCGGCGGGACGAACACGGCGTTGCCCGGCCGCGTCCCGCCGATCCGGTTCTGGCTGCGGCGAACCTCGCCCGGCTGCTTGTTCGCGCCGCGCACGCCCTGCATCAGCCGCCGGTGGGTCTCGTGGATGAGCCGCATCGCGAGCGGCAGCCCCTTCGGATCGCGGAGCTGCTTTCGCGCGTAGGCGAGCGCGTCCAGGTAGTTGCAGACGTCGCGGACATCCTCGACACGCGGCCGGTCGTCCTTCTCGGCCTCGAACTCCAGGAGGTCGATGAGCGTGGCCTGGGTGCCCTCGATCTGAGAGGAGACCACCGCCTCCTTGCGGACGAAGGCGTAGATGAACCAGTCGAGAGACGGCACCATCTCGCCCGCGACCTCCAGTCGGGCGAGCGCCTGTTCGGCGCGCACGATGAGGCCGTGGCGGCCGTCGTCGATCGCGAGCGGCGGGGCCCGAGGCGGAAGCGCGTCTGGCACGAACGCTGCGATCACCTCGCCGCCAACCGTTCGCTTGAGAGTTCGACCCGTGGTCCGCATCGGTACCTCTAGGAAAGCAGTCTTTACCAACGCGCGGCGATAGTAAAGGATGCTTTCCGATGCGCCCCGCAGCGGGTGTTTGCTGTTCCGCCGAACGCCGTGTTCCACCCGCTGCGGAACAGGCCGATTTTCGGAACACCCGGACGTCGTCTCCGACTGCGGTCATCCGCTCGCGATCACCCGGGCTTCCCCGTCGAGGTTGAGGCGCAGCCCAACGCCTGGCACCGACTCGAGAAGCTGATCGATCTCGGTCTTCGCGCCGCCCATCGCCTTCTTGAACGGCCGCAGGAGCTTGTACCGGAGGTCCCGCGCGTCCGGCGTGAGCGGGCGCTTCTTGAGGCCGCCGAGGCGGTGCATGCCCTCCGCGAGCTCGGCCATGCTCACGGTCTCGCCGCTGTGCTCCGCGAGGACCGCGAGCGCGAGCAGCGGCTGGCGCTGGAGGTTGTTCGGCGGCCGGGTCCGGATCTCCTGGCCGCGGTAGGTGACCCGCCGCTCGCGCAGGTTCACGACGAGGAGCGCCGCGGGTGGCTCGGGCTTGTCCTTCGCGTCCCCGTAGCTGGCCACGGGCTCCGCCACCTTCAGCGCGACGGGCTCAACCCCCGTCGGATACGGCGCCGGCGAGCGCGGGGCCTCTTCCTCGGAGAGCTTCGCCCAGAGCGCCGCGAAGGCGCCGCGGTGGTTGAGCGCCTTGCGGACCATGTCGGGCCCGGCCGCACGCAGGGCAGCCGCGTTGTCCACCCCGGCCGCGAGGAGCCGCCGGATGAGCGCGCGGCCGAGCCCGCGTACGCGCAGCTTCGCGATGGGGAGCGCGTCCGCGCGGACGCCGTAGACCAGCCGCTCGGAGAGGCCCTCGATCTCGCGGCAGCGCGCCTCGGACCAGCCGCACGCCTGCGCGATCGCACCGAGCCCCTCGACGAGCCAGGCATACTCCTCACCCACGCGCCGCAGCGAGCCCGCCCAGACGCGGTAGCGCTGCTCGAGGTCCTTGGTGCGCAGCTCGTCGATCCAGTCGCACAGGAGCAGCGCCTTCTTCAGGCCCTTTGCCGTCTCGTACTCGGTCGAGCTCTGGTCCTCGGCGAAACGGGCGAAGAGCGGCCGATCGGCGACGCCGACGTCGGTCGCCCGCCGCACGATCTCGCTCCGGTAGTCGAGCTCGTGGCGCTCGGCGTTGCCGAGGTTGACGTAGACCTCGCCGCCACCGGGCGTGAGGCTCACCGCGGTGAGGACCTCCACCTCGGACAGCGCCGCCGAGCGCGCATCCCGCGCCCACTTGGCGAGCGCGATCGCGGTGTCCACGCCGATCCCCTTGCTCGCGCACGCCCGCCCGAGGTCGGTGATCGACAGCCGTCCGTCCGGCTCTCCTCGGACCAGGCCGCCCCCGGTGCAGATCGCGAGCGCCCGGTCGAGCGCGACGAGGAACTCGTCGCGGCTCATCTTCTGGCTCCAGAAGACCGCGCCCGTGAAGCTCGACAGCAACAGATCGAGCAGTTCCGCCCGCGTGCGTGCGAGGCCCGAGGCCAGCAGGTTGAGGACGTGGTTCTCCAGCGGCGCGTCCTTCAGCGTCGGGACGATGTCCTCGAACTCCGAGCCGACGTAGTGCTTCAGCCAGACCTCCGCCTCGAACGGCGAGTAGGTCACGAGGATCGAGCGGCCGAAGTCGTTGGTGAAGGCCAGCCGGCCCGCGCGGCCGCTCATGTTCTCGTACTCGGACTTGGTGACGTCCTCGAGCGACCAGCGACCATAGCGGCGCAGGTACTGCCAGCGCTTGCCGTCGAGGATGACGTTCTTGACCGGCAGGTTGAGGCCCATCGCCAGCGTCGAGGTCGAGAAGAGCACGCGGATGCCGCCCGCGCGGAAGTGTCGCTCGACGAGGGCGCGCTCCTCCGGCGAGAGGTCCGCGTTGTGGAAGGCGACCGAGCTGGTGAGCACGCGCAGCAGCGCCTCGCGTGCGTGGGTCTCCTCCTGCTCGCGCAGCTCCTCGAGCGCCGCGTCCAGCGACGGCAGGCGGACGCGGTCGGCGAGGAGCTGCGCGAACGTCACCGTGGCCACCCGGTCGGGCAGGAAGACCAGCACCTGCTCGCCGCGGCGGGACAGCTCCTCGGCGGCCGAGAGCACCAACTCGTGTCGCTTCTCCGACTGGAACTCGGGGAACGCCTCGGTCCCGCGCTGGCCGGAGTTGTGCTCCTGGTAGGTGAACGTCCCGCGGCACAGGACGCCCTTGCGCAGCTCGATGGGCCGGCGCGCGTCGACGAGGAGCCGCGCCCCCAGCCAGTCGGCGAGCGTCTGCGCACGCCCAAGCACCGCCGAGAGCCCGAGAATGCGCGGCTTCGAGCCGGCGAGGCGAAGCTTGGTGAGCAGCAGCTCGAGCGACGGCCCGCGCGTCTCGTCGGTGATGAGCTGCAGTTCGTCGACGACGACGAGCCCCACGGCCTCCATGAGCTGCGGCTTCGAGACGAGCAGCGCCTGCATCTTCTCGAAGACGACGACCGCGATCTGGAAGTCCCGCCGCTCGATCTCCTCGTCGTGCTCGCGGTGGTCGCGCGAGGAGACCACGACCTTGATGCCGGCCTTGCCGTAGCGCTGCCGGAACTCCTGGAACTTCTCTTCGGCGAGCGCCTTCTGCGGCACGAGGTAGAAGACCTTGGTGTTCTCGCGCGCCGCCTTCACCGCGGCCATCTCGCCCACGAAGGTCTTCCCCGACGAGGTGGGCGAGAAGACAATCAGGTTGCCGTCGGCGAAGAGGCCGAACTCCTTGACCGCGCGCTCCTGTACCGGAAGCAGCTCGGCGCCGACGGTCTTGCGCCAGACGGCAAGGATGTCGGGCGCGACGTTATAGGCCTCCAGAGTTTCGATGCGCATGGTCGTCTCTCACGCCGCCGCGGGGCGCTTGGCCGGCGTGCTCGTCAACTGAACACCTGTTCCGTTCATATCACCCGACACCGACACGGCGCCACGAGCGAGGCCGGCCCGCTCGAGGAGCCGCGCCCGGAGCTCGCGCAGCAGCTCCTGGTGTTCGACGAGGTACTGCCGCGCGGCCTCGCGCCCCTGGCCGATGCGCTCGCCGCCGTGGCTGAACCAGCTCCCGCTCTTCTCCAAGAGGCCGGCCTCGACGCCGAGGTCGATGATCTCGCCGGCACGCGAGATACCCTGGCCGTAGCCGAGGTCGAATTCTGCCTCCCTGAACGGCGCCGCGAGCTTGTTCTTCGCGACCTTCACCCGCGTCCGGCTGCCGACGACGCGGTCGCCCTCCTTGAGCGCGCTGATGCGGCGGATGTCGAGGCGGACCGAGGCGTAGAACTTGAGCGCGTTGCCGCCCGTCGTCGTCTCCGGGTTGCCGAACATCACGCCGATCTTCATCCGGAGCTGGTTGATGAAGAGGACCATCGTCTGGCCGCGGGCGCACGCGGCCGTGAGCTTGCGCAGCGCCTGGCTCATGAGCCGCGCGTGCAAGCCCATGTGCGAGTCGCCCATCTCGCCCTCGAGCTCCGCCTTGGGCACGAGCGCGGCCACCGAGTCGATGACGATGACGTCCACCGCGCCAGAGCGCACCAGCGTGTCGGTGATCTCCAGCGCCTGCTCGCCGTGGTCCGGCTGCGAAAGGAGCAGCTCTTCGGTGCGCACGCCGAGCTTGCGGGCGTAGCCCACGTCGAGCGCGTGCTCGGCGTCGATGAAGGCGCAGCCGCCGCCCGCGCGCTGCGCCTCGGCGATCACGTGCAGCGCGAGCGTGGTCTTGCCCGACGACTCCGGGCCGTAGACCTCGACGATGCGACCGCGCGGCAGCCCGCCGGTGCCGAGCGCGATGTCGAGGCCGAGGGATCCGGTCGAGATGACCGGCACCTCGGCCGGCGCGCTCCCACCGCCGAGCCGCTGGATCGACCCCTTGCCGAACTGCTTCTCGATCGACGCCACCGCCGCGAGCACCGCCTGCTCCTTCGCCTGCTTCGTGTTCTCCATCGTCGCTTCTCCTTTTCGGTTCGTGTGCGACGAGACTACGGGCGCGCCATGTCAGAAACGGTCAGAGCGCGGATCGGCCCGAAACGGCAGCAGATTCGGACCCTGGCGACCAGCAAGCGGCGCCGATCCGAAAAGTCATCGTGGACACCGCAGGTTGGCGCGTGCTTGACTCTGACCTTCTCTGTCAGACCGACCCGTCCCCGAGGAGAACGCCGTGGCTTCATCCGTGCCCCGCTACGCCCCCGCGCGTCGCCTCCACGAGGTCCGCGCGCTCCTCGACACCACCGGTGGCGTGACCATCTACGACATCGCCGAGCGCCTCGAAGTCAGCGTGCGCACCGCCATCCGCTACCTGCGCGCGCTCGAGGCCGCGGGTGAGCCGCTCTTCGAGGAGACCGAGGGCCGCCGCAAGGTCTGGCGCCTCATGCCGAGCGCGCGCCACGAGACGATCACGCTCACGACGAGCCAGATGGTCGCGCTTTTCCTCTCGCGCCGCGTCTTCGACTTCCTCGCCGGGACTGGCTTCAAGGAGGACCTCGACGACGTCTTCGCCCGCATGGAGGCGACGCTCAAGCGCAAGGACTTCACCGCGGCGCGGAACCTCGACCGGAAGATCTTCGACGTGAACGAGGCGCCCCACCTCTACGAGGGCCGGCTCGAGCACGTGAACGAC
>DAIDIT010000238.1 GCA_027451705.1 Pseudomonadota bacterium
CGACCAGCGGCTCGGTGCCCGGGTAGGCGCGGCTGTTGAACGTGAAGAGGTTGAAGTCGGTCATGGTGACCGGGTTCGGGGTCGCCGCTCCCGGCGGTACGTCCCACTCGTGCAGGAAGATGGCGAAGTCGCGGTCGACGCGCTCCTTCGGATGCTTGCGGTGGATGATGAAGAAGCCCTCCATCCCAAGCGCCATCTGCGTCGTCTCGTCGGAATGCGGGTGGTACATCTGGGTGCCGTGCTGCTTCAGCGTGAACTCGTAGGCGTAGGTCTCGCCCGGCTGGATGTGGGGCTGGGTGACCCCGCCCACGCCGTCCATTCCGTTCGGGAGGATCATCCCGTGCCAGTGGACGCTCGTCGGCTCGGGCAGGTGGTTCGTCACCAGGATGCGGATCCGGTCGCCCTCGACCGCCTCGATGGTGGGCCCGGGCGTCTGGCCGTTGTAGCCCCAGGCGTTGATGACCATCCCTGGAGCAATCTCGTGGCGGATGACCTCGGCCGTGAGGTGAAACACCTTGACGCCGTGGTCCATCACGAACGGCAAGGTCGAACCGTTGGGTGTCTCCACCGGCGTGTAGGGGAGCCCTGCGGCGCGCGCTAGCCCGGCGAGCGCGAGCGCGATCAGCACAAAGAGGTGGGTCTTCATCGGGCCTCCGGGACCGTGGGGACGGAAGAGGTCGGCGACGGCGGTAGCCGCGCGCCGACCAGCCGCTCCAGATCGATGCGCGCGAGCCAGTAGTCGGCGATGGCGTCCAGGTAGTCGCGCCACGATTCGATCTCGCTCTGCTTCGCCAGGACGAGCCCATACACGCCAAGCAGCATCCCGTTGTACTGCTGCTGCGAAAGCGCCACGACCCTCGCTCGCAGCGGCAGCACGGTGTCGCGCAGGTGCTCGACCACGGCGCGGGCGGCGATCACCCGGGTACGCGCCTCGCGGACGTCGGAGCGGATGCCCACCGCGAGCTCGGCCTGGAGCGCTTCGGCCTGCCGCAGCCGGGCGGAGAGCCGCGCCAGCTCCGCCTGGTGCTGGTCGAACAGCGGCAGCTCGAGATGGAGGCTCGGCCCGGCGGCGTGGTTGCCCTCGGTGTCCTGCTCGTACGTGCCGCCGAGGTCGACCGAGGCGGTCCAGCGCATCCCCGACGCGAGCGACCAGGCCGCGCCGAGCTCGTCGGTGCGTGCGCGGGCGGCGGCGAGGTCGAGCCGCTTCGCGATCGCGAGCGCCTCGACGTGCGCCATCAGGGGATCGGCGACTGGCAAGGCCGGCAGCGCCTCGTCGATCTTCCAGCCCGTCTCTGGCCCCCAGAGGCCCATCCGGCGATTGAGCGTCTCGCGGGCAGCGAGCACCTGCTCCCGGGCGCGCACGCTCGCGAGGCGCGCGTCCTCATAGAGGGCTCGCCGGCTGGCGAGGTCGAGCTCAGAGATGTTGCCCGCGGCGAACTGGCGCCGGGCAAGCTCGGCCGACGCACCTTCGGCGTCGAGGATGGTCTGCCGCAGCTTCTCGAGCTGCTTCGCGACCTGGTAGCGCACGTATGCCGCGCGCACGTCGGCGTCGAGATCTTGCACCGCGTGGCCGACGAGGTTCTCCGCCCGCGCGAGCTCGGCCTTGGCAAACCGCCGCTTGAGCGGGATGAGGAAGATGCCCAGGAAGTCCTCGGCGACGGAGCCCTGCACCGCGAGATGTTGCGAGCCCGCGATCGGAAAGCCGACGCCCACGCCGACGCCCGGGTTCGGCAGCAGCCCCGCCTGCACGAGGTCCGCCTGCGCGATGCCCAGCTCCTCGTAGGTCGCGCGCAGGCTTGGACTGCGCAAGAGGGCGATCTCCACCGCGGCGTCCGGCGTCAGCGGCGAGGCGACGAGCGCCTTCACCCGCTCGTCTACCCGCGCGTCGAATGGGGCTTCGCGATCCCACGGCGGCGCGCGGCCGCCGCGCTCGCCGACGAGCTTCGCCACCTCGGCCGCATCGGGCCTTGGTGACGTCGAGGCGCACCCGGCGAGCGCCCCGAAGACCAGCGCCGGCACGATGAGCCTCGTCATGGCGCCTCCTTAGCCGGCCGCTTCGGCACCAGCGTCATCCCGCATTTCGGGCAGCGGCCAGGCTTCGTCGAGGTGACGTCGGGATGCATCGGGCAGACGTAGACGGTCGCCGGTGATGCGAGAGGCTTCGAGGGGCCCATCGGCGTGCCCTGCATTTGCATTCCGCCGTGCATCGGCATCCCGTTCATCTCCATCGGCATGTTCATGCCACCGTCCATCGCCATGCCGCGCATGCCGCCATGGGTCGACGAACTGGATGGGGTCGAGTCGGGGGCAAGGGTCGGCGGCTGGGCGACGGCGCCCTCGGGGGCGTCGGGGCTGCTGGGGTCCTGCTGCAGTGGGAGATGGGCCATCGGCGCCATGCAGGCCGCGAAGGCGAGCGCAGCTACGGCCATGAGAAAGACGCGAGTCATGCCAAGCCTCGAAGTTGCGTCCCTCGACCCCGCTCGGGCTGAGTCCATCCTGCGGACGCAAGAAGCAAGGCGGCAAGAAGGAGCGTGTTGCCGTCGTCGCGCGTTTCCATGGATGCCCCTAGCGCTAGCGTCTAGTCGGGTTCTAGTCGACGGCGCTCGCGAGAAGTGCTCTGCGTATCCGTTGACGCGCGCACTATACTCTTGGACGCTGCCGAGTCATGTGCCTACCCGACAACGTCCTGCTGGACGTCAGGAAGAGCGTGCCCGCTTGCTGGAGTGATGCTGTACCTCACGCGGATCGTCAGCACGTCCTTCCCCTCCTGCCGCTCGCGCGTGACCTTCACGCCGGTCACCCGCACGCGCGGCTCCCAGCGCTGGAGCGCGTCGGTCACGTAGACGCGCGCCAGCTCCTGCAACGCTGCGTCGTTCTTCTGGTGCCGGAGCAGGTGCAAGAGGCTCCCGAGCTCCGTCCGCCATGGGATCTCCCCCTGCGTGGTCGCGCTCGCTCCGAGCGTGCCGAGGATCTGGCCCACCGCGCTCTTCACCGCCTCCGCGCCGCCGCCGGCGACGAAGTCCCGCGCGCCGCGCTGGAACGGCCGCAGCAAGCCGTAGCCGATGAGGTCGGGCGCGCTCATATCGGGATCGCCTGGCGCACAGCGCGCAGCTCCTTCACCACGTCGTCGAGCGGTTTCACCACCTGGTCGAGCGGCAACGACCCGAGGTGCGACAGGTCGGGGATCTGCGGCAGCCCGACCATGCCGAGCAGGATGTTCGCGAGGCCGATGAGGCTGCCGAGGCTGGCCATCGACGCGCCGAGGCTCGCCGCCTGCGCGGCGACGCCCGCCTGCGCGCAGGAGACGATGTCGGTCAGGTTCGCGTCGTTCAGCTCGACCGCGCGGCTGGCGGCGCCCTCGAGGCTCTTCATCTCCTCGGCGAGGCCGTCGAGCGCGTCGCGCATGCCATCGAGCAGCGCGAGGATCGCGTCGACGAGGTCCGCGGCGAGGAATGGCACCGAGAGCTGCGGTACCAGGCGCAAGAGATTGTCGACCTTCTTCGCGAGGTCCTCGAGCGCCTGTACCAGCTTCGACGGATCGGGCGGCGGACCGAAGGCATCCGGAATCGCCTTGAGGCAGGCGAAGACCGCGACGACCGTGTCGATGATGTCGAAGACGGGTTTGAGCGGCGCGAGCGCGGGGCTCGCTTGCGCCATGAGGCTCTGCACCACGTCGAGCTGGTTCGGAATGCCCTGGGCCGACTGGACGAGGCTCTGCAGCGACACGCCGCCGGGAAGCGTCAGCGTCAGCGGGCTCGGCACCGCATCGAGGTCGGGGCAATCTGGAATCGCGACGCTCATGGAATCGCCTTCTTCGAGCTGAGCACCCGGCGACCGTTGATCTGGACGATGGCGCCGCGGATGTCGACGAGACCGGTGGCCTCGAGTACGAGCGCGGTCGTCCCCTTGATACGCACGGCGTTGGTCTCGGCGTCGAGCTCGAGCACGTCCTGGGTCTTGAGGTTCGTGATGCGCAGGCCGCGCGTGCCGTCCGCCTCATCCAGCTCGATGCGGAAGGTCTCGGTCGCGAGCACGCGATTCGTGGGCTTCACGCGCTGCGCTTCCTTCGGGACCTCGCTGTCGCCACCCGGCTTTCCCCAGTGGCCCGCGAGGTAGTAGGGCTGGTCGACGTCACCCTGGTTGAAGAGGACGCCCACCTCGGCGCCGACCTCCGGCACCGCGAAGAGCCCGCGGTCCTTGCTGCCGCCGCCCGCGGTGCCGAGCGGCCAGGCCCAGGCGCTCGCGGGTTCGAGAATCCCGGGCACGCGGACCCGGACGCGGCCGAGCTGCTCGGGGTCGTCGCGGTCGACGACGGATCCAATGTACAGGCCAAAGCGGGCGTCCATGTCAGCTCCGCCCTCGGCTGTCTCGGTAGGTGACGCGCGTGGTACCCGTCTCGGCATCCACCGTCTCGACGGGCTGTAGTGCGCCCGGGTCCGCATCCCTCGACTTCGTCTCGTTCGGCCTTCCCTTCGATTGGACGCCTGCCTCGCTGTGGCCGTCGCGGAGGCAGCGCAGCGTGACCGTGTAGCCGGAGGCGTCGATCCGGTGCCGCGCCTCCTTCACGAAGTACTTCCCCGAGAGCCGCTGACTGATGCCCTGGATCTCGACAACGGACTTCGCGAGCAAGTCGGGATCGCCCACGACCGCCGCCGTCAGCTCGACCGTCGTGCGCTGGGTGTTCACGTAGCCGGCGTCGGCCTGCCGCTTGGCAAGGCCCGCGGTCGGCGCCGCTGTGGGAGCACTCTCCTCGCTCGCCGCGCGCTGCTCGAGGTGGCTCTTGCCCGACTCGGGATCGACGATTTCGACGACCGGCGCGAGCACGTCGCGCTTCGTCTCCGCATTCGAGCCGTGGACATCGATGTCCTGCTTCTGCAGCGGGTCGCGGCCCTGGAGATGCACCGCGCCGGCCTTGCCGGAGAGGTCGTTCTCGACGTGGATGGAGAGGACTTCGCCGGCATCGGGGTCCGAGTACCAGCGCAGCGTCTTCATGGGCGCTTGGCCGAGGCGGCGCTGGTGCCAGTGGAGCCCGTCGAAGTCGACGTAGAAGTGGAAGCCCTCCTTGCGGGCAAGGCGCGCCAGGAGTTGCGCGTCCGTCTCGCGTGCCTGAGACAGGACCGGGATGCGCTCCTCGGTGTCGTCGACCTGCTGGTGCGCGGCGTCGTAGCCGTTCTCGGAGGCGATCTGCCGCACGACTTCCGAGCGCGTCTTGTTCTCGAAGGTGCGCGACTTGACCACGCGGTGGAGCAGTATCGATCGGCCGTGGCCCTCGACGGAGAGCACCTGAAAGCCGGTGACCTTCTCGATCACGACCTGCCTGGGCGGCGTGAGGTTCCCCGCGTAGCCCCAGGCGACTTCCAGGATGTTCCCCTTGCGCGTCCACGGCTCGTCGAAGGCGGCGAGGTCGTGGTTGTCGAGAGTGAGGGTGAGTCGGTCGGCCTTCTCGTCGGCGTCCTCGTACTCGAACGACAGCACGCGGTCGGAGAGGTCGAGCCGCTGCGCGTCTTCGCCTTCCGGCGCGACCTTGACGACGAAGAGGGGAGCGTCGCGGTTCATGCGGTCTCCCGGCGGCGCTCGTTGAAGATCTCCGCCTGGATCGTCTGGAGCGAAGGAATCACCAGACTCGCGCCCAGCGTCAGCGCGATGGTGGGGTCGAGGATCGGCTCGGGCTGGAAGTCGGCGATCACCCACCAGAGCCCGGCGGGTCGCGGCAGCGGCGCGAAGTAGCGGCCGGCCAGCGTGAAGAGCGACTCGCCCTCCTGGACGATGTGCAGCCGGTTGTCGGCGAACGGCTGGTAGCCGAACGGCTCGCGCTCGGTGAGAAAGAGGATGCCATCGTCGTCCTGAAGGGCGGTGCAGAAGGTGAAGCGGGACCAGCGGCGCGGCGGCATGTGTCACCCGCCTTCCGGACCCGCAGCCGGCCGCTGACTGCCCTCGGCGAGCACGTCGTCGGAGGCGAGGCGCACGTCGCGGATCTCCTCCAGGGCGAGCTTCGCGGTGAACTGCACCGGGGTCCCCTGGACGTTGAAGCGGCCGTATTTGAAGGACAGGCTTCCGACGACGCAGGTGAGGCTCACGACGCTCGGCCAGACCACGAGGACCCGCGGCGGGCTCGTTGACGGCACGTCCTCGCCCGCGACGGGGTAGCAGAGGCTCATCAGGAAGCGGCGCGACTTGAGGATGTCGTCGAGGCTGCTCGCCGGATCGAGCGCGTCGAAGGTCAGCTCCAGGCTGAGCTTCAGGTTCTCGGTGCTGACGAAGTGGAGCCGCTCGTGCGAGAGGCCAGGGACCTTGAGGTGCGCCCAGCCGACCTCGATCGCCTCCTCGAATCCGGTGGGGTTGAACTGCGCCTCGATGGAGTCGCCCGTCGCGATGTTGGCGAGCGTGAGGCGCGGCGGGCGCTGGCCGGCGATCGCGAGGCTCACGGCATCACCGGGACGAAGGAGCGGACCGCGAGGCCGCGCTGGGCGCGGGCGGTCGCGCGGGCGAGCGTCTCGCCATCGACCGTGAGGGTGACGTGCGTGTCGATCGGCCGGTTGAGATCAGCAGGAGACGGCAAGAGCGCGTCACGCTCGCTCTGGGCGAGCTCCTGGCGCACGGAGAGCTCCGTGACGGCCGGCAGAGACGCGGTCGCGCTCCCAAGAAGCGGAAGCGGCGCTGCGACGGCGGTCGAGACATCGACTGGCGAGGCCACGCCCAGCGCAGCCGGCGAGGTTCGCACGTCGAGCCGGGCCTGCGCGGCCTCGCCGGCCGCGACCACCGCGTCGAGCATCGCCGGCCGGAAGCGCTCGGGGATCTTCGCAGCGAGGTGACCGACGTAGGCGATGAGGCGGTCGAGCGCCGTCCGGATGCTGTCGACGACGCTCTCGACGAAGGAGACGACGGGCTCGAAGAAGGAGCGCACCGCGGCGACGACCTGGTGGAACGCGCGCGGCAGCGTCTCGGTGAAGAAGAGGTAGAGCCGCGCGGCGGTCTCGCCGATGGTGGTGCCGAGCCAGATGAAGGCCTCGACGACGACGCGCACGAGCGCCACCACCGTCCGCAGTGCGAGCGCAACGACACCGAGCGCTCCCGCGAGCCCGGCGATGGCGGTTCCCGCGACCCAGCCGAGCACCTCGCCGATGTCGGTCCAGACGGAGGCTCCGCCGCGCGCCTGGCCCGTGAGGCCGGTGACGTCGGCGATGAGGCCCCGGATGGCGTCCGCGAGGAATCCGACCGCCTGGCCGACGAAGCCGAAGACCGGCTGGAAGGTCGTGAGCGCCTGCCGGATGCCCGCGATGATACCCGCGGAGATGTGGACTAGGTCGGTCAGGGCGCCGGCGACGACGGTTACGACCTTGGCCAGCGTCTCACCGATGGCAGCGCCCTTGGCGGCGAAGCGATCGGACGGAATCGAGGCCGCGGCGCCGAGCACCGATTGGCCGAGACCGCCGAAGGCCTCGCCCAGCGCCCGCAGCGCGCCGGTGAAGGCATCGAAGACCGGCCGGGCCTGCTCGATGGCGGCCTCGAACCCCGTCGCGAAGCCATGGAAGAATCGTTCTACTCGGTAGCCGGCCTGGTAGACCTCGATCACGAAGCCCTTCAGCCCCGCGTTGCCGGCCTTGTCGATCTCGTCGCGCACCGCCCCCGAGAAGCCGCCCTGCTCGAAGAGCTGGACCAGCGCCTGGAAGCCGAGCTTCATGTCCGACCAGAGCTGACCGAAGAAGGTCCGGAGACCGCCGAGGTCGTGCTTCACCACGTAGACGACGCCCGCGATGGCGACGCCGGCAAGTGCAAGGAAGCCGAGCGCGGGGAGCAGCGCCGCGACGAGGCCGCCCACGCTGATGCCCACGGCCTCGAGGCCTGCCGAGAGGAGCGCGGCGCCGGCCTGCGCCGCGATGAGGCCGCCCGCCAGCATGACGATCGCGCCGCCGGCGACGACGAGCATCGCGGCGAACCGCTTGATCGGCGCGGGAAGCCCGGCGACGAATCGCGCGATGTCGAGGAAGATGTCCCGCAGCGCGGCGACGATCGGCTTGAAGACCTCCGTGAACGGCTCGCCGACGACGGTGGCGAGCGTCGAGAGCACCGCCTCGAGCGCCTTCTTCTGCCCCGAGAACGAATCGAGCAGCCGGTCCTTGAACGCCTGCGCGGTGCCGCCTGCCTGCGCGAGGCTCTGGCGCAGCATCGCGACCGCCGCGGCGCCGCTGACCATCTGTCCAGAGGCGTCGCGGATGCCGTGGCGTAGGGCATCCATGATCACCGTGAGCCCGCCGCCCGCGCGCGCGGAGAAGATCGTCGAGAGCGCCGCCGCCCGCTGACCCTCGGTCATGTGCGCGGTGCGGGTGTTGAGGTCGCCGAGGATGTCGACGAGCGACCGCATGCGCCCGGCTTGGTCCGTGATGGTCACGCCCAGCGCGGCCAATTCCTTGCGGGTGTTCTTGGCGGCGAGTTGCTGGAATGCGATGTTGACCGAGCGAGCAGCGACCTCGACAGAGGGGAACGCGGTCTTCGTCAGCCCCAGCGCGATGAGCGTGTCGTCGAAGCTCGCGCCGGTCAGCGCGACGCCGCTCGCCACCCCGAGCAGCGCGGGTTGCAGCTCGTCCGCGCGGATACCGAAGGTCCGCATGGCGACGGCGAGCTGGTCGACGGTCTGCCCGGCCTGGGCGGCGCCGAGGTGGAACTGGCGAAGGGTATCGACGAGCAGCCCCGCCGACTGCTCGCGCGTGAGCCGGCCCATCGAGAGGTTGACAAGGAGCAGCGACGGCGCGAGCGCCTGCGCGGCCTCGGTCGCGTCGAGGCCCTTCTCGGCGAGTTGGCGCAGGGCCTCGGCCGCGTCGGTTGCCGAATCGCCGGCGCCCTTGAGACCCACGTCCAGCGCGGCTTCGCGGAGCTTCTCCATCTCCTTCTCGCTCGCCCGGGCCATCGCGCCGGCCTGCTCGAGGGCGGCCTGGAAGCGGTCGGCGCCCTCGGCCAGCTCGAAGGCGCTCCCCACCGCGGCGGCGCCGGCGGCGAAGACCGCGAGTCCCTCGCCGAAGCGGGCGAAGGACGACTCGACCGCGTGCGTCGCTGCCTCGCTCTTGTGTTCGAGCTTCTCGAAGCTCCCCTGCACCCGCTCGATGACCCCGCTCGCGAGGTCGCGTGCCGTGAACACGAAGCCGAGTCAAAGTCCCATCTGGTTGAGAGCCATGGGCTGGATCACTTCCTTTCGGCGCACGCCACGATGGGCGCACTTCCGTCGCGGAGCTCGATGCGCGCGGCGGCAGCAAGAATGTCCGAGAGCCCCTCCCGACGACCGTGGAGGGCGAGGTGGCAAGCAGCGCAAAGGGTGAGGAGATTCGACGGATGGCTGTTGCTCTTGTCGCCGTCCACGTGATGGACCTGCAACATGCCCTCGGCCGTGCGACACCGGCCGCAGCGGTACCCGTCTCTGGCGAGGATGGTCTCCCGCAGCTCTTCGGTCCACTCGGGTCCGTACTCTCCCCGGCCCCCCAACGTCCGCTCGCGAGCAGCGCGTGAGAGAAGCAGCCGGGTGCTCATCGTGTGGGAGTGGCCATGGAAGGGGTTCTTCTCGCCATGACGGTCGACGCCCGGCAGGAACCCGACCTTGCGCGTCCGGTAGGCGATCGTGTCGTAGCGGCCCGCTGCATGAGCTGCCCGGATCGCTTCGGCCTGATCGTGGCGGCCAAATACTTCATCGGAATGGCGCTGTTCCGCCGAGGCGCGCAGCGGAACCCGACGTGCCTTCAGCCGGCGTCGAATGGTATGTGGTGACACGCCGAACCTTGCGGCCAGCATCTTCATGGACACCTGGGCGTCGATGTAGAGAAGCACCGCCACGTTCACATCCTCTTCCGTCATCGCGTCTTGCTCCCTTGTCGCACCGCCTGCTCGATGGCCCGTGCCTCTCGCGCCCGCTCCGCGTCGAGCCGTTCGATCAGCCACCGCATCCGTCCGAGGTCGAGGTCCATGGCTTCGGTCAGCGTCAGCGCGAGGCCGCTCCCGCCGTGCTGCGTGTAGAGGAGCCGGAAGATGCCTTCCCAGAACTCCCCTTCCGGCAGCGGCGGGAAGAGGGAGCT
>DAIDIT010000239.1 GCA_027451705.1 Pseudomonadota bacterium
TTGTCGAGGAGGTTGACGAGGATCTGCTCCACCGCGTCCCGGTCGGCGAGGGCGACGGTGCCGTCGGGCACGAGGCTCCGGGCCTCGATCGATCGGCCTTCGGCCTCGGGGCGCAGCAGCTCGAGGGCCCGGCGCGCCGCCGCGCCCAGGTCGACGGGTTCGCGGGCCAGGGTGTGGCGTCCGCCCTCGAGGCGCGACAGCTCGAGCAGGTCGTCGAGGAGGCGGGCGAGCCGCTCGGCGTGGCGGTGGATGACCTCGACGAACTCGGCGGCCCGCGCGCCGTCGGACAGGCCGCCGCCGGCGGAGGCCGAAGGCCGCAGCATGTCGACGGAGGCCGAAGGCCGCAGCATGTCGATCAGCGTCTCGGCGTAGCCGCGGATGGCGGCGAGCGGGGTTCGCAGCTCGTGGCTCACGTTCGCCACGAAGTCGCGGCGGACGGTCTCGAGCCGCCGCAGGTCGGTCAGGTCGAGGAAGACGAGCACCGCGCCGGTGCCCTCGATGGGCGCGGTGTGGACGAGGATCGGGCGGCCGTCCTGGAGGGTCAGCTCCTCGGAGAGGCGAGCGCCCTCGAGCGCGCGGGCGGCGAGCGCGTGCAGGGCGGGCCGCCGCTCCACCTCGAGCAGCGCCGGACCCTCGCCCGCGGAGCCCGCCGGGAGCGAGAGGAGCCTGCGGACGGCGGGGTTCGCGACGAGGATCCGCTGGCGGCCGTCGATGACGAGGACGCCCTCGGCCATGGCCTCGAGGATCGCGGTCAGCCGGTCGCGCTCGGAGCCGACCCGCGTCTCCTGCGCCGCGAGCTGCGCGGCGAGCGCGGCGGCCTCGCGGCCGAGGCGGGCGGCCCGGCCGGCCTCGCGGGAGAGCAGCGCGACGGCCAGGGCGAGGAGGACGCCCAGCGACGCGAGCGCGAAGCCGACCCACGCGGACACGCGCTATCCGCCCGCCGTTTCCTCGAACCGGTAGCCGAGTCCGCGGACGGTCTCGATATAGGCGCCGGCGGCCCCGAGCTTCTCCCGCAGCCGCTTGATGTGCGTGTCCACGGTCCGCGTGGCGAGGTCGCCCGAGAGGCCCCAGACGTCGGTGAGCAGCGCCTGGCGCGTCTGCACCCGGCCGCGCCGCTCGAGCAGCGTCGCGATCAGGCGAAACTCGAGCGCGGTCAGCTCGACAGGCTTGCCGGCGACCGTCACGACGTGGCGATCGATGTCGACCACCAGGTCGCGGTGCGAGAAGCGCTTCGCCGCGTCGGCGGGCACCTCGCCGCGCCGCAGGATGGCCTTCACCCGCAGCACCAGCTCGCGGACGCTGAAGGGCTTGACGACGTAGTCGTCGGCGCCGAGCTCGAGGCCGACGAGCCGGTCGACCTCCTCGCCCTTCGCGGTGAGCATGATCACCGGCAGGCCGGCGTGGTCGCGGCGGATGACCTTGAGCACCTCGGTGCCCGGGATGTCGGGCAACAGCAGGTCGAGGACGACGAGGTCGGGGCGGCCGTCGCGAACCCGGGCGATCGCCTCGCGGCCGTCGCCCGCCGTGAGCACGGTGAAGCCGGCCTGCGAGAGGTTGTAGTCGAGGAGGGTCCGCAGATCCTTCTCGTCGTCGACCACCAGGACTCGGCGCGGCGCCACCGGTTCACTCCTCGGGCGGGCGGCTGCCCGGGTGGCGGACGTCCTTGCCCTGCGCCATGAAGATCACCATCTCGGCGACGTTCTGGACGTGGTCGGCGAGCCGCTCGAGGTTCTTCGCGAGGAAGAGCTGGCGGGCGGCGCGGTCCACGGCTCCGGGGTCGCTGCGCATCAGCGCCATCTCCCGGTCGAAGAGCTGCTTGTAGAGCGCGTCGACCTCGTCGTCGCGGTCGGCCACGGCCTTCGAGGCCGCGGCGTCGCCGCGGACGAAGGCGTCGAGCGCCTGGTGCAGCATGTTCTGGACGAGCGACGACATCTGCGAGATCTCGGGCGGCAGGGGCAGCGGCGGCTCGGCGGCCAGCTCGGAGGCGCGCTGCGCGACGTTGACCGCGAGGTCGCCGATCCGCTCCACGTCGGTCACGACCTTGAGCGCGAAGGTCACGAAGCGCAGGTCCGAGGCGGCGGGCTGGCGCAGCGCGAGGATCCGCAGGCAGAGCCGGTCGACCTCGACCTCGCTGCGGTTCACCTCGCGGTCGCGCTCGATGACGGCCTGCGCCAGCGCGGCGTCGCGCGCGATCGCCGCCTGGAGGGCGTCGCGGATCATCTCCTCGACGATGCCGCCCATCAGGAGCAGCCGCTCGCGAAGCAGGTGCAGGTCGGCCTCGTACTCTCGGTCGGTGTGGGTCGTCGTCATCCGAATTTCCCCGTGACGTAGTCCTCGGTACGCCGCTCCTTTGGATTCGTGAACAGTACCTCGGTCCGATCGTACTCCACCAGCTCGCCCATGTAGAGGAAGGCCGTGCGCGACGAGATGCGGGCGGCCTGCTGCATGTTGTGGGTCACGACCACGACCGTCAGCCGCTGCTGGAGCTCGTGGATCAGCTCCTCGAGGCGGGCGGTGGCGATCGGGTCGAGCGCGCTCGCCGGCTCGTCCATGAGCAGGACCTCCGGCTCCACCGCGAGCGCGCGGGCGATGCAGAGCCGCTGCTGCTGGCCGCCCGAGAGGGCGAGTGCGCTGCGGCCGAGCCGGTCCTTCACCTCGTCCCAGAGCGCGGCCTGGCGCAGCGCCGCCTCGATCCGGGCCTCGCGGTCCGGGCGGCGCAGCCGGTTGAGGTCGAGGCCCGCCGCGACGTTGTCGCGGATGGACATCGTGGGGAACGGGTTGGGCCGCTGGAAGACCATGCCGATGCGGCGCCGGACCTCGACCGGGTCCACGGCGGCGCCGTAGAGGTCGTCGCCGTCGAGCGCCACCCGGCCGCGGACCCAGGCCCCGACGCCGAGCTCGTGCATCCGGTTCAGGCAGCGCAAGAGCGTCGACTTGCCGCAACCCGACGGGCCGATGATGGCGGTCACCGCCTTGGGGTGCACCTCGAGCGAGATGTCGCGGATCGCGGCGCGCTCGCCGAAGCCGGCGGAGAGCCCCGCGACGCCGAGGCGCGGCGTGGGAGCGCTCACGCGCCCCCCGGGAGGCGGGCGCGGGTCGCGATCCGCGCCACGGCGTTGAGGACGGCCACGAGGAGCAGCAGGACCAGGGCGGCGCCCCAGGCCTGGCGCTGCCAGTCCGGGTAGGGGCTGACCGCGTAGTCGAAGATCTGGACCGGGAGCGACGCCGTCGGCTGGTCCGGGCGGACGTTCCAGAACGCGTTGCCGAGCGCGGTGAAGAGCAGCGGCGCGGTCTCGCCCGCCGCCCGCGCGAGCGCGAGGCAGCCGGCCGTCGTGATCCCGCCGAGCGCCGTGCGCGCCACGACCCACAGGCTGCTGCGCCACTCCGCGACGCCGAGCGCGAGCGAGGCCTCGAAGAGGTCGCGCGGGACCATCCGGACGGCCTCCTCGGTCGCCCGGGCCAGCATCGGCAGCATCAGGATCGCGAGCGCGAGGCCGCCCGCGACCGCGGAGAAGCGGTGCATGGGGCGGACGAGGAGGGCGTAGACGGCGATGCCGACGACGACCGACGGCGCGCCGGAGAGGACCTCGGCGAGGAAGCGCACCGCGCGGCCGGTCGCCCCGTCGCCGCGCGCCGCCAGGTAGAGCCCCGCGCCCACCCCCGCCGGCAGGGCGATGACGGCGGCCACGCCGAGGATCAGCGCGGAGCCCACGAGGCCGTTGCCGACGCCCCCGCCGGTCTCGCCGACCGGCTTGGGCAGGTGGGTCAAGAACGTCCAGCTCATCGCGCCCGCGCCGCGGGCGACGACCATGAAGAGCAGACTCGCGAGCGGGAGCAGGGCGATCGCGATGCAAGCGCCGCAGAGCCAGGTCATCGCCGAGTCCACGAACGCGCGGCGGCGGCGGCGAAACGGGCTCGCGCGGGGCGGGGCGGCGGTCACCGGACGGCCCTCCGCATCAGCAGGCGGCCCGCGATCGACAGAAGGAGCGTCACGCCGAGCAGCAGCAGCCCCAGCTCGGCGAGGGCGGCCTGGTGCAGGTCCGAGACCGCCTCGGTGAACTCGTTCGCGATCACCGAGGCGAGGGTCGACCCGGTCGAGAGCAGCGATCGCGGCATGTCCGGGCTGTTGCCGACGACCATGGCGACGGCCATCGTCTCGCCGAGGGCCCGGCCGAGCGCCAGGACGGCGGCGCCGAAGAGGCCGCTGCGCGCCGCGGGCAGTACGCCGCGGCGGACCGTCTCCCACCGGGTCGCGCCGAGGGCGTAGAAGCCCTCGCGCTGCGCGCGGGGGACGGCGGTCAGCGCCTCGAGCGACAGCGACGTCACCGTCGGGAGCACCATCACCGCGAGCACCAGCCCCGCCGCGAGCAGGCCGACGCCGACCGGGGTCCCGGCGAAGATCGGCAGCCCGGTCCGCGCGAACAGCGGCTCCACGTGGTCGCGCAGGGGCGGGGCGAGCACGAAGAGGCCCCACAGGCCCACGACGACGCTCGGGATCGCGGCCAGCATCTCGATCGGGAAGCGGACGAACGCCCGCAGCCGGGGCGGGGCCATCTCGGAGAGGAAGATCGCGGCGCCGAGGCCGACCGGCAGCGCGAGCGCCATGGCCTCCGCGGAGGTGACGAGCGTGCCGAGCAGGAAGGGCAGGGCGCCGAAGCTGTCCTGCGTCGGGTCCCATGCGGCCGAAACGACGAAGGCCGCCCCGAAGCGGTGCAGCGCGGGCAGCGCGAGCTTCCAGCTCTCGGCGACGACCAGGCCCAGCGCCGCTGCCACCGCGGCCCCGAGCCCGAGGAGCGCGCCGCGGTAGACGGAGTCGCCCGCGCGCTCGCGCCTTCGGCGGGAGAGACGGTTCCGCGGCGCCGGGACGGTCGGCTCCAGGTCAGCCCTCGACGATCGGCTTGCCGGACAGGGTCATCGACTGGACCTTCGCGGCGTCCTTCTCGACGACCGACGGCGGGATCGGGGCGTACAGCAAGGGCTCCGCCTCGGCTTGGCCCTGGTGGATCTCCCACCAGAGGAAGTGCGCCAGCGCCGGGCCCTTCACCGGGTCGGTCTGGTCCCGGTAGACGAGCAGGTAGGTGAAGCCGGCGATCGGGTAGGCCGCCGGGTTGCCGGAGTTGGTCACCGACACGCGCAGGTCGGGGGGCAGGTCGACTCCCGCGGCCGCCGCGGTGGTCGAGGCGATCGAGGGCTTGATCCAGGCGCCGGACGCGTTCTGCAACTCCACGGTGGGGAGGTGGTTCTGGAAGGCGTACGCGAGCTCGACGTAGCCGATGGCGCCCGGCAGGGTCGTGAGCTGGCCCGCGACCCCTTCGTTGCCCTTGCCGCCGATGCCGATCGGCCAGCGGACCGCCGTCCCGTGGCGGACCTTGGCGGCCCAGGTCGGGCTGACCTTGGCGAGGTAGTCGGTGAAGATGGCCGTCGTGCCGCTGCCGTCCGAGCGGTGGACGACCGCGATCGCGAGGTCGGGCAGCTCGACGCCGGGGTTCGCGGCCGCGAGGCGCGGGTCGTTCCAGCGGCTGATTTCGCCGAGGAAGATGCCGGCGAGCGCGTCGGCGGTCAGCCGGAGCGCGGGCTTGCCCGGCAGGTTGTAGGCGACGGCGACCGAGCCGAGGACGACGGGGAGGTGCAGCAGCCCCGGGGCCTTCGCGAGCTGCTCGTCCGTCAGCGGCGCGTCGCTCGCGCCGAAGTCGACGGTGCGGTCGGTGATCTGCCGGATGCCTGCGCCCGACCCGATCGACTGGTAGTTGAAGCGAACCGCCGGGGCGACGCGGGTGTAGTCGCTGAAGACCTTCGAGAGGAGCGGAAAGACGAACGTCGAGCCGGCGCCGTTGACCAGGGTCTGGCTCGGGGCGGGGGCAGAGGACTGCGTCGACGAGTGGCACGCGGCAAGGAGAAGAAGGACGAGGGGCAGGCGGCGCATGGGACCTCCGGGTCGGCAGGAGAGTGCGCCGCGCGTGTTCAGCGACGGTGAAAGGCGGGTGACGGTTGTGTGACGGCCGGCCTCACCGACCGCGCCCACGCGCCCACTGTCCAGAAACTGGGCGATCCGGGCTTGATGACGCGGCGCCACGGGTCGATGAGGGCGCGCGATCGACCGATGTCGGGGCTCGATCGATCGAGGAGAGGCTGCAAACGACCGTTCGAGCCGTGCATTCGACCGATGGCGACCCGTCATCGATCGAAAGCGAGGGACGAGAGGCCGAAGACGCCGTGTCAACGGTCGATGTGGGGCGACGAAACGTCGAAGAGGGGCCGTGTTCGGTCGATGATGCGGCGCGATCGGCCGTCGAGGGGCTGCACTTGGACGAGGACGGCGTGTGAACGGTCAAGGACGGACGGCATTCGACCCGCGACGCCGCGCAATCGACGTCTTGTCGCCTCACTTCGATCGAATGTCGCGCTGCAACGATCGATCGAGGCCGCTCATCGACCTCCCACGGCGTCTCCCCGACCCGTTGTCCCGCTGCACCGACCGATCGCGGGCGCCCAGTGGGGTCTCGGCGACGTCCTGCGTACCGTCGAGCCTCGTCATCGTCCTTCCATCGGGGTCCTTCGGAGCGTCGGAGGCGACGACGTCCCGATCGCGGGCCGCCCTCGAGCGATCGCCGCGCTGCGTCGGGCCGTCGAGCGCGACAAAGGGTCGATCGCCGCGTCCTTCGGATCGGAGGTCGCGCTGCAAGGGCCCGGGGCGGGCGACGGTCTGTCGATGACCGGCGGTCTCCGGCCTATCGCGGGCGGCCCTCGAGCCATCGCCGCGCTGCATCGGGCCGTCGAGCGCGACAAGGGGTCGATCGTCGCGTCTCTCGGATCGGATGTCGCGCTGCAAGGGCCCGGGGCGGGCGACGGTCTGTCGATGACCGGCGGTCTCCGACCGATCGCGGGCCGCCCTCGAGCGATCGCCGCGCTGCGTCGGGCCGTCGAGCGCGACAAGGGGTCGATCGTCGCGTCGCTCGTCCTGGGCTGGGGTCATCGGTGGCCGATGCGCCGCGAATGGGCGCTTGACAAGCCTCCGGGCGGACGGTATACCCGCGCCCCTTTCCGCCCACACCCGCGGCCGAACGCCCATTGGACGGGCGGACCATTTTCGAACGAGAGCGCAGGAATTTTCGAGGGAACATGCCGACGATCAACCAGCTCATCCGCCGCGGGCGCGAGAAGGTCGGTAGCAAGAACAAGGCGCCGGCGCTCGGCGAGTCCCCGCAGAAGCGCGGGGTCTGCACGCGCGTCTACACGACGACGCCGAAGAAGCCGAACTCGGCCCTCCGCAAGGTCGCGCGCGTCCGGCTCACGAACGGCATCGAGGTCACGAGCTACATCCCGGGCGTCGGGCACAACCTCCAGGAGCACTCGGTCGTGATGATCCGCGGCGGCCGCGTCAAGGACCTCCCGGGCGTGCGCTACCACATCATCCGCGGGACCCTCGACGCCGTCGGCGTCCAGGGTCGCAACCGCAGCCGCAGCAAGTACGGGACCAAGCGCCCGTAGAGGGAACGGAACAATGCCCCGCCGCCGCGAAGTACAGAAGCGCAAGATCCTCGCCGACCCGAAGTACGGCGACCGGCTCGTCGCGAAGTTCATCAACGACCTGATGCGGGACGGCAAGAAGTCGACCGCGGAACAGATCTGCTACGGCGCCTTCGCGCTCGTCGAGGAGCGCGCCAAGGACGATCCCCTCAAGCTCTTCAAGAAGGCGCTCGACAACATCAAGCCGGTCCTCGAAGTCCGCAGCCGCCGCGTCGGCGGCGCGACCTACCAGGTCCCGGTCGAGGTTCGGCCCGACCGGCGCGTCGCCCTCGGCATGCGGTGGCTCATCGGTTTCGCGAGCGAGCGCGGCGAGAAGACGATGCGCGAGAAGCTCGCCGGCGAGCTGATGGACGCGGCGAACAACCGCGGCGGCGCCGTGAAGAAGAAGGACGACACGCACAAGATGGCGGAGGCAAACAAGGCGTTCGCGCATTACCGCTGGTAGGAAGTTCGAAGCACGTGCCGCGGCGGGGCCGCGGCGGGTTCTTTGAAATCCGGCAGCACCGTCGAGAGGTCGAGAGTTTTCCCTTTTGCTTTGGAGTGGTCGGAGAGAGTCGTCGTGGCGCGGTCCTACTCGCTCGAAAAAACCCGGAACATCGGGATCATGGCCCACATCGACGCGGGCAAGACGACGACCACCGAACGGATCCTGTTCTACACCGGCGTGACCCACAAGATCGGCAATGTCGACGAAGGCAACACGGTGATGGACTGGATGGAGCAGGAGCGCGAGCGGGGGATCACCATCACCTCCGCCGCGACGACCTGCTTCTGGCACGACTGCCGGATCAACATCATCGACACCCCCGGACACGTCGACTTCACGATCGAGGTCGAGCGGTCGCTGCGCGTCCTCGACGGCGCGGTCGCGGTCTTCTGCGGGGTGGGCGGGGTGCAGCCGCAGTCCGAGACCGTCTGGCGGCAGGCCGACAAGTACCACGTCCCGCGCATCGCCTTCGTCAACAAGATGGACCGCGTCGGCGCGGATTTCGACCGCACGGTCGGAATGATCGCCGACCGCCTGGGTGCCCGCCCGCTGGTGGTTCAGTTGCCGATCGGCGTCGAGACCGGTTTCGTCGGCCTGGTCGACCTGATCCGCAACACCGCCGTCGTGTGGAAGGATGACGGGCTCGGCGCGCATTTCGCCGATGCCCCGATCCCCGCCGAACTGGCCGGCAAGGCCGCC
>DAIDIT010000240.1 GCA_027451705.1 Pseudomonadota bacterium
GCGGGGGAGGACAAAGGTGGGGGGCCACCCGCATCCGCGCGAGAAACGATCGCCGTGCAGCCGTAGGGCCGGGGCTCGTCCCCGGCCGGTTCGCGAACCTCGACAATCGCGTGGCCAGCCCATCGCCCCCGAGCGCGCCCCCCTCAATCCTTCGGGGCGCGCCCCACTCCCCCGAGATCGTAGTTGACGCCGCCGTTCTGAACCCGTCGTATTCACGCTGGGGATTGTTGGAGGGAGTGCTGGTGGCGGAGGGGCTGGCGCGATGCAGGACGGGGACCGAAAGCGCGACGAGGTGGGGGGGGTGGTGGCGTGGCGGACGGATGAAAGGCCAGTGGGACGTGCTGTGTACCGGTTTGCGACGGACTGCGAGCTGACCGCGTGAGCGGCTGGCGAGGGGCGAGGATGGTACTCGCGGGCGCGTTAGCCAGACCAGGCGCGCAGGGTGGAGAGGGCCGGCCAGAGTTGGGCCCAGAGGACGGCGGTGGCAGCCGCGAGGACCAGGATGGCGCGGTTGCTGTGGACAAGGACGCGACCTGCGACGCGAAGCAGACGCTCGCGGAAGCGACGCAGGCCGACTCCCTCGCCGGTGGCCTGCTCGAAAGCGACGCGGGCGGCGTGGACGACGTTGTAGGCCAGGAGGTTGAGGAGCAGGCGGACCTCGTTGATGTCGAAGGAGTCGCCGGAGGGGTAGCGGTGGACGGGTTCTTCGCCGTCGTAGAGGCTCTTGGGGCGCGGCGAGGAGGAGAGCGCCGGGTCGAGCACGCTCATCAGCTCCCCGTAGTGGCCCTCGGCGGTGCCCCTGTCGCGGTAGAGGTCGAGCAGGGCTTCGGCCGACATCTCTTCTTGGGTCCAGTCGGTGATGAGCCAGAAGTGGTGGAGGAAGAGATCGTCCTCGCGTTCGAGCACCACCAGGACGACCCTGCGCTCTTTCGACCAGCTCTCGGCGCGGTAGGTCCTCTCGTAAAAGAAGGCGCGCGGCTCCTTGGGGCGGCGGCCGACAGGGCGCCGAAGGTCGGGCTCGGCCATGCGGTCGAGGACGGGGTTGTTGCGGATGCGGGCGACGTACTTGGTGCCACGGGCTTCGAGACCGTCGAGCACGTCGTCGGCGGGGAAGCCCGCGTCGATACGAAGAGAGGCGACTTCGCAGAGTTCCTCTTCGGCCCGATTGAGCAGCGGAAGGATGAAGTCGAGTGCGCCTTCGGCGGTATGGACGCTGCCCTCGCGCAGGTGCAGGTCGAGGGCGTCGCCGGTCTCCGCAGCATTGGCGATGATGGGGTGATAGACGCGGGCGTGGTAGTGGCCGTTGTAGGCGGAGCCGGGCTGGCTGCCGTGCACCTCGATCGGTAGCGAATCGACGTCGAGGGTCAGATGGGGCAGCCGCTTGCCGCCGTTCATCGCGCGAATGCGGCGGCCGGCACAGACCATCAGCCCCTCGCGGAGCACGGCCCGGTTCTTCTCGCTGCTGAGCGCGCGGGTCAGGCGAGAGAGGGTCGGCTGCGAGGCGAGGCCGTCGGGGACCTCGGGGTTGTGGGCGAGTTCCTCGCCCAGAGCACGCGGGCGCATCGCCAGCGGCGCGATGCCCCTGCGGTTCGAAACCGACAGGCGCAGAACCGCATCGTCGCGCAGAAAGTCCGCGTCGTCGTGATCCCGCCAGCCCTGGCCGAGCAACGCCACGCTGGTCCGCAGCAACTCTTCGAGCGGATGGGTGATCAGTTCCGGCTTGCGGGGGTCGTCGAGCCGCTCGACCAACCAGGAGACGATTCCAAGCTGCTCCATCGTCTCGCGCAGGAGCATCCCTCCCGCGTCACCTGTCAGCCGCTCCGGCCGCCCCTCCACCCAAATCGACCCGTTGAATGTCGGCGAGAAAAGCCTTTGTGTGCCCTCACCCATGGCCAGCCTCCTTGCGAAGGCTTGAACACCCGACGAACCCTCGGCACTCCCAACTCTTACGCCTCAATCACGCCGCTCCCCGCGACCCCTGCGCGAATAAGACGGGCTGAAACTGATCCACTCGGGCTCGACGCACCCGCCGTTCCGACCGAGGGAAGCCGCTTTCCAAGGCTGGTCACCACGGAACCGAGGCTCGGTAGCCCGATTCCGAACCTCAACACCGCGGTACACGGCGGCGTACCCGAGCCACCGCCGCTCGTCCCGCTGCCGACGGTCGACGTACCGGTCCTCGTCCACGACGCACCCCGCTTTCCATACCAGGGGAGCTGCCTTCCCAGCCTCGCCACCGCGACCGCGAGCCTCGGCCCCTCGGACCCGTGCGGCGTCGCCTCGGCTCCATCGCTCGTCACCACACCGCACGGGCCCCACGTCCCCCCCTCGCCCGTCCGAGGTCCCGCCGCGCCGGCACGGACGTTGGGCGCTCCGGGGGTGACCGCGGGCGCGCCGCGATGAACCCCCGCCGCGCCCGTGTGCCAAGCGTCCGCACCCGCGTGCCAAGCCGTCGCGCCTGCGTGAGGCGCTGCCGAACGCGAGAGAACCACGATCCCGTGGCCCGGCGACGGGAGTACGTCGACGCCGGGACCGTGCTACTTTCGAGGCGCCGACATGGACATGGCCTATCGAGAGCGGTGGGACGCGAAGATCGCGGAGATGCGGCGGCTGCTCGCCGGCCTCGCGATGAAAGAGGCGTGCAAGTGGGGCAAGCCCACCTACACGGTGGACGGGAAGAACATCGTCATCCTCCAGGGCTTCAAGGCGTACTTCGCGCTGGGCTTCTTCCAGGGCGCGCTGCTGAAGGATCCCGAGAAGGTCTTGGTGCAGCTCGGCCAGGTGCAGGCCGGGCGGGTGATGAAGTTCACGAGCGCGCGGGAGATCACGGCGAAGGCGTCGACCATCCGGGCCTACGTGCGCGAGGCCATCGCGGTCGCGAAGGCCGGGCTGCGGGTCGAGAAGAGAAAGACCTCGGACCATCCGGTCCCGGAGGAGCTGGCGGAGCGCTTCCGGAGGGACCCGCGCTTCGAGCGCGCCTTCGAGGCGCTGACGCCGGGGCGGCAGCGGGGCTACCTCTACCACTTCGCCTCGGCCAAGCAGCCGGCGACGCGGGTCGCGCGAATCGAAAAGGCGAGGCCGGCGATCTTCGAGGGCCGGGGGTTTCTCGAGCGGCGTTAGCCGGACGCCGGACGGAGCCGTCAGGGGCGCCCCGCGGCCCGCCGTTCCGCCCTTCTCCGGGCCGGCCCCCGGCACTTCGCCCTGGGCCCCCCACCCCTGCCCTCCCCCGCAGGCGGGGGAGGGAGTCCACGGCCGCGGCCCGCGGCCAAAACTCCGCCCTCGCACGCGACCGCGACCTCGACCCCAACCGCGACCTCGACCGCAGCGCGCGCCGCGACCTCGACCGCAGCGCGCGCCGCGACCTCGACCGCGGTCGCGGGAGTCCTCACTACTCCCGGTCGCCCTTCTCGCCGGTGAACTGGTCGGCCTTGTCCGCGAAGAGGACGTTGAAGGTCGTCAGCGAGCCGTAGCAACGCGTCACGTACTGCTGCATCTCGACCTTCTCCGCGTCCGAGAGCTTCGGGTGGGCGTTGATCTTCTGCTCGAGGACGCGGAGGCGGTCGCGGACCATCACGACCTTGTGGAACAGCGCGTCGATCGGGATCTCCTTCGACTGCAATTCGGGCCGTCCGGGCTTGAGCAGCACCGTCCCGCCCTCCCAGCGGCCGGCGAGCGGGGCCTCCGCCTCCCCGAGCGCCTCGCGGATGACAGCCTTCAGCTCCTCGCGCGTCATGTCGAAGTCCTCTCCGAGTTCCACGTCCGTCGCCGGACCGGCGTGCCGCACCACGCGGACGCCGAGGTCGGCGCGCGGAGACCGCCGCGCCCGCGCGGGCGGCTCCGGCATCGAACGCGGCAGCGCCTGCCCGCGCCCGATGAAGCTCCCGCAGATGGGCGCTTCGGGCAGGAACCGACCGCGCTGCGGCATGAGCCGGCAGTCGCCCAGCCACCGCCCCTCCGCGTCCTTCGCGACCGCGCGCCAGATGCGGCAGTTCCCGCACGCCTTCGCGGCCGGATCGATCCCGAGCTCGAGCTCGTCGTCCATCGGGGGAAGGTTCTAGCATGGATGGCTCAGATCCAGCGCCTCCGCAAGAGCCATGCCTTCACCCCCTGCGTCAGCAGGACGTAGAGCACGAGCGTCGCGAAGAGGAGCGGCCAGTAGAGCGGGGGCAGCCCGGTGAACCCGAGCGCCGCCGCGAACGGCGAGACCGGCAGCCAGATCCCGACGGCCGCCACGGCGAGGCTCGTCAGCGCCAGCGGCAGGCTCGCCCGGCTCTGCACGAACGGCAGCCTGTTCGTCCGGATGACGTGGATGACGAGCGTCTGGGTGAGCAGCGACTCGACGAACCAGCCCGTCTGGAACAGCGACGCACGGCCGGGGTCGTTCGCACGGAAGAGGAACCACATGAGCCCGTAGGTCGTGTAGTCGAAGACCGAGCTGCACGGGCCGATGAAGAGGATGAAGCGGGTGATCTCGCGCATCGACCACGGCCGCGGCCGCTCGATCTGCTCGGGGTCGACCGCGTCGGTGGGGATCGGCACCTGCGAGACGTCGTAGAGCAGGTTGTTCGCGAGGATCTGGATCGGTGCCATCGGCAGGAACGGCAAGAGCGCGCTCGCGCCGAGCACGCTGAACATGTTGCCGAAGTTCGAGCTCGCGCCCATCCGGACGTACTTGAGGATGTTCGCGAAGACCTTGCGGCCCTCGAGGATTCCATCGTCGAGGACCATCAGGCTCTTCTCGAGCAGGATCAGGTCCGCCGCTTCGCGGGCGACGTCGGTCGCCGAGTCGACCGAGATGCCGACGTCCGCCGCGCGGAGCGCCGGCCCGTCGTTGAGGCCGTCGCCGAGGAAGCCGACCACGTGGCCCGACCGCTGGAGGGCACCGACCACGCGCTGCTTGTGGCCCGGCGCGAGCCGCGCGAAGAGCGTCGCCTCAGCGGCGGCCTCGGCGAGCTGCGCGTCCGTCATCGCCTCGACCTCGGAGCCGAGCAGCACCCGTCCCGCCGGGAGGCCGACGTCGTGGCAGACCTTCCGGCTCACCGCCTCGCTGTCGCCGGTGAGGACCTTGACCTCGATGCCGTGCCGCCGGAGCGCCTCGACCGCCGGGCGGGCGCTGTCCTTCGGCGGATCGAAGAACGCGACGTAGCCCCGCAGCACCAGCTCGACCTCGTCGGTCTTGGAGTAGGAGCTCTTCCCCTCGAAGTCCCTGAACGCGATCGCCAGCACTCGGAAGCCGTCCGCGCTGAGCGCCTCGTACTCGAGCCGCAGGTCGTCGATGAGGACGTGCTCCATCGGCAATCGCTCGCCGTCCAGCTCGAAGGACGCGCAGCGGCGGAAGACCTCCTCCGGCGCGCCCTTGCAGATGAGCCGGTGGCCGCCACCCGGCCGCTCGACCACCACCGACATCAGGCGGCGCACGAAGTCGTAGGGGATCTCGTCGACCTTGCGGTGCTCAGGGACGTGGAACCGCTCCTGCGTCTCCGAGTGCGCCAGGATCGCGCGGTCGAGGACGTTGCGCAGGCCGGTCTGGAAGTGGCTGTTGAGGTAGGCGAGCGCCAGGACCTCGTCGTCCTCGTTCAGCTCGACGTCGCAGTGCTTCTCGAGCACGACCCGATCGGCGGTCAGCGTGCCGGTCTTGTCGGTGCACAGGACGTTCATCGCCCCGAGGTTCTGGATGGAGTGCAGCCGCTTGACGATGGTCTTCTTGCCCGCCATCAGCATCGCGCCCTTGGTGAGGCAGACGGTCACGATCGCCGGCAGCATCTCGGGCGTCAGCCCCACCGCGACCGCGAGCGCGAAGAAGAAGGCCTCCCGCCAGTCGCCCTTGGTCAGCCCGTTGACGAGGAAGACCAGCGGGACCATGACCAGGATGAAGCGGATCATCAGCCAGGTGAAGCGCGTCACGCCACGGTCGAAGGCGGTCGGGGCGGTCGGGGCGGCGACCGCGCGCGCGAGCGAACCGAGGCAGGTCGCCTCGCCGGTCGCGACCACGACGGCGGTCCCGGTGCCCGTCTCCACCGAGGTCCCCAGGAAGCAGACGTTGCGCAGTTCGGAGAAGGACGGCGCCGCGGCCGGCTCGGCGGTCTCGGACTTCTCGACCGGCATCGACTCGCCGGTGAGGCTCGCCTGCACGACGAAGAGGTCCTTGGCCGAAAGGACGCGGACGTCGGCGGGGATCATGTCGCCCGCCGCGAGGTGGACCACGTCGCCCGGCACCAGCTCGGCGAGCGGCACCTCGCGCGGCGAGCCGTCGCGGACGACCGTCGCGGTGACCCGGATCATCGCGCGGAGCTTCTTCGCCGCCGAATCGGCCCGGGCCTCCTGCCCGAAGCGGAGCGAGACTCCGAGCACGATCATGAGACCCATGACGACGGCCGCGCGGATGTCGCCGGTCGAGGCGGAGACCACGGCCAGCGCGGCGAGCAGGACGACGAGCGGGTTCAGGAGCGCCCGGCCGAGCAGGGCGAGGCGCCCGCGCCCCTCCTCTCCCGCGACCGCATTCGGCCCGACCGATTCGAGTCGACGCGCGGCCTCCGATTCCTCGAGTCCGCCGGGACGGCTTCCCTGCCCGGCGAGCACCGCCACCCCCTCCTGTCGGGCCGCCGCGAGCAGCCGCTCCGAGACGGTCCCCGCGTGCTCGGGCCGCTGGTTCGGCCGAAGCCGCCTCGGCAGGACCTCGCGCATGCTCAGGGGCGCGGGTGCGCCTTGCGGTACGCCACCTCGTCGTCGATCGCCGAGCCGAGCTGCGTGACGCCGAGCTCGAGGACGTGGCCGTCGAGGACGAACGTCGGCGTCCCCTCGAGCTTCAGCGCGCGGGCCTGGGCGCGCTGCGCGAGGGCCAGGTCCAGCTCCGGCCCGCCCTTCAGGGCGGCGCGAAGGGCGGCGGCGTCGAGCCCGACGCCGTGCCCCACCGAGACGAGCTGATCGACGTAGGGGCCTTCCTCCAGCCCCACGCGCCCGAACTGGCTCTCGTAGAGGGCGCGGCTCATCTCCCGGTACTTGCCGTGGCGCGCCGCGAAGAGCGCCGCCGCCGCGGCCAGCTCCGCGTGGGGGTGGATCGGGAAGGCCATGACGCAGAAGCGCAGCGACGGGCGCTTCTCGACGAGGTCGTGCAGGACGGTCGAAGCGTAGGCGCAGTGCGGACAGTCGAAGTCGCTGAACTCGACGAGCGTCGGCGGCCCGGCGCCGCGGCAGGGGGCGCCCGTCAGGTCGATCTTCGCCCGCTTCGCCCACGGCAGCCCTCCGAGGTAGTTCGAGGCGGCGGCGAGCGCCTTCTCCTCCGCGGCCCCGCCCGCGATGGTGTCGAGGCCGATGCGCGCGAGCACCTGCGCGCGCGGGCACTCCGGGTGGGCGATCAGGCAGGCGTGCAGATCGCTCTGGCAGCAGGCGCCCACGACGAGGTCCTTCGCGTACGCGCAGAAGACACGGCGGTCGTCGACCGGCGAGCTCGACAGGTCGACCGTCTTGGACAGCTCCTGGCAGGGGGCGGCGTCGGCGGCCGCCGGCCCCGCCCAGAGCCAGAGCGGCAGCGTCGCGAGGAGATAGGCCGTCCGTGCCATCTACGCCTCCTGTCCTGCTTCCTGCTCCTCGGCCCAGCCCGAGCGCGCGGCGGCGGCGTAGGCCGCGAACCGCGCCTCCCGGATAGCCCTCCGCGCCCCCGCCATCAAGGAAAGAAAGTAGGCCAGGTTGTGGAGGGAGTTGAGCCGGTAGGCGAGCAGCTCGCGCGCCTGGAACAGGTGGCGGAGGTAGGCGCGCGAGAAGGTGCGACAGGTGTAGCAGCCGCAGGCCTCGTCGGGCGGGCGCGGGTCCTCGGCGTAACGCCGGTTGCGGATGACCAGCCGGCCGCGGGAGGTGAAGAGCAGGCCGTTGCGTGCGCAGCGGGTGGGCAGGACGCAGTCCATCATGTCGACGCCCGAGGCGACGGCGTGGAGGATGTCGTCCGGGGTGCCGACGCCCATCAGGTAGCGCGGCCGGTCCGCCGGTAGGAGCGGCGCCGAGCGGGCCACGCCCTCGTGCATCTGGGCCACGCTCTCGCCCACGCTGAAGCCGCCGAGCGCGTAGCCCGGCAGGTCGAGCGCGCAGATCTCCTCGGCCGCCCGCCGCCTAAGGTCCTCGTAGAGGCCGCCCTGCACGATGCCGAAGAGCGCCGACGGTCCGTCGGGGTGCCAGGCGGCCTTGCAGCGGCGCGCCCAGCGCGCGGTCCGCGCGAGCGACTCCTTGAGGTAGGCGCGCTCGGCGCCCGCGGGCGGGCACTCGTCGAAGGCCATGACGACGTCCGCTCCGAGCGCCTCCTGGATCGCGAGGGCGCGCTCGGGACCGAGCGCTTGATTCGACCCGTCGAGGTGCGAGCGGAAGGTGACTCCCTCCTCCGTGAGCGTCCGCCGCTCGGCGAGGCTGAAGACCTGGAAGCCGCCGCTGTCGGTCAGGATGGCGCCCGGCCAGGACATGAAGCGGTGCAGCCCGCCCTGCCGGGCCACCAGGTCGGGCCCCGGTCGAAGCATCAGGTGGTAGGTGTTGGCGAGCAGGATCGACGCGCCGACGGCCGTCAGGTCGTCGGGGCCAACGGCCTTCACGCTCCCGACCGTGCCGACCGGCATGAAGATCGGCGTCTCCACCGGCCCGTGGGGGGTCGTCAGGATGCCGGCGCGCGCGGCGCCGTCGCGGGCGTGGACCGAGAAGGCGATCACAGGAGGAGCATGCAGTCGCCGTACGAGTAGAAGCGGTAGCCGCGGGCGACCGCTTCGGCGTAGGCGGCGAGGATCCGCTCGCGACCGGCGAGCGCGGCGACGAGCACGAGCAGCGTGGAGCGGGGCAGGTGGAAGTTCGTGAGGAGGCCGTCGACCGCGCCGAAGCGGTGGCCGGGCTTCACGAAGAGGTCGGTCTCGCCGTGGCCGGCGCGCAGCCCCCGGCCATCCCAGGAGGCCTCGAGCGCGCGCAGGGAGGTCGTGCCGACGGCGACGACGCGGCCGCCCCGCGCGCGCGTCTCCGCCACGCCGGCGGCGAGCGCCGCGGGGATCTCGTAGCGCTCGGGGTGCATCCGGTGATCCTCGAGCCGCTCGGCGCGCACGGGCAGGAACGTGCCCGCCCCGACGAAGAGCGTCAGGCGGCCGACCGCGATCCCGCGCGCCTCGAGCGCCTGGAGCACGCGCGGGGTGAAGTGCAGGCCGGCGGTCGGCGCGGCGACGGCGCCGTCGGCGCGCGCGAAGACGGTCTGGTAGCGCTCGTCGTCCTCGGGCGTCGGGGCGCGGTCGAGGTAGGGCGGCAGCGGCAGCTCGCCGTCGCGCTCCGCCGCCCGCAGGGGATCGACGTCGAAGGCCACCACGAGCCAGCCGCCCGCGCGCACCTCTTCGATCTCGGCCCGCGCGCCGGAGGGAAGCTCGATCGCCTGGCCGGCCCGGAAGCCCTTCGACGCCTGCCCGAGGCAGATCCAGCGCCGCCCGCCTTCGGTGGCGGGCCGGTCGAGGAGCAGCTCCACCGCTCCGCCGGTCGCGACCTTGCGGCCCCGCAGCCGCGCCCGCACCACGCGGGCGTCGTTGACGACGAGCAGGTCGCCCGGGTGCAAGAGCTCCGGAAGCTCCCGGAAGGCGCGGTGCTGCGGCGGGCCGCCGTCGAGCGGCAGCCGCAGGAGCCGCGACGCGTCGCGCTCGGCCAGCGGCTTCCGCGCGATCAGCCCCTCCGGCAGCGCGTAGTCGAACTCGGAGATCTTCACGCGCGCTTCAGCCGGCTCAACGCACCAGCCGAGGACGCAACCGCGGCTCGCCCTGCGCGAAGGCGGCGGCGAGCGCGCGCGGCGGCGGCGTCGCGCGGCCGATCGGCCGCACCTCGGCGACGTCGGCCTCGCGGCGCCACGTCGCCACGACGCGTCCTTCGATCCAGACGGTGCCCGGCGTCTCGCCCGAGCTCGGGAACGCCGCGCCGAGGCCCGTCCCGAGCCGGTCGCGCGACGGGCAGGCGATCAGGAGCGGGTCCTGCTCGGGCAGCGCGAAGGCCGGCGTATCGGCGGGCGCCGGTGCCTTCTTGAGCGCCGCCAGATCGCGCTCGAGCAGCCACGCGGCCTTCCCCTCGACGTCGACCTCGACCGCACCGAGCTCCGCGAGCGTGACCCGGACCGCGGCGCTCGGGACGCCGAGGCACGAGGCGATGTCGGAGAGCGGGGCGGGCGGGAAGGCGCCGAGGTACACGGAGAGCAGCCGGCCGAGATCGGGCTTCGGGACGATCGCCTCCCCGAGCCAGGTCGACGTCGCGCAGTAACGGCTCGCGTTTCCGTCGCCGCCGCACCAGACGAGCTGGCCGCGCGCCGCGCCCTCGCGGATGATCTTCTGGTAGACGACCGCAGGCGGGGCCTTGCCGGTCAGGTGGAGGTGGCGCTCGAAGCGGCGCGCGACGTCGCTGCGCGAGAAGGGTCCCGGGAGGAGCTGCTCGAGGATCTCCGCCCGGCGCTTGCCTTCGATCGAGAGGTTCGCGTCGAGGAAGCGCCCCCACTGCACGCACTCGTCGGCCGCCGCGGCGACCTGCGCCGGCGCGTCCTCGCGGTGGACCACCAGCTCGGCCCCGCGGACTCCCCAGAGCCGCAGCAGGATCTTGTCCTCGAGGAGCGCGCGCTCGAGATGCTCGGGCTGGTAGCCCGTCAGGCGGGCCGCCAGGGACGCGTGCGCCCACTCGAGCCGCTCCGCCCGGACGCCGCCGAGCTGCTGCACGAGCGCGCAGACCGACGAGACCGACGACTTGGTCGGCTTGTAAAGTCCGGAGCGGAGCAGCAGCAGGCCCCTGGCCTGCTCGGACGTGAAGCTGCGTTGGCCGTTCGTTCGACCCATGCGCGCGAGGGGCACCCCGAAGCCCCGATGGGCGAATATTAGTCGATTCCCGCCGCGAAGTGGGAGGGAATTTCTCAGAGGCTTCGGCAAGGGACATCACTTGCCGAGGTACGTGGTCGCCGTCCGGGCCTGCCAGGTCTTCTGGTACTCCTCCGGGTTGGCTGCGAAGTCCTCGGCCGGACCGTTGTTGTTGTACGGCCAGGTGCTGCTCTCCTGGCTGCTCGCGCCCGTCTCGCCGTCCCAGCCCACCCTGCCGGCAAAACCGACATCCGACGCCGGCGACGAGGTCACGTAGTTGTTCTCGGCGCCGTTGCTGTTCTTCCCGGACTCGTCGCCGTCGGAGGTGACCGGCTGGGCCGTCGCATAGCTCTCGTAGGTGAGCATGTGCTCGCCGAACTTCGTGTCGAGCACGACCGGCGGATCGACGAGCGGGTCGTACACCCCGAGCGTCCACTCCGCGATGCCGGCCCCGCTCGGATAGGTCTTGTCGAAGGCGTTCTTTGTCACGTTGTAGAAGTCGGTGTTCGCGTTGTTGTCCGGCCCCGTCGCCTGCTCGTCCCCCGACTGCGACAGCCCCCAGTCGTCCGTGTAGACCACGAGCGCGTTCTTCATGCCGCAGGAGGTGGACCCTCCGGAGTTGCCGGCGCCGCAGAAGGTCAGCGACGAGCCGATCAGCGCGGAGGTCCAGACCGGGCTGCGCCACTCGGTGGTCTGGGCCGTCGCGCGCCCGAGGTACCAGTTCCAGACCTCGCCCCGGCTCTGGCACTGGACCAGGCCGCCCGTGTGGAGCTCCGAGACGACGGCGTTGCCGAGCGTCGAGGGGTCGGGAGCGCTGCCGCCCGGCTGGCACGTCACCTGGTCGAGCTGGGCCTTCGCGCCCGCGCCAATCAGCGCACTCGACCCCTTGCCCTGCACGCCCATCCAGGGGTCGAGGCCCTGGTACCACTTCTGGACCTCGCCCTGGACCGACGACGACGCCGGGCCGTACTTCGAGCTGTGGGCAAAGCTGCCGTAGTCGTGGAGCAGCCGGCCCGTGTAGTCCCAGAGCGCCGCGGCGGCGGCCTCCTGGATCTTGAGCCGCGCGAAGAGCAGGTCCGTCGTGTAGCCCGCGTAGAGCAAGAGCGGGACGAACATCAACATGGCGAGCGACAGCTCGACCATCGCCGATCCCCGGCGGGCGATGCTGCGGGCGCTGGCGTTTGCGGTGGTCATGGCGCTCACTGGGTCAGGGGCAGGGCGGCCCCGACGAGGGCGGCGTCTTTCGCCGCGTTGGCCCCCGCCCCCGCCGCGACCACGGCCGCGTAGTCCTTCCAGTTCTCGTACGCACCCGCGAACGGCTGGAGCTTCGCCCGCCAGAACGGGTTGTAGAAGTTCGGCGGCTCCTTCCAGTCGCCGGGGCGGTGGTAGTAGGCGAGCCCCTGCGAGACCGCGAGCATCGACTTCCACGGCGCGACGTCGGCTGGGCCGTTGTCGTAGCCGTAGCTCTCCCCGCCAAAGGTGAGGCTCACGTTCTTCGCCCACGCCTTCTGCGCGTCGGCGGACGGGGCCATCGAGTCGGAGACGACCGCCCAGGTGCGCGGCTGGTTGAAGAGCGGCTCGGTCGAGTCGGCGACGAAGTTGATCGTCGGCATCAGCACCCCGTGCACGCCGTGCATCCCGCTCGCGCCCGGACCTCCGCCGAGGTCGAGATCGATACCCTGGTCGTGGGTGACGATCGTGCCGTCCGCGAAGGCCAGCTCGCTCTGGCCGGTCCCGCCGCCCTCGCTCTGGGGGAGCGAGTACGGCTCCGAGTAGGCCCAGGTGTGGAATTCCCTGGCCGAGGCCACGGCCGGCGGGCAGGCGCCGTTGAAGACGGGCTCGAGGTCCATCGACAGCCAGACCTTGCCATGGTCCTCCCCCGCGATCGAGAGGCCGCCTTCGCCCTTCGGGTCGTGGACGACGTTATAGACCGGCCCCTCGCTGCGCTGGGTGCTCCCTTCGTGAATCTCGCGCGACATGCCGGTGCCCGAGAAGGCGTTGATGTAATAGACGGGGTTGCTGAAGAGACGAAGGATCTGGACCTCGAAGAGATCCCCCGGCGCCGTGGCCAGTGAGAAGCTGCGGTTCGTGAGCCAGTCGCCGCCGTACGACATCGGTCCGTAGCGGCTCGCGTTCGAGGCCGCGCGCTGGGTATTGAGCAGCTCCTTGCCCATCTGCGAGGTGTGGGGGCAGGTCAGGCTGGTGACGGAATCGCAGTAGCCCACGAGGTTCGTGCCGGGCGGCTTGGCCATGCCCTCGTTGAGCAGCCCGAGCGCCGTGCTCGGCGCCTGGTAGGTGCCGGCGGCGTCGGTGCTTCCGGCGACGGCCTTGAGCACGCCGTTCGACGCGAGATCCGCCTGGAGCTTCACGTCGTAGGCGTCCTGCGCGAGCTTGATCGTCGTGATGTACCCGTAGTGAAGCTTCGCCGAGTCGTGGAGGCGCCTCATCACCGAGCTGCTCTTCGTCGTCAGGCCGAGATCCTGATCGACCTGCTGGAGCTTCTGGGTGATGCCGTTGCACAGGTTTCCGACGTTGCTGCTCTCCTGGAACTCGGTCGAGGCGCAGTCGCAGCAGTAGCTGCACGTCCCCAGGCTGGCGGCGCAGGCGATGGCGAAGCCGATGCCCAGGAACATGAGCTCGTCCTGGTTGTCGATCACGTCCGTGCCGACGCTCCCGCCGCCGCTGCACCAGTTGCTCGCGATCTCGTTCAGGTAGCCCTCGTACGCCGCGAGGTAGCTCATGTGGCCGTAGATCGCCATCATCGCCACGTAGTGCGAGAGGATCGCGCGGTTGGTGAACGCGTAGAAGTTGAAGGCGCGCGCCTCCTGCACCGCGAGCGAGTAGGCGGCGGTGTCCGCCGACTGCTGGAGCTGGATCTTGCGGTGGACGCTCGTGCCGATCGCGAAGGTCGTCAGGAGCGTGAACGCGATGAGCGCGGCGGTGAAGGCGAGCAAGACCATCGCCTGGCCTCGCCGCCGCGAAGCGCCTCGACCGCCCTGGTCCGGCCGGCGGAATCCGCCGCCCGTTTCCCCGTTCCTCAAGATCGCCTCGCCGAAAGAGAGGCCTGAGCTACGAACCCACACTACCAGAGTGGCGCCCGCTTGCCCATCCGTCATCTGGACGCGGAGGCTTCCGCTTTTATCCGCGCAGGCACACACCACGCGCGCAAGCAATGCACGCGACGCAAACTCTGCACGTCAGTCGACTGTTTCTTCCTGCTCCTGGCAGGCCGGGCAGAGCCGCGCTTCCGGCACGGCGAGGAGCCGTTGGCGGCCGATTGCGTGCCCGCAGCCCGCGCAAAGGCCCCATCGGCCCGCGTCGATCCGCGAGAGCGCCGCGTCGATTTCGGCGAGCTCCGCCAGCTCCGTCTGCTCGAGCTCCCGCAAAGTCGCGAGGTTGCGATCCACTTCGGCGTGGCCGGCCGAATTCGATCGCCCGGAGCGCTGTGGCCGGAGCAACGCGTCGCGGCGGCCGATCAGCGCCTGTCGGGCCTTCTCGGACGCGCGGGTCATGCCCGAGGTGGCTGCAATCGACAGGCCAATGCAAAAACGGCACGTGGTTTGCTATAGGTACGACTCATGGCCCCCGAGCGAATCCTGGTCGTCGACGACGAAGTCAATGCCCGCGCGGCGCTCGCCACGCTGCTGTCCGAGGAAGGTTACGAGGTCGAGCAGGCGGGCGACGGCCAGGAGGCGCTGGAACGACTCCCGGGTTTCGCGCCCGCCGCCGTCCTGACCGACGTCCGGATGCCGCGGCTCGACGGCCTCGGCCTGCTCCACCGCGCGCGGGAGATCGGCAGCGACGCGGTCTTCGTCGTCATGACCGCCTACGGCAGCATCGACTCGGCCGTCGAGGCGATGAAGGAGGGCGCGGAGAGCTACCTCGTCAAGCCGCTGGACGTGAACGCGGTCACGGTCGTCCTCCAGAAGGCGCTCGAGAAGCGGCGGCTGCGCATCGAGACCCAGAACCTGCGCGAGCGCGTCCGCGACCGCTTCCGCTTCCACAACATCATCGGCGACTCGGCCGAGCTCCAGTCGGTGTTCGAGGTCGTCAAGCGCGCGGCGCCCACGAAGGCCACCGTCCTCATCCTCGGCGAGTCCGGCACGGGCAAGGAGCTGGTCGCCCAGGCCATCCACGAGGAGTCGCCGCGCCGCGAGAAGCCCTTCGTCAAGGTCAACTGCGCCGCGCTGACCGAGACGCTGCTCGAGAGCGAGCTGTTCGGCCACGAGAAGGGCTCCTTCACGGGCGCCATCGCCCGCAAGGAGGGGCGCTTCGAGCTGGCCGACGGCGGAACGCTCTTCCTGGACGAGATCGGCGAGATCTCGGCCGCGCTCCAGATGAAGCTCCTGCGGGTCCTCCAGCAGCGGGAGTTCGAGCGCGTCGGCGGCACCCAGACCCTCCAGGTCGACGTGCGCATCGTGGCCGCGACGAACCGCGACCTCGGCGCCGAGGTCACCGCGGGCCGCTTCCGCGAGGATCTCTACTACCGGCTCAACGTGGTCTCGATCACCCTGCCCCCGCTGCGCCAGCGCAAGGGCGACGTCCCGGCGCTCGTCAGCCACTTCCTCGACCGCTACTGCACGGCGTACGGCAAGGAGATCGTGGGGCTCGCGCCCGGCACCCTCAACGCCCTGCTCTCGCACACCTGGCCCGGGAACGTCCGCGAGCTCGAGAACGTCATCGAGCGCGCCGTCGTCCTCGCGCAGGGCAAGCAGCTCACGACCGACGACCTCCCCGCCTCGTTCCGCGGCCCGCGCCCGGCCGGCGCGCCGGTGGTCAAGGACGGCACCGGCGGCCTGATCCCGGGCGCGACGCTCCACGAGATCGAGCGCGAGGCGATCCTCAAGACGCTCGAGATGGTCCAGGGCTCGACCAGCCGCGCCGCCGAGGTCCTCGGCATCAGCGTCCGCAAGATCCAGTACCGCCTCAAGGAGTACGCCGCCGGCGGCGGCTTCAAGAAGCCCGGCCTCCACGAGGACGACGAGCTCGAAGCGGAAGAGCGCGCGGGCTGAACCCGTCCAGCTCGGGTTGCCCTCTCCTCCCTCGCGGTGCGGGGGAGGGAACGTCACCCGATCGGCAGCCTCACCTCGAACCTCGCGCCCTTCGGATCGCGGTTCTCCGCGCGGATCGTCCCGCCGTGCTGCTGCACGATCGCGTGCACGATCGGGAGCCCGAGGCCCGAGCCGCTCGCCTTCGTCGTGAAGAACGGCTCGAACATCCGGCGCTGGACGTCCGCGGGCACGCCGTGCCCCTCGTCCTCCACCGACACGATCACCTCTCCGTCGGCGACCGCCGCCGACACGTCGAGCCGGCCGCCGCCGGGCATCGCCTCGATCCCGTTGAGGCAGAGGTTCATCAGGACCTGCTGCAGCCGGTCCGCGTCGCCCTTCACCGCCGGGAGCCGCTCGAGCCGCCGCTCGATCGCGACGCCCCGCCGGTGGGCCTCGCCCTCGAGCAGGTCGAGCACGCGGGCGACCACGCCCTCGATCTGGACGGGCCGCGCCTTCAGGTCCCGCGGCCGCGCGAACTGTAGGAAGTCCTCGAGGACGTGCTCGAGCCGCTGGATCTCGTCCTGCACGAGCGAGAGCGGCTCGAGCAGGGGCGCCTGCGGCACGCCCGCGAGCTTGCGGATCCGGCGCTCGAGGACCGAGAGCTGGAGCCCGGCGGCGTTGAGGGGGTTGCGGATCTCGTGGGAGAGCCCGGCCATCAGCGTGCCCACGGCGGCGAGCTTCTCGCTGACCTGGGCCCGCCGCGCCAGCTCGCTCTTCTCGGCGTGGAGCCGCACCTGGCGGAGCGCCTGCTCGATCGTGAGGAGCAGGTGCTGCGTCTCGCACGGCTTGACGAGGTAGGCGAACGCGCCCGACCGCACCGCCGCGGCCGCGGTCTCGAGCGTCGCGAAGCCGGTGAGCATGACGATCTCGCCGCCCGGGCTGGTCGACTTGAGCTGCGCGGCGACCTCGGTGCCGTCGCCGTCGGGTAGCCGCAGGTCCACGAGCGCGACCTCGAAGCCGTGCCGGGCCGCCTCGAGCGCCGAGGCGCAGGACGCGGCGCGCAGGACCGCGTAGCCCGCGGCGCCCAGGATCTCCTCGAGGTTCTCGGCGAAGGCCTGGTTGTCCTCGACGACGAGGACTCGCGTCGCGGGGGCCACCGGCTACCTCGCGCCCCGCGCCCGGTGGAGCCGCTCCACCTCGGCGATGAGCTCCGCCGGCGGCACCGGCTTTCGGAAGAACGCGGCGGTGCCCTCCGGTCGGGCGACGTCGTCGTGGCCGGTCACGACGAGCAGCGGCACGCCCGGGAACCGCCCGCGCAGCGCGCGCGCGGCCTCGCCGTCGGGTCCCCCCGGCAGCCGCATGTCGACGATCGCGGCGAACGGCCGGGCCCCGAGGAGCGCGGCGTCGGCGAGCGAGGAGGCGACGACCGTCGCGAACCCCGCGTCCCGGAGCAGCTCGCTCACGTTGTCGGCGAGCGCCATGTCGTCCTCGACGACGGCGACGAGCGCGTCCCGCCGCGCTCGCTCGAGCAGCCCGAGCAGCCGCGCCATCGCCACCGGCTTCGGCAGCACGCCGAGCAGGCCGAGCCTCCGGGCCTGCGCGAGGTCGTCGTCGGTGGTGAAGGCGGTCACGACCACCGTCGCGATGCCGGGGTCGACGCTCCGGAGCCTCCGCATCAGCTCCGCGCCGCCGACGACGGGCATCCGCATGTCGGTCACCAGCGCGTCGTAGCGCTTGGCGGCGAGCAGTTCGAGCGCCTCGCTCCCGTCCCCCGCGATGTCGGCCTCGTGCCCCACGCCGGCGAGGATCTCGCAGACGTTCTCGGCGAGGGCCCGGTTGTCGTCGGCGATCAGGTAGCGACGCATCGGCGTTCAACCCACCGGCAGCCGCACGGCGAAGTGGTGGGGCGCGCCGCCGCCGCCCGCCGCGTAGGCCACGGTGCCGCCGTGCCGCTCGACGATCCGCTTGACGAGCGCGAGGCCGAGCCCGATGCCGCGCTTCTTGGTCGTGACGAGCGGCTCGAAGAGGCGCCGCCGCACCGACTCGTCGACGCCCGGCCCGGTGTCCGTCACCTCGACCACGACGTGCGATCCGTCCGGCCGTCCCGACAACCGCACCTCGCCCCGCCCCCCGGGCAGCGCCTGGAGCGCGTTCTGGACGAGGTTCGAGAAGACCTGCCGCAGCGACTCCGGGTCGCCCGAGACGGAGGGCAGATCGGCGAGGCCGTCCACCGCCACCCGCGCGCCGTCCGGCACCGAGAGCAGCTCGATCACGGAGGCGGCCACGTCCGCGAGCGCGACCTTCTGCCGCACCAGCGGCGCGTCGCGGATGATGCCGAGCAGGTTCCCGATGATCCCGTTCGCGATCCCGACCTGCTCGCCGATGCGGTCGAGGTGCTTGCGGGCCCGCGGGTCCTCCTTCGCCTGGCCCTTGAGGATGAAGACGGAGCTCTCGATGACGCCCAGCGGGTTGCGCAGCTCGTGGCCGATCGAGCCGACGAGCTGGCCGAACGTCGAGAGCCGCTCGGTGCGCGCCTGCTGGGCGAGCAGGTCCTCGCGGTAGGTGTGCAGCATGATCGCCAGCTCGATGTCGAGGATCTTGGCGAGCGCGAGGCGCGCGGCGACGCGCCGCGCCGGCTCGCCGGCGTTGACGGCGTCCATCCGCCGCACCAGCTCCCCGCGGACGACGTTCATCGCGCCGAACATGTAGTGCTGCGGCAGGCCGATGCGGACGTGGACGCGGCCGATCCGGCAGCGGCGCTCGAAGTACGCGTCGTCCCACGGCCCCGCGAACAGCTCGCCCATCCAGGCGACGAGCGTCAGCTTCAAGCGACCGACCGTGCTCTCGCCGCCCTCGAGCGCCTTGCGCGCCCCCTCGTGGCCGAGGATGCGCGCGTAGAAGACCTCGGCGACGGCCGGGAACTCGGGCCGGAGGGCGGGCCCGACCTCGCGCAGGGCCGCCCCGTCGGCGTCGCCGAACTCGACGTAGCGTTTCAACTCTTCGAGCAGCGATTCCGTCATCGCCTCCGAGGCTAACCCGAGCGGTCGGGGATCGACAATCTCTCAATCATCTTTCGTGCCAGCGCGCGTTCCGCGCCACGGCGGGCCTTCCGGGCCCCCGCGGGTCGCAACTTCTGCGGCAAACGGGGTGGGGCGCGCAGTTCAACACGTCGGACCGGCGCGCCCATCCGGCGGCCGCGCGCCGGCGGGCGGCGGGGCGCCCGGTGGCATCCCCGCCGATCCGTGCCTATACCTGCCGGCCAGAGGTCTACGATGCTGGTGTCCGAATTGATGTGCCGCGCGCTCGTCGCGGTCGGGCCGACGACCCGCGTCCGGCGGGCGCGGAAGCTCGCCTCCGACCACCACGTCCACCACCTGTTGGTCCTCGAGGCCGGGCAGCTCGCGGGCGTGGTCGGCGAGGAGGACCTCGCGGACCAGCCGGACGACCGCCCCGTCGAGGGCTGCATGAGCCGGTCGGTGACCACGATCCAGGTGACCGAGTCGGCCGACGCCGCCGCCGACCTCATGTCGTCGCGCGAGATCGGCTGCCTCCCGGTCTCCTCGGGCGGGCTCCTGCTCGGCGTCGTGACCCGCGGCGACCTCGACCGCGCCGGCGTGCCGGCGAGCGGCCTGACCTGCGCGATCTGCGGCTCCCACCACGGCCTGCGCGGCGGCAAGATCGGCGGGCACGCCCTCTGCCGCGCCTGCCGCAACGCCGTCGCGCCGCCCGGCCCGGCCCACTGAACGCGCCGCCCTAGCGGGGCTTCTTCGTCGCCACCACCGTGACCGTGCCCCGGAAGGTCCTCTCCTTCTTCTGGGCCTTGGTCAGGTGGCCGCGCATCTTCATCGTCTCCGCCTTCTTGGCCTTGCGCTTCACTTCCTCCTCGCCGGTCAGCTTCCGCTTGCCGCCGTGCGGGCGCAGCCCGGGGGCGTCGAGCGCGGGGTGGCGCCGGCCGAGGTGGGCCGTCATCGCGGCCTTCACCTCGGCGACGAACTCGACGGCCTCGGGAATGCGGGCGGTGCGCGCGAGGAGCCGCCGCTTCCGCTCGATGTCGATATCGGTGACCGCGGCGAACGTCGCGAAGATGTCGGCGACGTGCGCGCGGATGTCGGCGGCGGAGACCGACTGTCCCCGCACGAAGAGGATCTGCGAGGGGTCGAACTCGTTCGCGAGGAGGCTGTCCTGCGACCGCATCGCCTCGACGAGCCCCTTCGGAACGGTGTTCTGGCCTCGCCTCCCCATCGGCATCGTCTAACACGCGCTCCGCGAGCCCTTCAAGAGCCCGGACAGCCGGCCCTCGGACCCGAGGGCCCGGTCCGAGGCGCCGTGGCAAGAACCGGGGCGCCCCGGGACTTGCCACGGGCCGTTCGAGCGC
>DAIDIT010000241.1 GCA_027451705.1 Pseudomonadota bacterium
CGCGCATTCCGCAATGAGGAACGCGCCGCCCAGGCACGTTCACGCACGTTCCGCTGGAGTTTCAGGGATCTACGAGGAGCGGGAAACCGGGTTCGAACCGGCGACCCTCAGCTTGGGAAGGGCGACCGGAGACTCCGGCCCGGACCGCTCCTGGACGCAACGACTTGTTCCCACTGGGCTTTCCGGCATGAGCAATCCGGTTGCCACCGGCCCCGAAAGGCCCATTTCGGCCCCCGTTTCCGGCATCCTTCCGGCAGGGTCTCCGCGCCTGCGGGCCCTCGACGGCGGCGCCGCGAATCTCCTGTCCGTGCGAGAGGTGGCCGACCGCCTGGGCGTCACGACGGCGACCGTCTACAAGCTGGCACGCCTGGGCGAACTGCCGCAGGTCCGGGTGCTGAACGCGATCCGGGTCGCCCCCGCGGACCTCGCCGCGTACATCGAGGCCCGGCGGAAGGGTGGCCGTCCGTGACATGCGCCTGCGGGTGCGGCCGGCGACTCGGACGGAGGGCATCGACCGGCCGCCCGCGCCGCTACGCAAACGACGCCTGCCGCAAGCGGGCGGCGCGGTGGCCGGTCTACACCTTCACGGGCCCTTGGGACGTGCCGCGTGTCGAACCTCGCCCGGGCTACTTCGCCGAGTGCCTACGCACTCTCCGAGGGTACGGCTGCGGCCTGACGGAGCAAGACGGCGCCTTGGTCATCCGCGCGCGCCGCGCGCTCCTTCGCGAGGACATCATCGAGATCCACGCCCACGCGGGCGCCCTCCTTGGCGCAATCCGGGCGGAGGCCGGCGAGTTTTCGGCCTAGTTGGAGGAGGGGGAGATCGCGATCGCTGGCGACGGCGCGGGCGAACGTCGCGCCCTGGATCGGATGATCGGATTCGATCGGCTGATCCGATCGTTAGTAGGCACCGGCAATCCTTCGCGATTCGTGCCTTGTATCGGATGATCGGATGATTTTCCCTTGCGGCCGTGTGGCGCGGTTGTTCCCGAGGTTTTCGGACGGCCGCTCCCGTCTGTCGGCCTTTCCGCCCACGCTGGCCTTTCCGCCCGGGAGGGCACCCACCCCGCACGCTGGCCACAACCCGAATCAACGGGTGCCAGCCGGGCGCAAGGGGAGCGTCCTGTAACAGCGGGGTCCCGCTGTTACGACCCATCAAGATGTTACGCTTGACATAACGCTTGGCTCGTCTATACTGCACGGTTAGGAGGACGCCATGCCGACCCGCACCGTTGCCTATCTTCGCGTCTCGACCGACAAGCAGGCCGATCGGGGCGTCTCCCTCGACGCGCAGCGCGAGAAGGTCCACGCCTACGCCAAGCTGTACGACCTCGACCTCGTGGACGTGATCGTTGACGCGGGCCAGTCTGCCAAGACCCTCGACCGGCCCGGGTTGCAACGGGCGCTCGGCATGCTCCGGGCGAAGGAAGCCCAAGCGCTCCTCGTGGTCAAGCTCGACCGCCTCACGCGATCCGTCCGGGACCTGGGGGACCTCCTCGAAACCTACTTCGCGCCCGGCAAGTCGGACCTCCTCGCCGTGGACATGCAGATCGACACCCGCACCCCGGGCGGCCGGATGATGCTCAACATCCTGGCCAGCGTCTCCCAGTGGGAGCGGGAGATCATCGGGGAGCGGACGGCGACCGCGCTTCGCCACAAGGCGGCGCAAGGGGAGTTCACCGGGGGCGCCGCGCCCTACGGCTTCCGCCTGGCCGACGACGGTGAGCACCTGGCCCCCGTCGAGGGAGAGCAGGCCGCGGTGGCCGAGGCGCGCTCGCTCCGGGCCCGGGGGCTGTCCCTCCGGGCGATTGCAGAAGCGCTGTGGGAGAAGGGCATCGGGAGCCGCGTCGGCCGGCCGTTGGCCCCTGCGCAGATCGCCCGGATGTGCGCCGCGTAGGCGCGGGAGGACGAAATGGCGAGGCCGAGGAAGATGGAAGATGGGACGCCGCTCTACGTTCGCCTGCCCGGGGACGTGATCAAGCGGCTCGACGTGCAGCTTGCACGGATGCTCAAGGCCATGCCGGGTTTGACGCTCTCGCGCTCGGACGCCGTGCGGGTGGCGATCGCCCGCGGGCTCGACGCACTCGAAGCCGACGCCAAACGGTAGGCGCCGCGCTCGGCAGGCATCGACCATCTCCCGGCGATCGCCAGCCTTCGCGGCCTGGCCTTCCGGCATCGGCCAGGCAGCGGCCGGAAGGCCATCCCCACCAAACCCCTTGAAGGCGTGCAGGGAGGCGGACTAGCCTCTCGGTTGCCGGGGCATTCCGCCCTGGCGCCGCGACCCGCGGCAGCGACGGGAGGAGTAGGACGCCGCAGAGGAAGCTCTGCGGATAGGTGAACACCAAGGGTCCCCGCGAGGAGGAGCGCTGCAAGGGCCTCATCAACCCGGAGCAACGCGCGCTCGCCAAGCTGGTCCCCTCACCACAACGGAGCCTCGCGTCCCGCCGCTGCTGCCGCGGGGGTGATTCCCTCGCGCAGTGGGGCGGAGGCCGCTTAGGTCCCGCGAGGCTCCCTTTGCGGCCTTCGTTTGTCGCGCGCCGTCGGAGTGCAGCGGTGGAGTTTCTTCTTGCGGTTGTTGGCCTTGTAACGATCGTTTGGCTCGTAAGCCGCCTTGGCGCCGGCGTCTCTTCCGCCGCCAAAGAGGCCGCCGACGCGGCAGACGCCTACTGGCATCGGCTGAAGGATGAAATGGATCAGCTTCTCCGCTTCGACATCCCCTGCCGAGACGCCGATTGGGAGCTGGGTTCCTCACTGTCCAGCGTCGACTTCGAGCGCATGGAACTGGAGCTTTGGGAGCATATAGAGGAACACGAATGGACGACGACCTACCTGCTCCGCCGAGCCGAAAAAGGCATCTGGGAGTCGAAGCCCAAGTCGCACACCACGAATCATGCGCCGCCGAATGCCGGGAAGGACGGGCGCTGGCAACTACGCGATAGGACCCTGAGCCCCACCGAATGGGTTGACGAGGATTTCGGGAGGGGCACGGCCGAATGGACGCCTGAACGGGCTGAAGAATACGCCGACGCACTTCGAGAAAGGACAAGCTGGAGCGCGGTCCGAGACGACTGGCAGCCTCTTCTTGACGACCGTTTCCACCGAGTCTGCGAGTTCTTCAGCTCACGGCCCGGCCTTCACCCGGGAATGACGGACATCGAATTCGGTCTGCACCACCTCCGACAGGGAACTGTCACGCTGGGCGATTGGCCGGCGACCGGGGCCACGATCTGGAGGCCCCCAGTCCACGAGTTGGGATCCCCCGCCCGGGGCCAGTCCGAGGCACGCCCCACCGAGGGACAAGTGCGTCGCCCTCCGGTTCACGACGGGCGATCTGGACTCTTGGAGGCCCATGCAAGCGCACGACGCCAGAATCAGACCACCGGCAGTGCCGAGATAACAGCCAACTCCGCGACTGCGGCTGTCCCCTGGGCCGACCCGGCGGACGTGACCTTGCAAGCCAGTTTCAATCAGCGCGATCGGCCAACGCACTTCGCAGTCACTTGCACAGACTGCATTTGGACTGGGAGTCGCTCCGAGGACGCGAGGGAGATCCCTTGTCCAAGGTGCGGAGCCGCCGTGCGGGCTGCTTGACGGGACATCGAATCGCGGGCGGTGCCCAACGACTGCTGTAGCCGTCAGACTCCCGCGCGAAAATCTGCGCAGTAGAAGGCCCCGCGCGCTCGCAGCGCCGGGGCCCGACCGCGGCGCCAAGGAGGACGCAGCGATGGCCCGAAAGATACCAGCCGGGGGTGACGCGCGCGGCGAGCTGGCATCCGAGCTTGCGCGTGTTGTCCGGGCCGAGACGCCGACGCAACGGGGCGAGCTGTTCGGCTTCAGCTCCGGGAGCGAGGAAGAAAAAGCCGTCCACCTCAAGGTGCTGCACTCCGAGCGCGCGGGCCACGAGAAAGCGCGGCGTGAAGCGATCGCGATGGTGCCGGCTGTGCCGCCAGCCAACTACAACATGCTCCCGGCAATCGAGGGACGCATCCGCCGCGGTGACGACTGGCGCAACGTGCTCTGGGGCCCGGAAGCGGTGTGGGATCTGTTTCGGCGCGGCGTCGCCTTGCTGGCAGACGACGCCGCCGAGCGCGAGAACCTCCTTGCAGCGATCGTGGCGGAGATTGCGCGAACCGTCCGCTTGCGTGATTGGGAAGCGAGGCGCACGGAACTGGAGACGCTCAGTCCGGTCCTGGCGCTCGAAGAGTTACTCGGAGCGTTCCGACTCGCCCGTTCTCCGGGCTTCGAGTTGTTCAACGAGGCGCTCCGCGCGACGGCGGGCGAAGCACCCGATGCGGCGCGCCGCATGGCACGCAAGCTGCGCCGCGCCGATACCGAATCACTCCGGCCGAATGCCGCCGAGCTAGAGTCCGCCGCGCCGTTGCTCCGCGACCTCGTGCGCCGCCTGCGCGCGCTCCGCGAGAGGCCGCTACCCACGCCCCGAGACTACTCCGGCGAATGGGAGGACATCCGCGCGACGTGGTGCGCCATCGTTATCGCGAAGCGGTGGGCCACGTTGCCCTTGCTCTGCGAAGCATGCGGCAAGCCGGTGCTGCTCCGAGCAAGTCGTCGTCTCCGGGGTGGGGCGGTCGAGCGCTCAACGGTGTGCAGCGAGTCGTGCCGCCAAGTCGCCAAGGACCGGCGCAAGAAGGCCGCCGCAAGGGTGTCGCGCTAGAGTCCAACAGCCACAAGGGTACGGCAACCGGGGGACTCGTCCCCCGGTGACGTGCACCGGGTTGGGGGCGCACTCTCGCGCCCATGTTCGACACATCATCGACCGACGCACCTACTCGGCGCCGCTGGGTCTGCGAAGCTGAGATTCACCCCGAAACCCTGCGGCGCTTCCTCGCGGGGCTCCCGATCCGCGACCTCTCGCGCCGCCGGATCGTCCGCGCCGCTGCTGCGCTCGGGCTGCCGCTGCCCCCCGCCTCGCCCGTGCCCCCGCCCAACCCCTGACCCGAAAACGCGACGAGCGCCCGACCCCGCCAAGAGTGGGCGCCCGCCGCAGAGGATGACATGCAGACTGTACCAGATCCCTCCGACTTGTTCACCGCCGCCGCCGCTCTGCTCTGCCCAAAGGGCGAGGTCCACGAACTGCGAGCGCTTGGTGTGCCGCAGGGGCGGGGCTCCCGGGCGATCGTCTCGGGCTACTACGATTCGTCCGAAGCGCTCGCACGCGACGCTGCCCACCTGGACGACAAGGAGGCGCGGGGCGTCTACGTCACGCTGAATCCGGCTGACCCGCGGCTTCTCTCGCGCCGCGCGAACCGCTGCGAGCCGATCCGGGACCGTGACGCAACGACGACCGATCGCGACATCGTGCGCCGGTCGTGGCTTTTTGTTGATCTCGACCCGGTGCGGCCGTCGGGCATCGGCTCGACTCACGAGGAGCACACCGCGGCGCTGGCCCGCGCGTGCCAGATCGCGGACTGGTTAGCGGTCTGCGGCTGGCCGCAACCCGTCTCGCTCGACAGCGGCAACGGGAGCGCGCTCCTCTTCCGCATCGACCTCCCGAACGCGGCCGATGCACTCCGGCTTGTCGCGGCGTCCCTGGCCGCGCTGGCGGTGCGCTTCGACGACGACATCGTGGCCGTGGATGCGACCGTCAGCAACGCCGCTCGGATCGTTCGGCTGCCCGGCACCCTCAATCGCAAGGGCGACAGCACGGCCAGCCGTCCGCACCGTCGCGCCTGCATTCTCGCCGTCCCCGAGCCTGTCGAGGCGGTCTCTCGGGAACTGTTGGAGGCGCTGGCCCGGCATGCCCCCGCGGCCCCGGGAGGCGCATCGTGACGCGCCCCACGTTGGACCTCGCTGCCTACCTCGCCCGGCACTCCGTCGCGGTCACGAAGACCAAAGACCGGGCAGACGGGGGGCAGCTTTTCGAGTTGGAGACCTGCCCTTGGGATCCGGCACACATGCGCTCCGCGTTCGCGGGGCAACAGCCGAGCGGTGCGCTCTACGCCGGCTGCCAGCACGACTCGTGCTCGGCGAAGGCATGGGCGGACTTCAGGGACGCGGTGGAAGGGACGGGCTGGCGCGAAACGAAGCAGGAGCGCGAGGGCGGACCGCCGCCGCGGCAGGTCAAGGGCCCCGAGCGCGGCGAGCTGATCGTCACCCGCGCGGACCGGGTACTCGCTCGGGCCGTCGAGTGGTTGTGGACTCACCGCGTCGCGCGTCGCGCCGTCAACCTGTTCGATGGCGACCCGGGCACGGGCAAGTCCGCGACGACGACGGATCTCGTGGCGCGTGTGACGACGGGGGCGCCGATGCCGTTCGAGTTGACCGGGCATGACCCGGCGGACGCCATCATTCTCTCATACGAGGACGACCCGGCGACGACCATTCGGCCGAGGCTGGAGGCCGCAGGCGCCGACCTGACGCGAGTCCACATCATCGAGGGGGTGCGCGTCGAGGACGACGTGATACCGCCGTCGCTGCCCGAAGACATCGAGAAGATCGGCGACCTGATTGCCCGCTTCAATGCGGCACTCGCCGTCGTGGACCCGCTGATGGCGGCCATTTCCGGCGAGCTGGACGCGCACCGGGACCAGGACGTGCGGCGGGCGCTTTCGCGGCTCCGCAACCTCGCGCAGCAGACGGGAGCGGCGTTCCTCGTGATCCGCCACCTGAAGAAGAGTGCGGGCCCGGCAATCTACGCGGGCGGCGGATCGATCGGCATCATCGGCGCCGCCCGCGCCGCCCACGTCGTCGGCCGTGACCCGAACGATTCCAGCGCGTGCGTCATTGCCCCGAACAAGGTGAACATCGCCAAGCCGGTGCCCGCCGTGCGCTACCGAATCGAGGACGCGACCGTCTACGGCGCCGACGGGACGTCCATCGAGACCTGTCGGGTCGCATGGATGGGCGAGGCGCCCGAGCTGACGGCAGACATGCTCACCGCGAAGCCGGCCGAGCCCGAGGACCACTCCGAACTGGAGGAGGCCGCTGCCTGGCTTCGCGATCGGCTTGCCGGCGGCGCGCGGTTCCCATCGAAGGCGGTTCGCGCCGAAGCCCGCGAGGTTGGCATCGCGACGAGGACCTTCCATCGGGCGCGCAAGGCATTGGGGATCAAGGCGAAGCAGTTCAAGGAAGCGGACAAGCTGGCCTGGTTCATCTGGCTTCCCGTGGGGGCAGATGGCCAAGATCCGAAGGGTTGGCCATCTGGGCCATCTTTCCCTGACGCACCCGAAAAAGCCGAGGCCGCGCGCTACGATACGTCAGATGGCCAGATGGCCAACGGGGCAGATGGCCAAGCGGGTTGGCCATCTGCCGAGGGCGCCACTCCGGCTCGCCCCAAACCCTCGCGCCGTGCACGCCGTGGCCGCGCCCGCCGTAAGAAGCGGTCCGAGGCCGCGCCGTGACACGAGACCGCATCCTCGCGCGCCTGCCGCGCGCCAAAGGTGTCGAGGTTCGCGCCGTTCTGGCCCCGACCTCGTGGCCGCCGGTGAGGTTCGAGACATGGATCCGCGATCCGGCCGGCGCGTGGTGGCGCTCGGAGCGGCCCGCCGAGGTCTCGGAGGCGGAGCAGGCCGCGCTGGCGCTCGGGCTCCTGCGGCTCGGGATCGCGGCCGGGGACTACGACGCTGCCGAGGTGGCCCGCGACCTGGAGGCCGAGGTGCGGCGGCAGCACGGGGCCGGGGAGGACGCGCCATGACCGCGCTCACCCGTGCCGCTGCCCGTTGGGGATTCGCCGCGCTGCTCCTGGCCGGCTGGCCGCCGCCGCCTGCGCCCCGGCCCCTCGGGGACTTCGAGCTGCACGCCGTCCGCCGTTGTCTCACCTGCCCGCGTCCCGTTGGCGCGGGCGCTACCTGCCCGGCGTGCGCTCGGGCGATGCCGAGAGGAGTCGTCGGATGAGTCAGGAAGCGTTGAAGGTGCTGGACGGTGGCGCGGGTGGCGTGCTCCCGCCGGACGAAGACCTGTGGGACGTGAAGCGCGCGGCGCAGTTCCTCGGGCTGTCCGTGGATGGCGTCTACCGCGCGGCCGAGCGCGGGGACATCCCGAGCGTCCGCGTGTTGAACCGCCGCCGGTTTGTGCCGGCGCAGCTTCGCGCGTGGGCCGCGCGCGGTGACGGACCGTCGAGGTAGACTGGAGGCCGCATGGCGTACGTTCGCAAGAGGGGAGGGCGCTGGTTTCTCGGCTACCTGGACCATCGGGGCCAGTGGGTCGAGAGCGCGTCGAAGGCGGCCACGAAGACCGAGGCCGAGAGACTGGCGCACGAGGTGGAGATCCAGGCCGAGCGCCAGCGGCGGGGGCTCGACGCGAACCTCGGAGACGGCGATCGCACGTTCGGGAGCCTTTGCGATTGGTGGCTCGACAACCGGTGCTCGGAGCGGCGCCGCGCCCGCGAGCGCGCCCGGCTCGGCAAGCAGATCCTTCGCACGCCGCTGGGGAACTTGCCGGTGAGGTTGGTGACAACCGGCGCAATCGAGGAGCGGTTGGCCGGGATGGCCAGGGGCGGCGCGAGCCCCTCCTACATCAACGGCACGCGGACGGTGCTGCACACGGTTTTCTCGAAGGCGCGCCGGGCCGGGCTGTGGATGGGGCCGAACCCGTTGGCGGACGTGGAGCGGCGGAAGGTTCCGCGGCGCATCTATGACACCCTGACGGCCGAGGAGGCCGAGCGCCTTCTGCCGAAGGTGCCTGAAGTCTGGCGCGGGTTCTTTGCGGCGGCGCTCTACGCGGGGCTGCGCAAGGGCGAATGCGCGGGCCTCCGCAAGACCGACGCGGACCTCGAACACGGGACGCTCCTCGTGGCGCGCTCGTATGACTTCGACACGACCAAGGGAGGCCATGCGGACGTGATTCCGATCCCGCCGCCGCTGCTTCCCTACCTCCGGGCGGGCCTACGGACGCCGGGACCGTACCTGTTCCCGGATGCGGACGGCGCCATGCGAACCGACGAGTCCGATCCGCAGAAGGTGCTCCGCTCGGCGCTCGCGGCGGCTGGCCTCGTACGGGGCTTCCGTCACTCCTGCCGGCGCTGCAAGGCAGCGGCGCGCACGGACCCGGAAAGGGCGCCCCACGTCGAGGAGCAACCGGACGCGGCCGAGCGGCGCTGCCCGGTCTGCCGGATGATTCTCTGGCCGAGCGCCATCCCGCGCCGGCTGCGCTTCCACGACCTTCGACACTCGTGCGCGACGATCCTGCTCCGGGCGGGCGTGGACGTTCACCGCGTGCAGCGCATCCTCCGGCACCGGGACGTTCGGCTGACGAGTCAGACGTACGCCCACCTGGCGGTCGAGGATCTCCGGGGTGCGGTCGAGAGCGCGTGGGGTGGCCCGGCAAAGGCGCCGCAGTCGGCACCATCGGAGCCGGTCCGGGCGGCTGCGGGGGCTCCCGATCCGGGAAGTCTTCCGGCATCCTTCCGGCAAGGGGCCGGGAAGGCGCCGATGGACCCCGAGGGGCCCGCCGACTTCTCCAAGTCCTTTCAGGGGCTTCGACTGGAGCGGGAAACCGGGTTCGAACCGGCGACCCTCAGCTTGGGAAGCTGATGCTCTACCAACTGAGCTATTCCCGCGTGCCGACGGGGCCAAGCTAAGGCCCGGCGCCGCCCCGAGTCAAGCCGACTCGCGCCACGAAGACCGCGTGGGTCAGGGCTTTGACTTTGTCGTCGCAGGCCCCAGAATGGCCGCATGGTCGTCCTGCCGGGCCGCGGCCCCCTGCTCTGGCTGCTGGCCGCGGCCATGGTGGCGCAGGCACCCCGGCCGACTCGGGTGACCGCCAGCGCGGCTTTCCCCCCGCCCCGTCCGGAAAAGCCCCGGCAGGACGATACCTTCTCGATGTCCCGGCTCGAGCCGTACTTCGCGACGGGTGCGCTCGCGCAGGCGAAGTCGGCCTTCGACTCGGGGCTCTACCCTCGGGCGCTCGCCGCGCTGGATCGGGCGCGTCCCGAGGTGGCCGCGCACCCGGAGCTCGGCCCGCCCGTCCGCTACCTGCGCGCGCTCGCGCTGCTGCGCGCGGGGCTCCCCGAGGAGGCCGCCCGCGACCTGATCGCGCTCGAGACGGTGTACCCGGCGATCGCCGACCCGTGCCGCTTCTCCGCGGCGGTCGCGTTCGAGGGCAGCGGTCACCCGCGCGAGGCGGCGGCCGAGTACGCCCTCGTGTCCGCGGCCTCGCCGCTGCGCGACGAAGCGCTCCTCGGCGAGTCGCGCGCGCTCGCGGCCGCGGGCCGTCCGCGCGAGGCGCTCGCCGCGCTCGAGCCGCTGCGCGGCCTCCCCGCGCCGGCGTCGGGCGCCGGGCGGGACTTCGGCGCGGAGGCGCTCCTCGCGGCGTCAGCCCTCGAACGGCGACTCGGCCAGGGCGCGAACGCGGTCCGCGACGAGGTCGCGATCTGGCTGCGCCACCCCCTCTACCGCGCGGCGGACGCGGCCCGCACGGAGGCCGCGCGGGCCGCCGCTGGCCTCGGCAAGGTCGTCGCGAAGCTCGTCGCCGCGACGGACGCCGATCTGGTGGCCCGGGCGGCCCGGATCCTCGAGGCGCACCGGCTCGATTCGGCGCGCGCGGCGTTCGCGCCGCTCGCGAAGCGGCTCCCGCTCGGCAAGGCGCCTTCCGAGCTGGCGTGCCGCGTCCACTTCGGGCTCGGGAAGGCGCTCCGGATGCTCCGCCATCACGAGGCGGCCATCGCGGAGCTGCGGCCGGTGGCCGACCGCTGCCGCGCGCCCGGAGACGGCGAGCTGCGTGCCCGCGCCCTCTACGTCCTCGGCTCGTCGGCGTCGATCGTGCGGCCGGACCTCGGCGTCGAGGTCTACGCCGCGCTCGCGGACGACTTTCCGTCGAGCCCGCTCGCCGACGACGCGCTGTTCTACGAGGCGGACCTCGACCAGAAGGCGGGGCGGACGGCCGACGCGCGCGCCGCGCTCGCCCACCTCGTCGAGCGCTACCCGGCGGGCGACTTCGCGAACGAGGCGCTCTTCCGCCTCTTCTGGCTCGCGCGCGAGGCCGGCAAGCCGCAGGACGGGCTCTGGGCGCTCGAGAAGATCGAGGAGCGGCTGTCGGGGGAGCGCGTGCTCGGCAAGCTCGAACCGCTCTTGCGGGCGCGCTACTGGCACGCCGCGACGCTCGCCGCGGAGGCCGACCCCGCCGCGCGCGCCGACGGGGAGGCGCGCCTCGCCGCCCTCGCGCGCGAGGTTCCGTTCAGCTACTACGGCGCGCTCGCGCTCGGGCGGCTGCCGGCCGGCGCCGACGGACCGCCTCCGCCGCCTCCGGCCGAGCCCGCCACCGTCGTCCTGCACGCGGGCACCCTCCTGTCGGACCCGGACTTCCGGGCCGGCGTCGAGCTGCTCCGCCTCGGCTTCCCGGACGCGGCGGCGGCCGAGCTCGCGGCGGTCGACCGCCGCCGGATCGGCGGACCGGCCGGGCGGGCGGAGCCGCTGCTGCTGCTCGCGATTTGCCTCGACCGCGCCGGGAACCGGCAGCTCGCGCACTCCATCGCCAAGGCGACGCTCGAGCTTCCCCCCGGCGGGCAGACGACGCCGCGGCAGCGGCTGCTCTGGGAAGCTGCCTACCCGCTCGCCTACCGCCCGGAGATTCAACACTGGTCGGCGGCGGCGGAGGTGCCCTCGGATCTCGTCCAGGCGTTGATGCGCGAGGAGAGCGCGCTCGATCCCGCCGTGATCTCGGGGGCCGGCGCGGTGGGGCTGACCCAGCTCATGCCGTCGACCGCGGCGCGGCTGGCGCGCCGGCTTGGGCTCGCCCGGCCCTCGATCGCCGCGCTGGGCGTCCCCGACGTGAACATCCGGCTGGGCGCGGCCTACGTCGGCGAGCTCTGGCGGCGCTACGGCGGGAGCGCGGCGCTCGTCCTCGCGGCCTACAACGCGGGAGAAGGGGCGGTCGATCGCTGGCTGGCCGCCCGCGGCAAGGAGCCGCTCGACGCGTTCGTCGAGGAGATCCCGATCGCGGAGACGCGCGGCTACGTCAAGCGCGTGCTGGGAACCTGGGCAACCTACCGGTTTCTCTACGGGCAGGGCGCCGATCGGCTGTCGCGCCTCGGGGTGCGGCTTTCGTCGAACTGACGGGCGGCCGCATGGTTTCGACCTTCCGGCGTGTTATAGTCGCCCGAGCGATGGAGGATCCCGAAAAAAACAGCCTCCTGCGCAGGTTGCCGTCGGTCGACGCGCTCACGTCGTCGGCGGCGGGCCGGGCCCTCGGGGCGCGGCACGGAAGGCTGCCGCTGGCCCGCGCGGCGCGCCGCGCCATCGCGGACGCGCGGAGACTGCTGCTCGCGGGGGAGGGCGACGGGAGCGTGAGCCCGGACGCGCTCGAGGCGGCCCTCGCGGCGGAGCTCGCGCCGGCGCAGCGGCGAGTCCTCAACGCGACGGGCGTCGTGCTGCACACGAATTTCGGCCGTGCGCCGCTCGCCGCCGCAGCGGTGGAGCGGTTGCGCGAGGCGGCCGAGGGTTACACGAACCTCGAGTACGACCTCGAGAGCGGCGAGCGCGGCTCGCGCCAGGCGGCGCTCGAGCCGCTGCTCTGCGAGCTGACCTCCGCGGAGGCGGCGCTCGCGGTCAACAACAACGCCGGCGCGGTGCTGCTCGCGCTGACGGCGCTCGGGCAGGGCCGCGAGGCGATCGTCAGCCGCGGGGAGCTCGTGGAGATCGGCGGCGGGTTCCGCGTCCCGGACGTGATGCGTCAGAGCGGCGTGCAGCTCGTCGAGGTCGGGACGACCAACAAGACGCGGCTCGCCGACTACGAGGCGGCCGTGACCGAGCGGACGGCGCTCCTCGTCAAGGTGCACCGGTCGAACTTCGCGATGGTCGGCTTCTGCGAGGAGGCCGCGCCGGCGGAGGTCGCCGAGCTGGGCCGGCGCCGGGGCCTGCCGCTGCTCGACGACCTCGGATCGGGCTGCCTCGCCGACGTCGCCCCGCTGGGGCTGCCCCGCGAGCGGACCGCCGCCGACGCCGTCCGCGACGGCGCGTCGCTCGTGACCTTCTCGGGCGACAAGCTGCTCGGCGGGCCGCAGGCCGGGATCGTCGTGGGCCGGCGCGAGCTGGTCGAGCGGCTGCGGCGGCACCCGCTCCAGCGCGCGCTCCGGATCGACAAGCTCTCGGCCGCGGCGCTCGAGGCGACGCTGCGGCTCTACCGTGACGGCAGGGAGCGGGAGATCCCGGCAATCGCGATGCTCGCATCGCGCGGGCCCGAGCTGCGAAGGCGGGCCGAGCGCTTGCGGGCCGCGCTCGCCGCGCGCGAGGTGCCGTGCGAACTGGTCGAGACCTCGGGGCAGGTCGGCGGCGGGGCGCTCCCGCTCGCGGAGCTGCCCTCGTGGGCCGTCGCGCTCCGGCCCGGCCAGCTCGAGCCGCTGGCGGCCCGCCTGCGGAAGGGCGGGCCCCCGGTGATCGGGCGGCTCGCCGAGGAGCGGCTGCTCCTCGACGTCCGGACGGTCGGAGACGGCGAGGTCGAGCTGCTCTCCGAGCGCGTGGCGGAGGCGTGGCACGACGTGCCGGCGCGCGCGCCGGCGGGCGGCGGCCGCGAAGCGGGCGTGCAGGTGGACGGTGGCCATGCTTGATTCCAGCGTCCTGGTCCTCAACCGGCTCTACCAGCCGATCCACGTCACGTCGGTCCGGCGCGCGTTCGCGCTGCTGTACCAGGGACTGGCGCGGGCCATCGACCGCGAGTACCGGCTGTTCGACTTCGAGAGCTGGGCGGCCCTGTCGGCCGAGGCGCACCCCGACAGCGTCCACACCGTCGACCGGACGATCCGGATTCCGCGGGTGATCGTCCTCATCGCCTGCGAGCACTTGCCGCGGGCCCGCATCCGCTTCTCGCGCTTCAACATCTACGCGCGCGACCAGAACCGCTGCCAGTACTGCGGCAAGCAGTTCGGCCGCTCCGAGCTGAACCTCGACCACGTCGTGCCGCGCTCGCGCGGCGGGACGACGACCTGGGAGAACGTCGTCTGCTCGTGCGTGGCCTGCAACCTGCGCAAGGGCGGGCGAACGCCCGAGGAGGCCGGGATGCGGCTCTTGCAGAAGCCGGTCCGGCCCCAGTGGAGCCCGTTCCACCGCTTCGGGTCGCGGCGGCCGGCGTACCGGGAGTGGGGGCCCTTCCTCGACCTCGCCGACGCGAGCTACTGGAACACCGAGCTGCTCGAGGAGTGATCCCTGGACACGCCCGAGGTCAACCCGGCGGTCCCTGCGGCGCCCGCGCGCCCGCGGAAGGGCTCGGCGGCACGTCCCGTCCAGGTCCGCTCGCCCCGCATCGTCGGGGTCGGCGGCGGCAAGGGAGGCATCGGCAAGAGCCTCGTCTCGGCGTCGCTCGGCGTCGAGCTGGCGCGGCGCGGCCACCGCGTCGCGCTGGTGGACGCCGACCTCGGCGGGGCGAACCTCCACACCTGCCTGGGGCTCCCGCAGCCCCGCCTGGGGCTCGGCGACTTCATCGAACGCCGGATCGAACGGCTCGAGGAGGCCTACGCGCCCACCGGCGTCGAGCGGCTGCTCCTCGTGAGCGGCGCCGCCGATCCGCTCGACGTCGCGAACCCGAAGCACCAGCAGAAGATGCGGCTCCTGCGGGCGGTCCAGTCGCTCGATCAGGACTACGTCCTCCTCGACATCGGCAGCGGCACGAACTTCAACGTCCTCGACTTCTTCCTCGTCGCCGATCACGGGATCCTGACGCTGGTCCCCGAGCCGACGTCCGTGGAGAACGCCTACCGGTTCCTGAAGGCCGCGTTCTACCGGCGGCTGCGGGCCGTGGAGAACGTCTACGGCCTCGCCGAGACGCTCGCGGACCTCGGGCGGCAGCCCGCGGGCGCGGTCCACGGGCCGCGCGTGCTGCTCGATGCCGCGCGCCAACGGGATCCCGCCCTCGGCGAGCTGCTGGAGCGCGAGATGCGCCGATTCCGGCCGAGGCTGGTCGTCAACATGGCGCGGACCGCGGGCGACGCGGAGGTCGGCGACGCCGTGGTGGCCGCCTGGCGCAAGTACTTCGGGCTGGAGATGGACTACCTCGGCTGCATCGGCTTCGACGACGACGTCTGGCGGTCGGTGCGGGCGCGCCGGCCGCTGCTGATGGAGTACCCCGAGGGCCGCACGGCGTCGGCCATCGCGGCAATCGCGGGTCGGCTGCTCGAGATCGACCGCCGGACGCGATCGCCGGAGGAGGGGGTGGCCGGATGAAGGAGCTGTCGGAGCAGAGCCACTACGAGATCCTGGACATCGAGCCCGGCTGCACCGACGTCGAGATCGAGGCGGCGTACGAGCGGGCGCGGCGGCAGCTCGGGCCGGACTCGCTCGCGACTTACGCGCTCATCGAACCGGAGGAGAGCCGCAAGCTCCTCGCGCGCCTCGAGGAGGCGTACCGAGAGCTGGCCAACCCCGACGCGCGGAGCGTCTACGATCGGGAGCACGGCTTCCCCGCCCGCGGGAAGGCGGGGCGGGCCGAGCCCGAGGCGGCGGCCGGAGCGGCCGATTCGCCCGGCGCACGGCCAACCTCGGAGGTCGCCGCCGGCGCGCCG
>DAIDIT010000242.1 GCA_027451705.1 Pseudomonadota bacterium
CCCGACCGCGACCCCGACCGCGACCCCGACCGCGACCGCGACCGCGACCGCGATCACGACCGCGACCGCGACCGCGACCGCGACCGCGATCACGATCACGGCCCCGACCGCGCTGGCCCGGGGGGCTTGTTGCGGGTAGACTCTCCCGTCTATGAGGCGAGCGCTCGTCGTCGCGGCGTTGCTTTCGGTCGGTTGCGGGAAGGGGAGCGGGTCCACGGCGCCGCCGGTGCCGGCGCCCACCTTGCGGCACTACGCCTTCCGCGCCGTCGCGGGCATCAGCATGGGCGGGATGGGCAGCTCGTTCATCGGGACGAGCCACCCGGACCTGTTCGACGCCATCGGGTCGCTCGGCGGGCCCATGGACTTCGGCTACCTGCTCCACTTCATCGAGAGCAGCGACACGGGCGGCTTCTGCACGCTCGAGCAGCTCCAGGCGCTGCTCGCGCAGGACCCGACCGGCGCGATCCTCAACGACCCCGCGCGGCTGACCTGCGAGCACCCGGTCGCCCCGCAGGTCGTCCCCTACGAGCACACCGAGGACTTCAACCACTGGCGCTACACCGACAACGGCGGGAACTTCAACCGCGACTCGTACATGGACCTCTTCGAGGACATCGACGAGGCGTTCGGCAATCCCCTGACGTACAACCCGCAGAACAGCTTCTACACGCCCGGGGTCGACGACTCGGTCTGGAACCGCGGCTCCGACCTCTGCGTACACCCGTTCGTGATCAAGGGGACGATGCACGGCGGCACGAGCCCGATCTACAACGCGGAGTACAACCCGACCGGCGCCTACGACGCGATCCTGTTCTGCGACGGCCAGCGGCCGATCTGGTACTGCAACGACGACCCGACGACCGAGGTCGACTGGTGCCAGGCGAAGCCCGGCGAGGCGAGCTTCCCACAGGACTACTGCAAAGACCGCGGCGGGGCGTCGCAGGCCTACCTCGCAAAGAGCACGAACGATCCGACGCTCCTCGCCCAGAACCAGCTCTACCTCTCGGAGATGGGGACGCACGACCCCTGCTACCCGTCGACGCGGCCGATGGCGGTCGCGCTCGCCATCGACCTCAACGGCAACGGCGTCCGCGACTACGGCGAGCCGCTCGTCGACAACGCGCACGAGCGCTTCCAGGACGTCGGCACCGACGGCTGCCCGGATCCGCTCGAGGACGGCAAGGGCGGCTGCGTTGCGGACCCCTCGCAGTCGCCGTACGACCCGGTGAAGGACCCCGACCCGAACGGCGACGACTACGACTTCGTGAAGAACCCGCTCGGCACCGAGAAGGACTGGCGCTACGAGCTCGGCGAGCCGTTCCAGGACGACGGCCTCGACGGGGTGCCGAACACCCACGACTTCGGCGAGGGGAACGGCGTCTTCGACGTGTCCCCTTCCTACGCGAACTACTTCTCGGTCGACCCCCGCACCAACATCCGCAGCCGCTGGCCGGGGCTCGTCACCGACGGAAAGCACGTGCCGGAGATCCGGCGGATCGACTACCTCATCGACGGCGGCGTGCGGGACGTCTTCAACTTCGGCGTCTCGGGCGCGCAGATCTTCGGCCTGCTCCGCGCGCTCCTGCCGGCGGATCCCCCGCAGCTCTTCATGGACTTCTCGAGCTGGCCGTCGACCAACGCGCCGTTCACCGACGACACGTTCCAGGGCTCGGAGGTCGAGTGGTCCAAGATGCCGCGGGACCTCATGACGTTCTACGGCAGCCTCGACGCGTCGGCCCAGGCGCTGCAGAGCGGCGACGGCGACCACGTCGGCACGGTGGGCCAGGCGGTCGACCGCTTCGACGCCCTCTACCACTGGCTGTCGCACCGCTGGGACGCCTTCCCGGACGTGCCGGCCGGCAGCAACCCCCAGTCGGTCACGGACCGCCAGCTCCTGACGACGTTCAAGTCGCAGGCGCTCGGCGGGGTGGATCAGGACTTCGGGATCGTCGTCCCGCCGGGCTACAACTCGCCCGAGAACGCGAACGCGCGCTACCCGGTCGTCTACATCCTCCACGGCTACGGCATGGACGCGGAAGGGATGATGGGCGTCGACGTCGTCGAGGACCCGAACATGGTCACGGGCGACCTGCGCAAGATGATCGTCGTCTTCCCGAGCGGCCGCTGCTGCTTCACGAACCCCCAGACGGGCGAGCATTCGTGCAGCGAGATCCTCCCCGACGGCTCGCCGCGCGGCGCGCCGTGGGTCCGCGAGTGCAACTCGGGCACGTTCTTCGTGAACTCGCACGGGGGGCCGAAGGGGCCGCCCCGGGCCTACCTCGACAGCTTCCTCGAGCTCGTGCAGTACGTCGACCAGAACTACCGGACCCTCGCCGGCGCGGGCGGAGCGGACGTCGCGGTCCAACCGTAGGAGGCCAGCCGTGCCGCAGGACAAGCAGATCGACGAAGAGGAGTACGCCAAGGACGACAAGGACCTGGCCGGCGCGGCGGCGGGGGCCAAGCGGCGCTTCAAGGACTTCGACTGCCCCGATTGCAACGCCAACAACCCCCACGACGACTCCTTCGGCGACGGCGACGAGGTCCGCTGCTACTACTGCGGGCAGGAGTACCGGGCCGAGGTGAGCGACGAGGGGAAGCTCCGGCTCCGGGAGGCCTGAGGTGGGCGCGACGATCCGCGAGCGGCTCGAGGAGGTCGAGCACCGGACGCTCCACCCCCGCGCGGCGTTCGCCGACCGGACGCGCGGGCGCGAGCGGCCGGAGCCGGAAGACGACCTGCGGACGGCGTTCCAGCGCGACCGCGACCGGATCCTGCACACCAAGTCGTTCCGCAGGCTCAAGGGCAAGACGCAGGTGTTCCTCGCCCCGGTCGGCGACCACTACCGGACGCGGATGACCCACACGCTGGAGGTCGCGCAGGTCGGGCGCACCATCGCGCGGGCGCTGTTCCTCAACGAGTCGCTCGTCGAGGCGATGGTGATGGGCCACGACCTCGGCCACACCCCCTTCGGCCACGCGGGCGAGGCGGTGCTGCGCAAGATCCTGCCCGAGGGCTTCCACCACGTCCGCCAGTCGGTGCGGGTCGTCGAGCTGCTCGAGCGCGACGGACGGGGGCTGAACCTGACCCTCGAGGTCCGGGACGGGATCCTGCGACACACCAAGGGCAAGGGCGCGGTGCTGATGGAGGGGGCGGGGCTGAAGGCGCTGACGCTCGAGGCGGAGGTCGTCCGGATCGCCGACATCGTCGCCTACGTCTGCCACGACCTCGACGACGCGATCCGGGCCGGGCTCGTGACCGAGGGCGAGGTCCCCGACGCGATCGCGAAGGTCATCGGGCGCAGCCACGGGAAGCGGCTCGACAGCTTCGTGGGCGACGTCGTGCGGCGCAACGACCTCGACCGGGTCGAGCACATCGAGATGAGCGAGGAGGTCCACGGGGCGCTCCTCGCCCTGCGCGACTTCCTCTACGCGCGGGTCTACGAGAACCCCGCCGTCCACGGCGAGTTCGTCAAGGCCGAGAAGCTCCTGACCGAGCTGCACGGCTGGCTCTCGGCGGACGAGGAGCGCTTCCACCGCGACCACTGGCCGCGCAAGCGGGAGGGCGACACGCTCGGGCGCGAGGTCGTGGATTATCTCTGCGGCATGACCGACCGCTACGCGATCGAGCTCTACGAGCGGATCTTCATCCCGAAGGCCTGGGGGCTGTAGCCGCCCTCCGCGCAATCTGCGGACGGGGCGGCCGGTATCGCCTACGCCGCGGGCGGGGCGTGGACGCGCGGCTCGAGGGCGCGGTCGACCTCGAGGCAGGCGCGCTCGGGGATCTCGGTCCACGCGGACGGGTCGAGCGGCGCGTCGCAGACCGCGACGCCCCGCAGGGCCGCGCCGGGAGGGGCGGGAGCGGCGAGGCGGCGCCAGAAGGCCGGCCGCGTCCCGCGGGCGACCGCGAGGCCGAAGTCGCCCGCCGCGGCGAGGGTGAAGTCGGCCGAGCCCTCGACGGACCAGAGGTCGCGGGCCGCCGCCGACAGGGTCGAGGCGGCCGCGCCCGAATCGGCCGCGCCGTCGAGGCGGCCCGCCGACCGCAGGGCGTCCAGGAAGAGCAGGCACGCGAGCGGCAGCATGCCGTCGCCGGGAATCTGGCGACGGAGGAACTCGGGGAGGCGATCGAGCGCGCGCTGCCGCGCCGCGTGGGGCGACGGCTCGGATCCCTCGCCGCCGAGGAGCCAGCGGCGCCAGCGGATGGGCGGCGTCCGCTCCTCGCCGAACGCCGCGGAACCGCCCGGCGGCGCCGCGAAGAGGAGGAAGGACTGGCTCCGGGCGCCGCGCGAGTCGTGGGCGAGGTCGACCGGACCGTGCTGGCCCGGCCGCTTGGCGAGCAGCGGGCCGCCTTCCTCGAGCCAGCCCGCGCCGACGGCCGACGCCTCCGCGCCCTGGAGGCGGAGCTGCGGCGCGAGGGCGGCCAGCGCGGCACCGAGGTCGCCGGGCCGCTCGATCTGTAGGGCGAGGAACAAAGGAACGCTCAGCCACGCAACCGCCGGCCCGGGCCCGCTATTCCGCGACTGGGGCCTACGACGGATCCGGCGGTCCCTCCGAACGTTTGACAGCGTGAAAGGCGTCCGCCTAGGATCCGGCAGCGAGGCTCTCGGGGGGGCCGACGAGGAGACGACGGCATGGCGGACGACGCGGTCGCGATGGGAATCGACCTGGGCACCTCCTACAGCTGCGTCTCGCTGATGATCGACGGCAAGCCCACCGTCATCCCGAACGAATGGGGCGACCGGACGCACGCGTCGGTCGTGAGCTTCCTGCAGGACGGTTCGGTCCTCGTCGGCAACGCGGCGAAGAAGAACATCATCACCAACGCCGAGAACACGGTCTACAGCGCCAAGCGGCTGATCGGACGCTACTTCTTCTCCGACGAGGTGAAGAAGGCGCAGGCGATGATGCCGTACCAGATCGTCGAGGGGCCGAACAACGCGGTCCGGATCCGCGCCGGGGGGCAGGAGCTGTCCCTGCCCGAGGTCTCGGCGCTCGTGCTCCGCGAGATGAAGGCCATCGTCGAGAGCTACCTCGGCCGCGAGGTGACCAAGGCCGTGATCACCGTGCCGGCCTACTTCAACGACAACCAGCGGCAGGCGACCAAGGACGCGGGGCGGATCGCCGGCCTCGAAGTCCTGCGGATCGTCAACGAGCCGACGGCCGCGGCCCTCGCCTACGGTTTCGGACGCGACGTGGCCCAGCGGGTCGTGATCTACGACCTCGGCGGCGGGACGTTCGACGTGTCGATCCTCGAGATCGGCAAGGACGTCTTCGAGGTGCTCTCGACGGCCGGCGACACCTACCTCGGGGGCGACGACTTCGACGACCGGATCATGACCTGGCTCGCCGACGACTTCCAGGCGAAGCACGGGCTCGACCTGCGCCAGAACAAGTTCTGCCTCCAGATGCTCAAGGAGGCCGGCGAGAAGGCGAAGATCGACGTCGGCAGGGACGGCCAGGCCTCGATCTTCATCGAGGGGATCTGCCAGGACGCGGCGGGCCAGGTGATGAACCTCGAGCAGTCCCTGGGCGGCGACCAGTTCAACAAGATGGTCATGGACCTCGTGCAGCGGACCTTCAAGGTCTGCGACGAGGCGCTCCAGTCGGCGCGGATGACCGTGGGCGACATCGACGCGGTCATCCTGGTCGGCGGCCCGACCCGGCTCCCGATCATCCGCAACTCGGTCAAGCACTACTTCCAGAAGGAGCCGATCGTCGGCATCGATCCGGACGAGGTCGTCGCGATGGGGGCGTCGATCCAGGCCCACGCCCTCCTCGACGAGACGACCGCCGCGACCTCGACCCTGCTCGACGTGACGCCGCTGACGCTCCGGATCGGCACGGTCGGCGGCTTCACCGAGAAGATCATCGACAAGAACACGCCGATCCCCATCGAGAAGAGCAAGCCGTTCACCACGAGCCGCGACGGGCAGGACCGGGTCAAGATCAAGGTCTACCAGGGCGAGGACAACAAGGCGGAGGGCTGCGAGCTGCTCGGGGAGTTCGAGTTCACCGGCTTCCGGGTCGGCTACCGCGGCGACGTCAAGATCGACGTGACCTTCGAGATCGACAGCAACGGAATCGTCAACGTCTCGGCGGCGGACGCCGAGTCCGGGCAGAAGACGTCGACGACGATCAGCCTCTCTTCGGGCCTCTCGGAGAAGGACATCGAGGCCGCCGCGGCGCGCAACGCCCGGACGAAGGTCGAGGACTCGATCGAGGCGGTCGGCTAGCCGATGGTCGATCTGGCGTTCGAGATCGAGACCGAGGCGCTGGCGCAGGTGCTGGACTCGCTGGACTACTTCCAGGTCCTTAAGGTGGCCCAGACGGCCAGCCCCGGGGAGATCAAGGCGGCGTTCTACCGCGAGTCGCGCGCCTACCATCCCGACCGCTACAACGCGCTGCCCCCGACGCCGTTCAAGGACAACGCGTTCAAGATCTACAAGCGGATCACCGAGGCGTACGTGACGCTGCGCGACGACCGCAAGCGGCAGCGCTACCTGGCCGACGTCACCGGCCCGGATCGCGACCGGAAGCTCCGCTTCGACGAGGAGAGCGAGCAGGAGACGAAGGCGGCGCAGCGCAGGCAGATCGAGGAACAGTTCGGCCAGACGCCCAAGGGCCGCCAGCTCTACCAGCAGGCGATGAAGGATCTCGAGGCGGGCCGGGTCGACGCCGCGGTCCGCAACCTCAAGACCGCCGTGATGTTCGAGCCCGCCAACGCGAGGTTCAAGGAGGCGCTCGCCGCGGCCGAGAAGAAGGTCGTCCACGACTTCCGGGTCAAATGAATGACGCTCGACCTGTGGGCCGCGCTGCTGGTCGGGATCTTCGCGATCGGCGGGGCGGTGGTGGGGCTCTCGGGGCAGGTCGCGCG
>DAIDIT010000243.1 GCA_027451705.1 Pseudomonadota bacterium
AATTCGTGGCTGACGTTGGCGAGCAGTTCGCGCTGCGTGTGGAGCATCGCCGACAGCCGTTCGGCCATGTCGTTCATCGCGACGGCCAGCCTGGCGATCTCGTCGCCGCCGGACGCGAGAGCACGGTGGGAAAAGTCGCCCGCGCCGAACCGCCGGGCGGAGAGGGTGAGCTGTTCGAGGGGCCGCGTGATGCTCCGCGTCGCGGGCACCATGAGCAGCGCCACGAGGGCGAGGACGAGCGCGAACGATCCGAACGCCGGCCAGGGGCTCGGCGGTCGGCTCGGGGGGGCGACCGTGCTCTGCAGGAAACCCACCGGCGTGCCGGCCCGCTCGATTGGCACGAGCGACCAGTAGGCCGGGTGGCGGCCGCCGGGTTCGGCGCCGATGGCGGATCCGGCCCGCAGCGCCTGAGCGAACTCGGCCTCCGTGGGACGCGGCAGCGGCGGAGCGCCTGCGCCGGCGAGCTGTGTGCCGTCGAGTCCGAAGGCAGCGAGCCTCGCATCGAGGTTCGTGGCGGCAGCCCGAAGCGCGGGGCCGAGGGCCGCGGGGCTGCCCACCGCGGGTGCGACCTCCCGCGCGACGAGGCGCGCGAGTCCCGCGCCGACCCGGTGGAAGTGGCTCCGGAAACGGTGGTGGTTCCCGATGGTGCCCGCGGCGAACGAGACCGCGATCGAGGCGAACACGACGACGAGCGTGTAGCCGTAGAACCGGCCGTAGACGGTCGCGGAGCGCCGGAACATTCAGTCGCCCTCGGCGGCGAGGAGGTAGCCGACGCCCCTCACGGTCTTGATGAGGCGCGGCTGCCGCGGATTGTCGCCGAGCTTCTGGCGGAGGCGCGAGATGTGGACGTCGATGCTCCGGTCGAAGCTCTCGAACGTCTCGCCCTTGAGCCGGTCGAGGATTCGATCGCGCGAGAGGACCCGGCCGGCGCCCTGCATGAGGACGCGCAGGAGCTCGAATTCGTAGGTCGTCAGTCGGACCGGCGCGCCGTCGAGCGTCACGGCGCGCGCGCCCGGGTCCAGCGTCAGCGTGCCGCGACGCAGGGGCGCCTCCGGCTCGAAACCGGGCTTCGACCGGCGCAGCACCGCCCGGAGGCGCGCCACCAACTCGCGCGGGCCGAAGGGCTTCGGCAAGTAGTCGTCCGCGCCGAACTCGAGGCCCCGGACGCGATCGTCCTCTTCGCCGCGGGCGCTGAGGATCAGCACCGGCAGCGCAGGGTCGACCTGCCGGAGCCGCCGGCAGACCGTGAGGCCGTCGAGACCCGGGAGCATCAGGTCGAGCAGGACGGCGTCGCAATCACCGGAGCTGGCCATCGCGAGGCCGGTCGGGCCATCGGCGGCGTGGGCCAGCAAGATCCCTTGCCCGGCCAGGTAGGACGCGAGCAGCCGCGCCAGCTTCGCGTCGTCGTCGATCAGCAGGACGCGGGTGGACGCCACGTCCCTACCTCAGACCCGGATCGCCTCGAGGCCCGCGTCCTCGCCGAGCGGCGGCACCTCGAAGGCGTCCTCTTCGTCTCCGCGCGTCCAGCGCACCTGCACCGTGTCCTCCGACCGTCCCTTCCCGTAGCGCGCGACGATCCGAGAGGCGAGGACCCGCTGGTCGTAGTCGGGCTCGCCTTCGACGAGCGCGAGCGGCCCGAGGTGGGCGGGCGTGTCGAGCCGCCAGCGCCGACCGTCCGCGAACCGCTCGAGGACGAGGTTCTCCCCCTCGGTGCGTCCCACGACCAGCTTCACGCGCTCGGCGATCCGGAAGTGGCGCCCCGTGGCGAGCAGCACGATCTCGTCGCGCTCGATCTTGCGCACGTCGCGGTGGTCGAGCAGATCGTGGAACTTGCGGCCGAACGCCTCGTCGGTGAGGAAGCAGCAGCCGCCCGCGGGCTGGGGGTAGTCCGTCACACCGAGCCGAGCGGCGAGCTCGATCTGGTCCTTGCGGCCGCGGCCGCTGATCCCGAGCAGCCGCTCGCGGTCGACCTTGCCCTCCTGCTCGGCCAGTGTCGGGGGCAGGAGCTTGGCGGAGAGCGGCCGCAGCAGCCGCCCGGACAGGCCACTCTGCTTCTCGATGAGTGCGAGCGTGTCGCGCCGCTGGCTCTTGGGCCGCTGGCCGAGCACCTCGCCCGTGAAGACGAAGTCCGCGCCCTCGCGCTCCATGATCTTGCGCGCCTCGGCCATCATGAAGATGCGGCAGTCGACGCAAGGGTTGGCGTTCGCGCCGTAGCCGTACCGCGGGTTCGCAACGATGTCGAGGTAGCCGGAGGCGCTGATGTCGACGAGTTCGACCTCGACGCCCAGGTCGGCGCCGGCGCGAAGGGCCTCGTTGCGCGGGATCTTTCCGTCCCGCGACCGCCCGCCGAGCCGGCGCTGGGTTTCGGTGATGCAAAAGCCGGTGTAGAAGTTGATGGCCTTGACCTCGACGCCCTGGTCCTGGATCAGCTTGAGGGCGAGCGTCGAGTCGAGCCCGCCCGAGATCATGCCGATCGCCTTGGCCCGGGGCGCGGCCATCTATCGCTCGCCAGCCGACGGCGCGGACTTGCGGATCCGGGCCTCGAGGCGGACGCCGTCGCGGGACAGCGAAAGCAGCTCGTTGCGCGTGGCCCTGCACCACGCGGGCATGTCGGACTCGATTCCCGGGTCGCTGCCGAGGACGAGCAGGACGTCGCCGGCCGCCATGTCACGCACCGCTCGGGCGGTTTCGATGATGGGAACAGGACAGAACGTTCCGCGCGTGTCGATGACGCGGGACGCGCCGGAGTCGGCCGTGCTCACGGGCTCGTTCATGGTGTCGGCCCTCGCGATCGGGGGAGCCGTATCCTAGCGGCCTTCGGGGCTCCGGCGCAATGTTGCGGCCGCGCCGTCATGAACCGTCCCGCCGCGCCAGGTTTCACGCGGGAGTGCGAAGAGGAGATGGGCGACCTCCGGCCTCGCTGGGTGAGGAGCGTGAACGACCGCGACCCCTGCTCATGACGGATCAGGGCTGCGTGTCAGAAGCGGGCCGTGAGCGCGACGCCAGGCCCCGCCGGGGCGACCGCGATCGGGTGGTCCGCGTGCGGATCGCTCCCCGCGAGCGCGAAGAGCACGCCGGCGCCGACGAGCCCCGCCGCGGCGAGGCCCCAGAAGACGTCCGCCGCGGCCCCGAAGCCGATGCCGCGCCCAATCTCGCCTGCGAGCACCGGCTCCTCCGCGGGCGAAAGGGGACGCGCCGTCGACGAGGCCGCGGACCGGCTGGCCTGCGCCAAGAATCCCGAGATCAGCCCCAGCGCGGCCACGCCGAGGCTGCCGTAAACCAGTCGGAAAGCCCAGTCCCGCGCCGGCCCCGGGCGCCGGCCGTCTTCCTTGACGATGATCACGCCTCGCGGCCCGGCCTCCGGCGCGACGAGGCGCAGCGCCGCCTCGCGCAACCCACGTTGCAGCGACTCGCGGCCTCCGCCGACGCGGGCGTCGACGCGACGAACCTCGCGGCCCGTGGCCGTGTCGACGAGCTTCAGGTCGAAAGCGAAGCGCCTGCCGACGCCGCTGGCGACGCCGTAGACCACCTCGTCCACGCCGAGAAGTCTGCCCAGACCAGCCAGACAGCGCCGCGATCCGTCGCACGCGACGCCCCGAGATTCCGGTCCCGTCTTGATCGCGGCGACCGTCCGGTCGAGGCCGAGCATCCGGATACCGGGCAGGCGTCCGATCTCGCCGCGCAGCGCCCGATCGAGCGAGTCGGCCGTCGCCGCGGGAATGCCCAGGGGTTGCAGCGGATAGAGCGCGACCGACGTCGAGGCACGCGCGGACGCGGCGGCGCCCGCGACCGCCGCTGCGGCGAGAATTCCCTGGATGGAAAGGCGCATGCCCACCTTCGTCCGCCCCGAGCGTCGGATACCACCGCGGGCGCGCCGCAGCAAGGAATCGCCTCGGCCCCGCGGGATCACGGTTTGCGTGGAACGCCGTGCGCCAGGGAGGGCGCCGAGGGATTGCCGCGCCGTTCCGAGGGTTTGCGGAGCGTTCGTCTCCCTTCGCGGGAGATTCCGCGAGGCCGGCGGGCAGTGGTCGTGCGAATCGGTTATCGTGTAACGAATTTCCTGGTACGCGGACCCACGCTGTGGAGGTGCGCCATGCCGAGACTGCTTCGCCGTTCGCTGTTTGGCCTCGCCGCGCTGGTCTACATTGCCGTCGCCGTCTTCGCGCTCTGGTCCGCGCGGGACCGCTCCGTCGCGATCGCGCAGGAGAGCGACGCGCCGGCGGCACCCGAGTTCCCGGCCGGGCTGAGCTGGATCAACACCGACCGGCCGATCACGCTCTCCTCGTTGCGCGGGCAGGTCGTCGTCCTCGACTTCTGGACCTATGGCTGAGTGAACTGCATGCACCTGCTCCCCGTGCTGGGAGCATTGGCGGAAAAGCGGCGGGGGGAGCCGCTCGCGATCATCGGCGTCCACTCGGCGAAGTTCGACGGCGAGCAGAGTCCCGACCGGGTAAAAGCTGCGGTGGAGCGCTACGGCCTCGACCACCCCGTCGTCGTCGACCGGGGAATGGCGATCTGGGATAGCTACGGGATCCAGGCCTGGCCAACCGTGGTCCTGATCCGGCCGGACGGCAGGGTGGCGGCTTCCATCCCGGGCGAGGTCGGCCTCGACGCGCTGGACCGCGCCGTGGGCGAGCTGATGGCGCAAGCGCGCAAGGACGGCACGCTCGGTTCCCAGCAGCTCCTGCCACCCCGAGTCGCGCAGCCGGACCCGGGCGTCCTCGCCTTCCCCGGCAAGGTCCTGGCCGCCGCCGACGGCCGGATCTTCGTCTCCGACTCGCGGCACCACCGCGTGCTCGTCCTCGGCCACGACGGCCGCGTCCTCCTCGTTATCGGGAGCGGCACGCGCGGCCGCCGCGAAGGGTCGTTCCACGACGCGGAGCTCGACGATCCCCAGGGGCTCGCCCTCGATGCCGGGCGCGGCATCCTCTACGTCGCGGACGGCGGCGGCCAGACGATCTGGGCGGCCGACCTCGCCCAGCGCACGCTCTCGGTCGCCGCCGGCACCGGACGGCTCGGCGAGGCGCCGCTCGGAGGAACGGCCCGGCCCGCGGCCGCCGTCGACCTGCGCACGCCGTGGGACCTCGCGCTCGCGGGCCGCCAGCTCTTCGTCGCGATGGCAGGCGCCCACCAGATCGCGGTCGTCGACCTCGACGCGGCCACGATCGCGCGCTACGCCGGCAACGGTCGCGAGTCGATCGCCGACGGCTCACCGCGCGCCGCGTCGTTCGCGCAGCCGAGCGGCCTCTCCCTCGACGGCGACACGCTCTACGTCGCGGACAGCGAGTCGTCGGCGGTCCGCGCGCTCGACCTGCGCAACGGCGAGACGCGGACCCTCGTCGGGACCGGCCTGTTCGACTGGGGCGATCGCGACGGACCGATCGAGCTGAGGATGCTCCAGCACCCGCTGGCCGTCGCCGCCTCCCCTGGAGGCCTCTGGGTCGCGGACAGTTACAACGGCAAGATCAAGCGATTCAGCCCCGGGCTCGATTCGCTCACGACGGTCCTCGCTGACGCGGCCGGTTTGCCGCTGCTCGGGCCGGCGGGCCTCTCCGTGGAGCCCGACGGGTCGCTCCTCGTGGCCGACACCGACCGCAGCCGCCTGCTCAGGCTGGCGCCGGGTGCCCGCGAAGCCGCCGTGCTGCCCGTCCGCTTCGAGGCCGCGCCGGCCGTGGTCGCCGGAGCGGCGCCGGTGGCCCGGGCGCGCGCGGCCGGGCCCGAGCGCGCGCTCGGGGACCTCCGGCTTCCCGAGGGGCGCTCGACCCTGGCGCTCGCGATCACCGCGCCCGACGGCTTCGCCTACTCGGAGGGGACACCCTGGTCCGTCGCGCTGTCGGGGGAGGGCGATCTCGAGGTCGCGGAGCCGGCGCCCTCCGGCGACGCCAAGGCCGGAGGCGTCATCGCGCTGTCCGTGCCGCTCGTCCTGCGGCCGAACACGGAAGGCTCGAAGGGCGTCCTGCACGCGGTGGTGCGCGCCGTCGTCTGCGACAGCCCGCGGCACCGCGCCTGTTACCCGGTCCGCGAGGCCTTCCGCGCAGCCGTCTCGGCGGGCCCCGCCACCGGACCGCTCTCGCTGCCACTCAGCGCGCCAGCCGCCGCCAGAGCCAGCCGACGTTGAACAGCACCAGGGCGAGCAGCCATGCCAGCCATGCCGCCGACGCGCCGAGGTGCCACGGGCGCTGTCCCTCGGTGAGGATCCAGACGTGGGCGGTGCCGGCGTGCCGGCCCGGCGGCGCGAGCTCGTCGCGCGTCAGGAAATAGCGGATGACGGCGTCGAAGCGCCGATCGGCCGATTCCGGCTCGAGGCGCCCCTCGGCGACGGACGGCGCCCCTTGGACCGGCGTGTTGCCGGCGGCCGGTTCCGGCCGATCGAGCAGGACGGGCGCGTCGAGGAACGGCACGAGCTCGCGGTGGAAGAGGCCGCGCGTGTAGTGGCTCCCCTCGGGAGAAAGCCGGCCCGCGATTCGTGCGAACGCGCCGGCCCGGGCGCGTTCGAGGTGGTAGTCGCCCGGCGCGCCGAGGTCGAGCGGGGCCGGGGAGGAGAAGAGGTACTCCACGTCGGGCCACTGCTGCCCGAGGAGGGCGCCGCTCAGCAAAAGGCCCAAGGCCGGGAAGACCCAGCCGAGCGGCCGGCGACGGCGCGGCGGCTCCTCCGGCTGCGGCTCGGAGGCGAGGAAGCGCTCTAGGTCGTCCACAGCAGCGCCACCGCCTGAACGGCAATCCCCTCGGCGCGGCCCACGAAGCCGAGCCCCTCGCCGGTCGTGGCCTTCACGTTCACGCGTTCGGGCGGTACGCCGAGCGCCTCCGCCAGCCGCGCCCGCATCCGCGGCGCCTCGGGCGCAATCTTCGGCCGCCGCGCCGCGATCGTGAGGTCGACGTTCTCGACCCGCAGGCCGGCCTCCCGGGCCCGGGCCACGGCGGTCGCGAGGAGGTGCAGGCTGTCCGCACCCGAGAAGGTCGGGTCGGTGTCCGGGAAGTGTCGGCCCAGGTCGCCCAGGCCGGCCGCACCTAGCACGGCGTCCGCGATCGCGTGCGCGACGACGTCGGCGTCGCTGTGGCCGGCGAGGCCGTCGCCGGGGAACTCGACGCCGCCGAGGATCAGGCGGCGGCCCGCCGCGAAGGGGTGGACGTCGTACCCGAAGCCGATGCGAGGTCGGGCGCGGGCCTCGACCGCTCGGGCCACCCGATCGAGATCCTCGGGCCGGGTGATCTTCACGTTGTCGGACTCGCCTTCCACGGCAGCCACCGCGAATCCCGCGGCCTCGCAGAGCCCCGCCTCGTCGGTGAAGCCCTCGGCGCGCGGCCCGAGGCGGTCGTAGGCCTCGCGGAGAAGTGCCGTGCGGAACGCCTGCGGGGTCTGGACGAGGCGCAGGGCCGCGCGGTCGAGGGTTCGCACGACGCGGTCTCCGGAGACTTCCTTGACCGTCTCGGCGACCGGCACGACCGGGATCGCAGCGCCGACCTCGGCGGCGGCCGAGAGCACCTTCCGGAAGAGTTCCGCCGAGGCGAGCGGCCGGACGCCATCGTGGACCGCGACGAGGGGCAACTCCGGGCCGAGCGCGTCGAGGCCGTTTCGAACCGAGAGCGCGCGCGTCGCGCCGCCGGGCACGATCTGCGGCCTCGACGGCAGGCCGAGCGGAGCCAGCTCCCGTTCGGCGCGCGCCTCGGAGCCGGGCGGCACCACGACGACCAGCGCACCGGCATGGACGGCCGCCGCCGCCACCGCGCGCGCGAGGACAGAACGGCCGTCAATCGCCTCGAACTGCTTGAGCCCCCCGAAGCGAACACCACTCCCCCCCGCCGTCACCACGACTCCCGCGCGCGGCACGTCCGACACGTCTTTGAGGCCGCTACGGAATCAACAATTAAAAATCGCCCGGAGATCGCCCTCGATCTCTTCCTCGTCGCAGTTCTTCGCGAGGGAGAGCTCCTTGATCAGCAGGGAGCGGGCGGTGTCGAGCATCTTGCGCTCGCCGAACGAAAGGTCCTTGTCGAACTTGAGGAGGTAGAGGTCGCGCAGCACCGCCGCGATCTCGAAGACCGAGCCCGTCTTGATCTTCTCCATGTACTCCCGGTAGCGGCGGTTCCAGGTCGTCGAGTCGACGGCGATGTCCTTCTCCTTGAGGATGGAGTAGACCTGCCGGACCTCCTTCTCCTGGATGATGTCCCGGAGCCCGACGCTGCCCACCTTGTTCAGCGGGATCTTGATCTTGAGCCCGTTGTCGAGCATCCGCAGCTCGTAGAACGACTGCCTCTGGCCGGCGATGTCCTCGTGGACGATGCCGGTCAACTCTCCGACCCCGTGACCGGGGTAGACGGCCTTGTCGCCGATCTTGAAGGAGGTGGAAGGCGTCTGCGAGGTCTGCGTACGGGTGGGCATGTAACCTCCTGTCCCCAAGAGAACGCGCGCAGGGTAGCAGAAATTTCCCTTGGAGTCAAGGCGCCTACATCGGCGGGCGCTCGCCCGCGGTGGTCGGCATGCCGAGTGATTACGGCGGGTTGGCTGTCATGTCCAGTCCTTGCATGCAATTGACTGGGTGGGGATTGGGCCCCTACCCCTTGGGCCAGGAAACTCGCGCGTTCTGGTGGTAATTACTCGTGCAGGACCGGGCGCCTGCTCGGTCGCGACGGGCGAGCAGGCGCGGGCTGCGGTCGCCCTCGTCTTCACCGGAGACTACTGGCAGCAGTAGCTGGCTGAGGTGGTCACGGGCGCGCACGTCCCGGCGTTGCTCGGGCAGTCCGCGTTCGTCTTGCAGGTCGAGCTGCAGAAGCCGTTCGTGCCGAACACGAACTGGCACGACAAGCCCATCGGGCAACCCGTCGGCGACGTGCAACTCTGAGCACAGAAAGGAGCCGGAGCCTGGGTGAAACAGGTCGACGCGTTCGAGGGACAATCGGAGTTGCTCTTGCAGGCGGTGCAGCTTGCCGAACCGGAGTTGCCGCCGCTCGACGTGCTGCCGCCCGAGCTGGCGCTGCCAGAGGAGCTGCCGCCGGAGGCGCTGCTCCCGCTCGACGATCCGCCGCAGGTGACACAGCCGGAGCCGCTCCCACCCGAGGTCGTTCCGCCACAGGCCGGCGTCGGGCACTGCGGCTGGCAGGTCCCGCCGCCCTTGCAGTCGGTACACAGGGTATCGCCGCTCGGGCATGGAGGGCCCGAGACCGCCCCGAAGCGAGTAAAGCCCATGACCTGGAACGACAGCGTCGACGCGGACGCGTCGACCGACAGTTCGGACCCGCCATAGACCGTCGTCGCCGCGCTGGCCTCGACACCGACCGCGCTGAGGCTGCTCGCGCTTGCGCCCGACGGAAGCTGGTACGGCAGGGTGATCGTCACCGGCTTGCTGAATGCCGTCCCCGAAGGGCCGAGGTCCGCGACGGGACCGGCGGCCTGACTCCCGCTTGGAAGCGAGAGCGCGCCGCCTTCCGCGATGGTGATCGTCGTGTCCGCGGGCAACGCACCGGCGGGAATCGCCACCGACACGCCCGCGAGCTTCGGATCCTGTTCCGCGGTCACGCTCACCGTCCCGCCGGCCGCCGCGCTCACGGACTGCGAGACCGCGGGCTTTCCCGTCCCTCCTCCGCCGCCACATGCCGCCGCTCCGAAAGCCGCGACAAGAATCACTCTCCACGCCATCGATTGCCTCATTTCCGCCTCCATCCTTCGAGTTGCCGCCGCTCGCGCTGCGGGAATAGAATCACGCCTTCCGATTGACTCACTGGCAGACGGCAAACTGGCACGTCTGGCGACTCGCACACTGCTGGCCACAGCCGCCGCAGTTATTCGGGTCGGACGATAGGTCCAGGCAGGTGCCGGCGCAGCAGCCCCCGAAACTCCCGCCGTCGAGCAGACAGTACACATTGTCCGTAGAGCCGCTACAGGTCTGCGTTCCGCACTCCATCTCGCCGTAGGAGTCGGAGAGGCAAACGGCTCCGACGGCCGTGCAGTTGTTCCCACAAGTCCCGCAGTCCAGGTTCGACGGGTAGCGCACGCAGCCCTCCGTCGGGCAGCAGATGCCCGTGCCCCCGTCGCCGATCGAGCAGTCCTGGAGGTAGTGTCCGGGGCTGCAAGAAGGCGGAGTTCCGGCGCAAGTGCCGGCCACGCAGGAGGCTCCCCCTGGGCAGTAGACTCCGCAGCCACCGCAGTTCGTCGGGTCGCTGGAAAGGTCCGTACAGGCACCGTTTCCCGTGTTGCATTCGTTTCCGCAGACGACACCGGCGGGAGAACTGCACGTGACGTTGCTATCGTCGAAGGCAACGCTGTCCGAGGTGCAGAACCCGCCGGGGCAAATGATGCCGCAGCCGCCGCAATTCTCCGGATCCTGTCCCACCTCGACGCACCGCCCGGCGCAGCAGACGCCGGTCTGCCCGTTCACGTAGATGCCGGGGCCTCCGTTGACGAGGGCGCCACCGACACCGGCGCCGAAAAGGCAGGCCGTCGCACCGCCGTCGCACGAGTAGGGGAGGCAGCTGTTGCCCTGGTAGCACCCGAATCCCGGCGGGCAGCCGGCATTCGTCGCCTCGTCGCAATAGCAGGGCGTCACGCCGGTGTCGCACCGCGGCACGCATTTGAAGCCGTTGCAGCCGAGCCCCGACGGGCAGCCGATGTTCGTCGTCGCGTCGCAGGTCGCGAACCCGCCGCCGTCGGCAACGCACTGCCCTTGGCTGCAGACGCCACCCTGCGGGCAAACGCTGCCGCAGCCGCCACAATTCGCGGGATCCGACGACGAATCGATGCACGCCGCGCCACAGCAGGTGCCGGTGCTCGCGTTGCGCCTGCACGGTTGGCCCTGCGTGGCTGCACCGCACGCCGCCGCCGGCTCACAATAGCCGAAGACGCAGGTTTGCGCCGAGGAGCAGGCGATACCGCAGCCGCCGCAGTTGCTGTTGTCGCCGCCAGGGTTCACGCACGCGTCGCCGCAGCAGCGGCCGAGGTTGATCGCGCCGGGGATCGCGCAAGCCTTGGCGGTCGTGCCCGACGCGCAGGCGTCGAGCACGCAGCCGAATGGCGCAAGGCATGTCTCTCCCGCCGGACAGCCCCCGTCGCCGCAGTCGGCCACGGCGCCGGCAGCGGTCAGGCACGCTCCGGACTGGCACGTGCTGCCCGTCGGACAAGCGGCGCCGCAGATGAAGCAGTCCTGCTGGGTGTCGAAACCCACGTTGGGATCGACGCAGGCGGAGCCGCAGCAGGTTCCCGGGCCACCGTCCAAGAGGGCGCAGGCGCTTCCACCGGTGCAGGTGGTGGGGAGGCAGCTTCCTGTGACGCAGATCTCTCCGGCGGCGCATGCATGGCCGCAGGTCCCGCAGTTCTGCCGGTCGCTGTACACGTCGACGCAGCCGGCGCCACAGCAGGTGCCGATGCCACCTGTCGTGAGAGGGCAGTCGTAGCCCTGCGTCGCCGCGCCGCAGGTGGGTTTGGACCAGCAGAGGCCGAAATCGCAGAAATCGCCCGCCGGGCAGACGTGACCGCAGGCACCGCAATTTGACGGATCCAGCCCCGAAAGGTCGACGCAGGATGCACCACAGCAGGTGCCGACCGTCTGGCTGTCGATGGCGCAGGCCGCTTGGCCGCCGTCCGCGGCGCAGGAGGACGGCAGGCAGGACGCCGAATAGGCACCTGTGCCGACGCACGTATCACCCGACGGGCAGTTGGAGCCGTTGTTGAAACAGTTGGCGGCGCAGCTCGCGACGCTGCAATTCGTCCCCGCGGGGCAGGTGTAGCCGCAGCCTCCGCAGTTCGCCGGGTCCCAGAAGAAGTCCGGGTTCCAGGCAATGCAGCTTCCTCCGCAGCAGATGCCCACCCCCGCGTCGGCCGGCAGGCAGCGCGCATTGTCGAACGCTTCGCTGCACGAAGGCGCGACGCATCCCTGCGCCGAGCAGGTGGCGCCGGCAAAGCAGGTGAACCCGCAGGCGCCGCAGTTCGCGAGGTCCGAGATTGGATCGACGCAGGCCCCCGAGCAGCAAAGGCCCGAACCTCCATCCGGCAAGTTGCAGCCTCCGTCTCCGGTGCACGTCGTCGCACTCACGCCGCTGACGCAGCTCCCTTCGACGCAGGTTTGTCCGGCGGCGCAGTTCTGGCCACATCCGCCGCAGTTCTGCGGATCGCTCGCCACGTCGAGGCACGCGTTGCCGCAGCAAAGGCCGACGGCGCCCGAAGGAGCCGGACCATGCATGAGTGCTTAAGGAGCTGAGGCGGCGGATATGCTGAGGATTCTGGGTCTGCCACGAGAGATCTTCCAGCCGCGCATCTGGTCGAGAACGGAGGGGGAGCGACGCCAGTTGGGATCGGTGTAGTAGTTGAAGATT
>DAIDIT010000244.1 GCA_027451705.1 Pseudomonadota bacterium
CCGCGTCGCGAGGAGCTGCACCCCGAGCGCGAGCAGGCCCGTCACCGCGTAGTAGGAGCCGAAGAACTCCGCCAGCTCGCGCCCCGAGAAGGCGGAGCGCGCCGAGAGCTTGAACTGGTAGTCGACGAGAGTCGTCGTCAGGAAGGTGACCCCGAGCAGCGCGGCGATCGATCGCAGGTGCGGGTCGCGCAAGAGCGAGCTGCGCTCGCGGACGACCTCGAACTTGCCGCTGCGCGTGCGCGGCGCCCGCGGCGAGGCCCCGGCGAGCGGGAGCAGCCGCCCCTCGAGGAGCGCGAGCAGCGCGGCGCCGGCGAGCAGCAGGGCGGTGAAGAGGAGCAGGCTGTCCGTGCCGAAGCGGCGCGCGAGCGCGGTGGAGGCCCCACCGCAGGCGATGTTCGCGAAGATGCCGCCGAGGACCACGATCGGGAAGATGCGGCGCGCCTCGCGCGGGTCGAAGGCGTCGTTCGCGAGCGTCCAGAGCTGGAGGACCACGAGCGCCCCGCTGATCTCGACCAGGACGTAGAGGCCGAGCACGAGGGGGGGGAAGTGGTGCCCCGCCGCGAGCAGCACCCAGGCCGCGAGGGTCAGCGCCGCGAGGACCGCCGCGGAGGCCGCCGCCATCCGGTCGCGCCGGAAACGGTCCGCGATGCGCCCGTACCCGAGCCCGACGAGGGTGACCCCGAGCGCGCTCGCGAGGTACATCCACGGCAGGAAGCGCGCGTCGACGGTCTCGAGGAAGATGGCGTCGCGCGCCGACCGCCCGACCACGAAGCTCCCGACGACGCACAGGCCGTGCCCCGTGAGCGCCGCGACCGGCCCGAGCTCGTGGGCCTGCAGCCGCAACGACTGCCGGATCCGCGCCGCGGAGTCCACGCCCAGCAATTACCAGGCAACCGCCCGCGGGGCCAGCGCGAGAGGCCGGGGGTTCGCCGCGACCCCGATCCCCCCACGGCTTGTTTCGAGCCCGCGCCGCGTCGGTGCGGAAGCGGCACCGATGCCGCCCGATCACGGGCCGACAGCAGGGGAGGGCACGCGGAATCCGGAGGGTCTTTTTCGGAACGGGGAGGAGCGCCTCGGGAATGCGGAGGAGCAAAGCCGGAATGGGCGCGAACACGGCCGGAAGGCAGAGGACCGAGCCCGGAACGCGGACGATCGGGGCCGGGACGCCGAGGGGCGAGGTCGGAGGCGTTCCGGGCATGCCCGGAATGCGTCGGAGGCAGGGGGGACGACGTCGGAGGCGCGTCCGACGCAGTCCGATGCGGCTCGGGCGGCGTCCGGGGCCCTCCTCGAAACGTCCCGGCTCGCTCCTAGGAAGTCCGAGCGCCGCCCGACGGGGTCCGGGAGGCTTCCTCGGCGTTCCGGGCTGGCTCCTCCGAGGTCGGGCGGGGGCCTGGCGAGGTCCCGAGGCGCTCCTCTGGCCAGCGGCCGGCTCTCCGCGGGCTCCGGGCGGCTTTGGACGGCCTGGGTCGCCGGTCCTCTCGCCCCTCGGGCGGTCGGAGGGCCCGTCGGGCCCGTTCTGCGACCGAGAGGGGTGGTTCGGAATCAGGACTGGGGTTCGGGGGCGCGACCCATTTTGAATCCATTGACATGTGATTTCAGCGGGTTGTGGTTGGCATGGAGATTGATGCTACCCCCTATAGGGACCCTGATGGTCGCGGGTCCGGACGAGGAGGTGAGGCGCGCAGTCGCAAGGAGCGGCCGTGAACCCGTGAAGCACGCAGTCCACCCCCGGGGATCCGGCGCCGCCGGCTCTCCCCAAGTCGAAGGAGTTACAAATGTCGCACATGACCACCAAGCCGAACGGAATCACCCCCGCGAAGTTCGAGGCCGACCTCGCCGAGCTGCTCGACGCGCTGGTCGCGAACTTCCCCGCCGCCACCACGATCACCGTCAACGGGAGGGCCATGAAGCAGAAGGCGTGGGTCGCGCTCGTCCGGCGCTACCTGAAGGCCTTCAGGGCCGTCGACCCGGTGCTGCAGGCTTACCGGGACGTGGTCAACCGACGGAGGGCCGTCGAGGTCGAGGCGCGGGAGCTGGTCAAGGCCCTGAGGGCGGCGGTGAAGACGTTGCTCGGAAACCAGAGTCCGCTGCTGTCGCGCTTCGGGATTCCGATGGACACGGCCCGGACCACGTCGGCCCAGGACACCCTCGTGTCCGTGGCCAAGCGCCGGCAAACGCGCGCGGTCCGGGGGACCAAGGGCCGGAAGCAGCGGCTCGCGATCAAGACCGTCGGCAACCCGCCCTTGGGCGTCACCTCGGAGGGCGAGTTGAATGTCGGCGCGCCCCCGGTCAACGTCGCACCTCCGAGCACCCCCGCCGCCGCGCCGGAGCCCGGCCCGGCCCCCGCCTCGGGCACGGGCGACTCCGGCACTGGCCACACGCCGGCCGGGGCATAGCGCGGTCCGGCCTCGGCCCCCGGGAAAGCGCTCCCGGGGGCCGAGGCACCCGGGACTCGACCGCGATCGCGACCGCTGGCGGTCGCTCAGCGGGGCTTCTTCCGCACGAACGTCAGCCGGCCGTTGGGCTCGACGTAGCCTTCCTCCACCTCTTCGAGGTCTCGCATGCCCCGGTCGCGGACGTTGGCGAGTAGGTCGTCGCGCGTCAGCCGGCTGCGGCGCATGGGCTCCGGCAGGGGGCGCCCGCCCTGGACCACCAGGCGCCGGCTGCCGTTGAGCCACCGGCCGGCGGCCGGTGAGCGGTAGGCCGCCCAGGAGGCGAGCCACTCCAGTCCGAGCAGGGTCGCGAGGGAGAGGAAGGAAGTGGTCAGGCTGGGGTCGTGGACGACCAGCGTCTCGCGCACCGCTTGTGAAAGCAGGATCAGCAGCACGACGTCGGACTTGGACCAGCGGGTGAGCTCCTTGCGGCCGACGATCCGCAGCGCGACGAGCAGGAACGCGAAGACCAGCGCCGCGCGAAGGACGACTTCCCAGGGCGAGACCTCGGGGACCCAGAGCCGGTGCCAGTCGATCGCCTTCATCACGGCCTCACGTCGGCCGGCGCGGGTCCGCGCCGTGCCCGCGGGCGAGCGTCGGATCCGACACGACTCCTCCGTTCGGGGGAAGGACGCACTCCACCCGAACGGCCAAGCTACGAACCGGTCGGCCCTCGGTCCAGGTCCCGCGAGGGGGCACGGATCGAATCTGCCGCCGGCGAAACGCCGTCCTTTGCCCCTCTGCCGGGCCGTGTGCACCTTCTGCACATGCGGTCCGAGCCGGGCGAGGGGGAACCCCGGCCTCTGGGGGAACTCCGGCATCTGATCGACGAGCACCGGGACGAGATCCTCGCCCGCTGGGCCGACGCGTGTCGCGCCGATCCCAAGGCGGCCCGCTTGCCGGACCACGAATTGCTCGACCACCTGCCGGTGGTCCTGGACGCCATCGGCGCGGCCGTCGCCTCGGGCGGCAAAAGCCTCGAGCAAGCGCCGGACGTGCACGCCGCCGCCCATGCCCTCGCGCGCCTCGCGGAGGGCTACGACCTCGAGGACGTCGTCGGCGAGTACGCCTCGCTCCGGCGGGTCCTCTTCGGCATCCTGCGGCGCCACCGGCCCGGGCTGGTCGCCCCGGGCTTCGAGGCCCTCGATCGGGCCATCGACGAGAGCGTCGCCCAGTCGGTGTCGCGCTACGCGCAGGCGCGGCACCGGACGCTCCAGGCCCTCGACCGGATCTCGGAGGTCAGCCTGGGCGTCGAGGACGTCGAGGACCTCCTCCCCCGGCTGCTCCGCGTCCTCATGGAGACGGTGCCCGCGGTCGATTCGGCGGCCATCCTGCTCGTCGAAGGCGAATGGCTGCGGGTGCGCACGGCGATCGGGCTCATCCAGGGGCGCGACTTGGAGTACCGCGTTCGCGTCGGCGAGGGCTTCGCCGGAACCGTCGCCGCCACGGGCAAGCCCGTCGCCCTGCGGTCGGCCGCGACGGACCCGATGGTCCAGAGTGCGTTCCTCCGCCAAAGCGGCCTCCGCGCGCTCTACGGCGTGCCGCTGCTGCGGGGCAGCGAGGTCGTGGGGGTGGCCCACATGGGCTCGCTGACCGCGTACGAGTTCGCCGCCGAGGACCTCCTCCTATTCCGGACGGCCGCCGATCGGGCGGCCATGCTGATCGTCCAGGCGAAGCAGCGGGCGTCGCTGAGGGAGGCCGTGGAGCTCCGCGACCGCGTCATCGCCATCGCCGGCCACGACATCCGCAACCCCTTGCAGGTCATCATCCAGAGCATCGCGATGCTGCTCAAGCGGCAGGAGACGGGCGAGGAGGCCCGCCGCGACCTCCAGCGCATCGATCGGTCGGCGCGGAGGATCGCGGGCATCGTCTCCGGGCTGGTCGATTACATGCAGGCGCGCTTCAAGAACGTGCTTCCCATCGAGCCGAAGGAGGCGGATCTGCTCCAGGTGGTCCGCGCCGTCGTCGACGAGGTCCGGGTGACCTGCCCGGGCCGGACCATCGAGGTCGAATCCAGCGGCGACGTGAGGGGGAGCTGGGACCCGCTCCGGCTCGGGCGGCTGGTCGGAAACCTCGTGACGAACGCGTTGCAGTACGGCGACCCCGAGGCGCCCGTCGAGGTCCGGCTCGCCGAAAAGGACGCGGATTCGGTCCTGCTGGCGGTGACGAACCGCGGCCCACCGATCCCCGCGGAGCTGATTCCGCACCTGTTCGAGCCGTTCCGGCGGGGGCCGCATGCGAAGTCCGAGGGGTTCGGCCTCGGCCTCTACATCGCGGAGGCCGTCGCCGCCGCGCACGGCGGAGAGATCCGCGTCCGGTCGGACGACGCGGGGACGGTGTTCGAGGTGCGGCTGCCGCGGAGGGCGGCGCGGGGGGCGACGGGCGGCTGACCCCGCCTCGCGGGGAGGGAATGAAGGCGCGAGCGGCGCGGAAGCGCGGCCTTCGCTACGCGGCCGGGCGCCTGCCCTTCGCCTCGCCCGGATCGGTGACGACGCAAAGGTCTCGGCCCGTCCGCCGCTTCGCGCGAGATCGGCCCTGCGACCGCGCGTCGGCGTCGGCGAACGCCGCGTCCCAGTTGGGGCCGCTGCCGTGGACGTCGAACGACCCCTGCTCGGTGAGGACGCCCACGAGGCAGAAACGGCTGTCGAGGCGGCCGTTCGAGATGACCGCCCGCTCGCCCCAGCGGCGTCGGGCTTCGGCGACGGCTCCTTGGGCGTCCATCGGCAACTCCTCTGCCCCGGTGCCGGGGCGGGCGGCGTGGGTAACCAGGCTTCATTTCAAGGGCTATGCACCGTCCGTCCGGCCGGCAAGGGGGCGGGCCCCCGCTGTTCGCCGCGGCCGGCAACCCGTCGACCCCGGGGGGCCGCTGTTGACGCGCGAGGGTCGGGGCGGCGAGATTGCGGGCGCCATGGGGAGCCCCGTCGAAGCGCTGCGACCGCCGGACGCGCCGAAGCCCGCCCCGGCGGCCGAGCCCGTTCCGTGGCCCTGGCTCACGGCGCGTCGGGCCGCGCTCGCGCTCGCGGCCGCGTGGTTCGTCTTCGGCGTCGCGAGCCTGCCGCGCTTCGGGCTGTCGATCGACTCCCCGGCACTCTTCTACGCCGGCGACCGGACGCTCTTCTTCCTCGGCCACCCGGGGCTGGCGGGCGCGCTCGACTTCAACGGCCGGGACCCGGTGGGTTTCCACAGCGCCTACGGCCGCTTCCCGGTCTGGGCGGACCCGATCCACTATCCGGTGCTCCCGGACCTCGTCGCGGCCGTCACCTCGGCGATCTTCCACCGCGGCCTCGGCTGGCTTTCGGACATGGACGGCCACCACCTCGGGCTCGTCCTCTGGCACTGCGCGGCGCTCTTCCTCTTCTGCGCCTACGCCTGCCGCCTGCTCGGGCGCGGCGCCGGCATCGCGGCGGCGGTCGCGCTGTCGCTCTTCCCGGCGACCTGGGCGCACGCGATCAACAACCCGAAGGACTGGCCGTGCGCGATGGCCTACGGCGTCGCGATCCTGGCGGCGGGCGTGGGCGTCGCGGAGGACCGCGCCCGGCACGTCGTGGCCGCGGCGGCGCTGATCGGCGTCGCGCTCGCTTGCCGCATCAACGCGGTCTTCGCGGCGGCGACGATCGTCCTCTGGCTTCCGCTCGCATTCTGGTTCCTCTGGCGGCGGCGGCGGCCGCTGAACGTCCCCATCGTCGCGGCGACGCTCGGGGCGCCGTACCTCGCCTTCGCGATCTTCGTCCTGCTCTGGCCGTGGCTCTGGGAGGGCGGGGCGGCGGCGTTCTGGGACCACTTCCAGGGCTACATCGGCTTCCTCGTCGGCTATGCGCGAGGGCCCAGGCCGACCTGGACGAACTACCCGCTGCGAGCGCTCGCCTTCACCACCCCGCCGCTCGTGCTCGCCGCCGCCGCGGCCTCCGTGCCCTGGTCGCGCGACCGCGGCGCGTGGGCGCGCTGGTCGCTGCTCGCGCTCTGGACCGGGATTCCGCTTCTGCGCATCGCCGCGCCCCACTCGAACTTCTACGACGCGAACCGCCACTTCCTCGAGTACGTGCCCGGCCTCTGCGCGCTCGCGGGCGTCGGCGCGGCGCAGCTCGCCTCCGCGGCGCGTGCCCTCTGGCGACGGCGGACGTGGCCGGAGCGGCTGTGGCGCCCCGCCCTCGCGGGGGCCTCGGCCGCCGCGATCGCCGCGCTGGTCTTCCCGCTCGCCGTCTACCACCCCTACGAGATCGCCTACTTCAACGACTTCATCGGCGGCCTGGGCGGCGCCCAGCGCGCCCACGTCTTCTCGATGGCCCCGCCGCAGGACGACCGGGTCAACGGCACCGAGGGCGACTACTGGTACAACTCGATGCGCGAGGCGATGGGCGCGCTCTACGCCGCGGTCGGCGATCGGTCGGTGAGCTTCGGCGTCTGCGGCGCGTCGCCCGCGCTCGCCTCGGCCGGCGCGGCCTGGCGCGGGCCGAAGCTGCGCGAGTCGGTCTACCCGTCGGCGGAGTACGTGATGGCGGTGCCGCGGCAGAGCTACTGCAACGCGGCGCAGATCCGGCAGCTCGAGGCGACGCGCCCGCTCATCGCGCGCGCGGAGCGCGACGGGGGGCTGATCTACGAGCTGTTCGGCCCGAGGCGCTGACCAGAATCCGTTCGCGTTCCGGCCGGAGCATCGACGCTGGAACCCTCGGGGCGTGCGTGCGAGAAGATCCGACATGTCGAGTATTTGCCTCGCGCTGCTCCTCGCGGGCAATCCGGGCTGGGTGCTCGTCGCGGGCCACGCCGCCGGCGCCGACCCCGCGGGCGCGGTCGCGGCGCTGCCGGCGCTCGCGGGCGCGCTCCGGTCGCGCGGGGCCTCCGCCGTGTGGGGTGCCGAGGCGTGGGAGCCGCTCGGCCGCGGCCTGCGCGAGGTCGGCGGCGGGGCGCCGCCGGGGGCGGAGCGGGCGCTCGAGGAGGCCGGCGCGGCCTTCGACTCGGGAAACTTCGCGGAGACGATCCGCGCCGCCTCGGAGGCGTCCGCCCGCTTCGCCGCGGCCCCGCCTTCGATCGCGACGGCTGCGGGACGGCGCGCGGCGGAGATCGCCTGGGGCCTCGCGCTCGCCGCCGGCCGGACGGGAGACCCGGCGCCGCACCTCCGCTGGGCCCTCGTCCGCGACCCGGCGGCGCAAGCCGACCGCGCCCACATCTCGCCGCCGCTCCGCGCGCCGCTCGAGGCGGCGCGGGGGACGCTCGCGACCGTCCCGAGCGGCCCGCTCGAGGTCCGCGGCACCCCGGGCGCGGACGTGTACGTGGACGGGCGGCTCGCCGGCCGGTCGCCGCTGTCGCTCGCGGGGCAGTACCGGCACACCGCGTGGGTCTGGCTCGAGCGCGCTGGCCGCCGGAGCCTCGCCCACCCGGTCGACGTCGGCGCTGCGCCGGTCTCGGTCGCGATCGACCTCGACGTCGAGGGCCGGCTGCAGTCCGCGCCGCCGGCCGAGGCCGCGCGCGAGGCGCCGCCCTGGATCCTCGAGCGCCCGCTCGACGGGGGGAATCCTCCCGGCGGCCTCGGTTCGCTCGCCCGCGCGCTCGGCGTACAAAAGGTGGCGCTGCTGACGGCGGGGACGGTCCGCGGCTGCTGGCGGCTCGACGCGCTCTAGGGCGCGACGCCTCTTTCGCTCGAGCGGTGTGGCCCGCGCGGCTGGGTCCTCGACGGTTTCGCGGCGGCGCTCGAACCGGCGCCCGCGGCGACGTCGGCCCCGGTCGCGGCACGGGTTGGGCGGGCGCCCGCGCGCGGATCGGGCAGCGGCTGGATCTGGTGGGCCGGCGGTGCCGTGGCGGTGGTCGCCTGCGCGGTCGGCGCGTACGCGGCGCTGCGCGCGTCCCCGGCGCCCGCGCCCGGCCCCGACGGCTACGTGCAGATCCGGACGGGGAGCCCGTGACGGCGCGGAGGGGACTTCTCCTCGCCGCGGCCTGTCTCGCCTGCCGGGCCGCGCCGCCGCCCTCGGTCCGCCTGGTCGTCGATCTCGTGCTGCCCGACGCGCCCGATCCTTCGGTCGAGGTCGCCACGCTCTCGGTCGCGGCGAGCTGGAACGGCGGCGACGCGGGCGTGACCGCGCCGCTCTCGGACGGCGGCATCGATCTGCCGCTGCCGCAGGGGCCGGTGGACGTGACGGTCCTCGGCCTCGCGGCGGACGGCCAGACGCTCTGGCGCGGGATCGCGCGCGGGGTGCCGGTGCCGGCGGACGGCCGCGCCGGGCCCGCCGTCGCGACGGTCTTCTTCGGGAAGGTCGCCGCGTTCTCGACGTTCGACGCGATCTCGCTGCCCCCGCTCGCCGGGAGCACGGCGGTCCCGTGGGGCGACGGCCAGGTGCTGGTCTCGGGCGGGCGGGCCGCGGACGGCGGCCTCTCGACGGCGATCTGGCTCTACGATCAGGGGCGCGTCGCGTTCGAGCCGTTCGGCCAGAGCCTGCTTCCGCGCGCCCACCACCTCGCGCTCGCGCTCACCGGCGCGCCGGGAGCCCCGCGGCTCTTCCTCGCGGGCGGGGACGGGCCCGGGGGCGCCACCGACACGGCGGAGATCCTGGATGCAGACGGAGGCGACCGGCCGCTGCACCCGCTCTCGGCGCCGCAGATCGATCCGTCGGGCGCGCTCACCGCGGACGGCAGCGCGGTCCTCGTCGGCTGCGGCCGGACCACGGGATCCGCGGCGGTCGACGTCTACGGCGCCCTCCCCGGCGTGGGCGGGGAGGGCTGGCTCGGGGCGCTGCCGCTCGGGTCGCCCTGCCTCGCGGGGCAGGTCACGCTGCTGCCCGGCGTCGGCGACGTGGTCGGCGACGGCCAGACGCCCCCCGAGCTGTCGGTGTACGAAGGTCCCACGCCCGACGGGGGCACCCTCCCGCCGTTCGGTGCCGCGCTGGCGCAGCGCACGGGCTTCGGAGCGACCGCCGCGGACGGCGGGATCCTCCAGATGGGTGGTTGGAGCGGCGGGAAGGTCGTCGCGACGTCGGAGTGGCACCTCTCGAACCTCGATGCGTTCCCGGGGCCGCAGCTCTCGGCCGCGCGCGCCGACTTCGGCTGGACGACGCTCCCGGACGGCAAGGTCCTCGTCGTCGGCGGCGTGGGGGACGACGGCGGGGCGCTCGCGAGCGCCGAGACGATCGACCTTTCGACGGGCGTGGTGGCGCCCGCCGGCTCGCTCGCCCACGCCCGGATCCGCCCGGCGGTGGCCGACATTTCCGGCTACGGTGCGGCTCTGGTAATCTCCGGGGAGGAGGCCGATGGCGGCCCGGTCGGCGGCCTGGAGATTTACACCTACCCGTGAGACACGACCCGCGTCTCTCGCTTCTCGCCGCGTCCTGCTTGGCCGCCTGCGCGACGGTGGGCCGGGGGCCCGCCGTATCCGCACCACTTCCCGGCGAGCGCGCCTACCGGTCGGGCTCCGGCAGCTTCGACGTCGACCTCCCCGCGAAGGGCTGGGCGGTGGTCGGCGAGACGCCCAACCGCATTCGACTCCAGCTCCAGGACGCGGACGGCCGGACCGGGCGGCGCGGCATGCCGGTCTTCCTGGAGGTCGACGCCCGCTACCTGCAGCCGGGCGAGGGGCGGGAAACGGACGGCAAGCTCGCGGCGAAGTCCGTCGCGCGCTACCTCCGCGGCTTCGGCCAGCCGGTGGTCGCGGAGGAGGGGCCTGCGCTCGTCGGAGGCCGCCGGGGTTTCCGGCTCGACCTCCGCGGCAAGACCTCCGGGGTCGCGGTCCAGGTCCTCGAGGCCACCGTCCGCGACGGCCACCGGCTCTACGTGGTCCACCTCTCGGGGGCGGAGCAGCTCCTCGGGCGCGCCCTGCCGGCGTGGCTGCGGGCCGCGGACAGCCTCGTGCCGCACGCGCCGTCCGGAGACGAACCGCCGCGCGGAGGGGCGAAAGCGCTCGCCCGTGCGGCGGAGCGGGCCGCGACCGAGGGGCGCGATCCGGCGAAGGCGGCGGCGTGGCTCGATCGCGCGGTCGCGCTCGCCCCCCACGACGGGGCGCTGCGCGATCGGCTGCTCGAGGCGGATCTCTCCGCCGGCCTGCTTTCCCGAGCCCTCGACGACCTGCGCGGCGAGCTGCGCGACGCGCCCGAGCGGTTCGACCGCTGGGAGCTGCTCGGGGCCCTGGAACTCCAGGCCGGCCGGCCCCTGGACGCCATCGCGACCTGGACCGCGGCGACCGCCCGCCCCGGCTGCCCGGTCGAGCTGAACAAGAGCCTCGGCGCGCTGCTCCTCTCGCAGCACCGGCTGCCGGAGGCCGCGGCCGCGTTCGGCAAGGCCGTCGCGCGCGCGCCCCGTGACGCGGCGGCGTACGCCGGCCTCGGCGAGGTCTACTTCAAGGAGGGCCGCCTCGAGGAGGCGCGCAAGGCGGAGGCGCGCGCGGCCGAGCTGAACCCGGCGGAGGGCGAGATCCATGCCGTGCTGAGCGAGATCTACGGCGAGATGAACCGCTACCCCGAGGCGGCCGACGAGTGCATGGCCGCGCTGGAGCGGGACATCTCGAAGGACCTCGGCGCGACGCTCCGCTACAACCTCGCCTGCTACCAGGCGCGGATGGGCCACGAGCGCGAGTGCCTCTGGTGGCTGCGGCAGGCGCTCGAGGCGGGCTTCGACGACGTGCAGCTCATGAAGACCGATCCCGACCTCGCCTCCGTCCGCGGCACCCCGGCGTTCCAGCAGCTCCTCGCGCCGTAGCGCGACCGGCCGCTACGTCCCGGACGAACGGGCGGGCGGGGCCGCGGCCTCGCCGGCCAGCTCGCGCAGCGCCGCGCGGTCGATCTTGCCGAGGGCATTGCGGGGGATGGCCGCGACCGCGTGGATCCGGCGGGGAAGCTCGTGGCGGGCGAGGC